>JADKKK010000005.1:0-300000 GCA_016720545.1 Myxococcales bacterium
GCCTCGCATGCGATCGTCGAAGGTGTTCGCGGCGCGCGCGTTGAACGCGTCGACCTGCTCCAGGAGGGCGAACGTCGCCGGTGACAGCACGTGGCGCTCCGCGCCGGCGGCGATGAAGGCACCTTCCCGCTCGAGGGCTCGCTCTCCGCGCCCCGCATAGGCAAGACCGACCTCCAATCGGAAGTCCACGTCCAGGGTCGCGCCGCGCGCTCGGATCGAGACGCTCGGGTCCCGGCGCTGTGGCAGGCCGAGCAGGCGGAGCTCGGCGTCTGTCAGGTCGGGGATCGCCCGATGCGGCACGTACACACCTTGTCCGACCGGGAACGCGAGGTCGTCCTGCAGGAGTGGCACGAGCGGGCCCGCGCTTACCGGCGCCCCGGCTGGGCTCCTCAGCTCGTGAAGGAGCCACGACTCCACCGGGAGGCAGACGCCATCTGCGCGCACCTCGAACCGGACCCCGCCCGCATCCACGTGCCAGCTCAGCGTTTCCATTTTGCTCCTGTTCTGGGCTGGGCTCCGGTCTCATCCGACAGGAGGCGCCGGACTTTGTCCTCCCACTTCCCGTACGCGTCGTGGGCGACCCACTTCGTGGTGGCGCCGCGCAGCTCCTCCCTCCGGTAGGAGCGTTGGTACAAGCGAGGCGCGCCATCCTCGTCGGTACTCCACACTCGCGCCGCCCCCTTATGACTCCACTCGCAGACGATGGCGTCACCCGTGGGGCCGTGGATTCGCATGATGAGCGTGCTCTGCCGGCGGTCTTCGGGGCTCATGGTCCCGAAGGCCCGCTCGTCCAGCTCGAGCTGCGTCCTCGCGAGCATGGCTGCCTTGGGGCCCAAGACCGGCCAGGCCTCGACCAGCGCACCCGGCCTGCCCTCCCTCGGTAGGTAGCCCTCCCAGAACGCGCGCCGCGCCATCCACCGATCGTCGGCGGTCAGGTCGAGGATCCTCATGAACGTTTCGAAGGCGGCCGCGGTGAGCCAGCGATCCATCGTTCTTCGGTCGCCCTCGTCGACCCCCACCCAATGGGCCGGCTCAAGGCGTGGATGCCCGAGGAGCATGAGCAGCGCGCGATCTAGGCAGTCCTTGAGACCGGGCTCGCGCGGATCTTCGTTATGGAAAGGACGAAGCAGAGCTTTCGCCAACTCCACCCTAAGCGACCGGAACCGCAGCCTCCGCTGGCCGTCCTGAAGCGGCGCGAGCAAGTGCGCCACGACCTGAGGACGCCCGCGCGAGCGCGTCTCCTCGGCCACGAAGCTCAACACCCACCGCAAGCTGTGCTCGAGGAAGTGCGCGTGGGCGAGCTCCCCGTCGAGCCCCGCCTCCTCGAGGAGCTTGGTCGGCGCCTGGGCGTCGCGGAGCGCCTCGGCGAAGCGCTTCGGCCCGTCCTCCGCCAGCAGCCCAAACCGCTCGGCGCGATCTCTCCATCGCGCCGCGGCCGGACCGCGACACGCCGCGAGGTCGCTAACCAGCGCCCGACGCCACTCCTCGGCCCAGGGTTGCCCGGTCGGGTACGTCTTCAAGAACATGCGCACCAAGGCGGCGAGCGTGGTCGAGCGACTCCGATCCCGGACCCACCGCAGGTAAGCCTCGCGAAAACCCGCTCGACCGGCGACCGGCGCGTCCGCTTCGCCAGCCTCTGTGAACGCAAAGAAGGGCACCAGGCGGAGCACCCTCGGCGAGACGCCCTCCAAGGTACCCGTCACTCCCCACGCGGCGAGGAGGTCTTCTTTGGCCTCCGCGAGGCGCAGCTGCGCCGGAGGCTTCTGACCCGCGTTCGCGAACAGGTGCTTCACGCGCGTGGCGGCCGCCAAAATCTTCTTCGGCACGAGCCCGTGCAGGTCCAGCTCTCGAAGCGACGAGAGCGACGCTTCGAGAGCGCTACTCAGCTCCACCGTCGCCCCCCTGCACGCTGGGCGCGGCCATCAAGATGCGGATCTCGATGCGGCGATCCCTCGCGAGGTCTGCCGCGGATCCGTCGGCGGAGGCGTGGGGTTCAAGGTCCGCCGCGGATCCGTCGGCGGAGGCGTCGCGTTCAGTGGGGCGCGAAGAACCATAGCCGGAGATCCCGAGCAGGCGCTGCCCGTTCAGGTTCCTGAAGTCGCGGAGCTGCGGCTCCAGCACCTGGAAGGCCGCGAGAGCTCGTTCTGTCGAGAGGCGCCAGTTGCCGTCTCCCCCATCATGGCCGACTTCGGGGATTGGCCTCGCGTCGGTGTGGCCCTCTACGAGCAGGGCGTCTATCCCGCCCGGATAGATTCGATTCGCCTCGCACGGCGCGCTGCTGTTCGTCTTGGACGGTACGAAACATGGCAGCAAGCGTTTGAGCTCTTTCCCGAGTTTGTCTAGCGCGTCCTGCCCTGCCTTCGTCAGGCGTGACTCGTTGGAGGCGAAGAGGACCTCCGATTCAAAGCGTATCCCGTCGGCGGTGACCTCCACCTTGATAGAATGCTGCTTGAGCGCCGCCTTGACCTTGTCGAGCAGGTCCTTGCGCGCGGCGGCGGCGCCGACGACCGCTTGGTTTGCCTGCTTGAGTTGCGTCTGCTCCGCATCGGCCCGGCGCTGCGCCGTCGTCGCGGCGTCTTGGGCGTCTTTGGAACGGAGCGCGAACAGGACCGCCACGATCACGAAGACGAACACGAGCGACGCCATCAGGTCGCTCGCCGAAGCGAGGTAGTCACCGGACGAGTGGGCCGCCTTCTTCATCGCCGCGCGCCGCCCTGGAGCCCGCCCCCAAGCCTGTCGACCGCGTCCGCGAACCGCTTCACCTGGTCTGGCAGCGCCTCGAGGTCCTCCCCGAGGGGGCTTATCGCGCTGGAGAGCTGGTTGACCGCCTCGCCCAGGCTGCGGTCCACCTCCGAGAGGTACTCCTTCACCCGCGCGGCGTAGCTCGCGAGCCCCTCGTCGAGGCTCTTGAACGTCTGCGCCAAAGACGCGTCGACTCCGGTGAACCGCCTCTCGTACTCGCCCCAGGATGCGCGCGCGTGCTGAAGGCTCTCGTCGATCGCCTTCGTGGCGGCGCTCATGGCCGCCGCGGAGCGCGCGGTCGCCTCGGCGTGGACGGCGAGGTGAGCCTGCGCACCGTCCATGCTGCTGGCCGTACGGGCCAGGTTGGCGGAGATCGCGGTGAGCTGCGTCCCGGTGCTGTCGAACGACTGCACGGTGGTCCCTGCGCGCTCGACCAGCTGCTCGGAGCCTCGGATCAAGCTCGCCCAGGTGTCGGTCGCGCGGGTGAGCGCCGCCGCGGAGGCCTCCAGCGCTGCGGTCTGCTGCTGCGTTCCGCGAGCGAGCTCGTCGCCAGCCGCGGTGAGGTGAGCTCGCACCGCGCCCTGCGAGGTAGACGAGGCTTGGTGGATCATCTCCGTCACGGTCGCGAGCTGGCTGTTCATCGCCTCGCGCATCCCGGCGACCAACTCGGTCATCTGCGCCGTCGCCGTCGCCGAGGACGCCCCGGAGCTTTCGAGGACTTTCGCCATGCCGGCGGTCGCGCGCTCGATGACCGCCGTGACCGAGCTCCCCGATTCGGTCGCGATGGTCCTAATGAGCTCGGACAGCGCGGCCGTCTGCGTCCCGAGCGCCTCTTGCGTCTTCGTGAGCGTGGTCGCGGCGTCCGTGGTCATTCGGGCTGAGGTCGCGGACGCGCGCTCGTGCGCCTCGGACATGGCGGCGGACGCCTCGGCCAGCGACCCGCGGAGGTCGGACAGGGTCTGCGCCATTCCGGCCATTTCACTGCCAGCAGCGCCGGTGAGGGTGGACTGGAACTGCGACACGAGGCCCTGGAGTGCCTTCTCGTTGGAGGAGCTGCGCTCCGAGCGGATACCGCCAAGCTCCGCGATGACGGCCTGAAGCATGGGCCCGAGGCGCTCGCTGATGCGGCGCTCGAGCGCCGTCTCCAGCGCCCCGCTCACGCTATTCGCAAAGTCCGTGTTGAAGTGCTTGAGCTGGGTCGTCTGCTCGCTGAGCTCCCTCGTCTGCTCGCGGGTCCCGTCGAGGTTCTTGGCCGCCACGTCAAGGCGTGCTCTCGCCTGGCGAGTCTCCTCTGCCGCGTGGGCTTCCATCCTGGCGTGGTGTCGGCTCGCGTCCTTCGCTTGGTCCTCGCCGTGCATTCGCTGGTCGCGCAGCTCGGTCGTTATCTGCGCGAGGAGCGTCGCGCTCTGCGCCGCGAACGCGTCAAGGCTCGCTGTCTGCTTCAGAAGGGTGTCGATGAGCTCGCGCGTCTGCGCGTTCTGCTCCAAAGCGAGGCGCTCGGGCGTCACGAGCGTGAGCCGCTCCTCGAGCGCCTTGGTGAGCTCGCCGAGCGCGGCCTCCGCCTTGGATTGATACCAGTCGTCGACGCGTCCGAACACGAGCGAGCAGAAAATCGCGGCTGCCGACTTCCCGAACGAGAGGAAGGCCCCGTCCAGCAACGACTTGAGCGCTGAGATGTCCCCCAAGTTGAGTTTACCACTGGCCAGAGAGATACCGGCCGCGAGACCGAGGAACGTGACGCCGAGGCCGAAGCCGACGAGGAGGTTTGGCAGGCTCGAGTGAAACCTGCGCGACACGTGGCCTTCCTGGAGCCGAGCCAGGTCGAAGTATTCGCCGGGCTGGGCGGTGTTGGAGACCTCGCCGGTGGGCCACAATTCCCTCCGGACGAGCGTCTCGAGGAACTCCATCCACGCGTGCTTCAGCAAGGGTGATTTCCCCAGCTCCGCGGACACGCGCTCGAAGTGGAGCCCGAAGGTCGCCCTGTCGACCTTGCTAACTGTCGCAGTCGCTCGCTTCAGCTCTCGAATCACCGCGCGATTCTGGAATACGAGATGGATCGCGAAGAACAGCGTCGCTGCGAAGATCAACCCGATAAGGCACCACGCGAACTTCTCGTTAACGAGGAAGTTGGCTATTGTAGATGCAGTTGATACGGGACTACTAGTAGCGGATGCAGTTGATACGGGTCCAGTAGCTGTTGCTGCCGTTGCTGCCGAAATAGGGTCGACTAGCCACTCGCCCATGTCACTCCCCAATCCTTTCCACAAGTCACCCAACGCCGGGGACGGAGCGTCCACCGTCACGTCGCGGACGTCGCGGACCCGATCCCCGATGAGCTTACGTCAGCGGGCGCAGTGGACCAGCGAATTCCGCCCCCGCGGACGAGGCGCGCGGAGAGTGCGAGGGCGTTCGCGGCTCGCGCTCCCCCGTCGTGGCGTTTTGGGTCGAGCTCCTTGTCGTTCGAGGAGCGCGGGGGTGTCCGCCTTTTTCGGCGGCGGTGGGAGGAGCCTCATGTCTGAGGCCGGCGTTCTCGCGCGGCTGCCCGTCGTACGGCGTCTCATCCCCGGCGGGAGGCTCGCCTTCATCGCGCGGAACGACGCCGAGTTGAGGTGGGGCCCGCCGGCGCCGAAAAAGGGGGCGCCCCCGGGCTCCGCGCCGTCTTCCTTCTTGTCCGTCCGCGAGGCGTGCCCGCTCCACCCTTTGCGTGGCGTTTTGGGTCGAGCTCCTTGTCGTTCGAGGAGCGCGGGGGTGCCCCCTTTTTCGGGCTCTTTGTCAGAAGTCGGGCTGCGTGGGAGCGCATAGTTTGTTAGGCCGCCCGACCGAGTGGGAGAGGCGGTTAAGGCCGAGAGCGAGAAGCGCCTGATCCCGTCCCCCTCGCGATGGGGTTCGCCGTCATGAAGCGCAACTTGCGTAGGAGGTATGCGTGGTCTCGGATCCGCGGGCCCTTCGACCAGCGTCTCCCAGTTGTTGTTGACGCTTCGACTCGCCCAACAGCGGGGCGGTGCTCGGCCAAGGCAACGATCCGTTGTACCGCTCATTGAGAGTATCGTGCAGTCGGCGCAGCGGACGGATGCTGTGCCGGTTGGTCCGACGAAGGATGCGGTCGAGCCCGCCTTCATCGCGCTTCGATCAGGCGCCGCAGGACTTCGCGGCTCCTCCTGATCTGGTAGGCAGCCAAGGTCTTGTTTGCGCGAGGAGCATCTTCAGGTCGCGCGCTGGCCTTCCCGTGCGCTCCCAGGCGCGGAGCAGGAGCCAGCGGCGTCCCTTGCCGACGGCGCGCACCGGGCCCGCGCGGAAGAAGACTCGCGACGGACCCGTCGAGCATGGCCCCGGCGAGCTTCATGATGTGAAACGGGTCGTGCACCACGAGAGCGTGCTCGAGGCCCGGAACGCCGTCGACCGCGTTCCAAAAGCCCCGGTGCAGGTCCATGGCGAAGAGCTTGATGGTGCTTCGCTGCTCGAGCGACAGGCTTTCGAGCCAGCCCCGCAGCGTCGCTTCGCTTCGGCCATGGCCGATCCACACTGGCTCGCCCGTCTCCAGGTCGCTCACGATCTGACGTACTTGTAGGCAAGGTGGTGGCGGCGGCCGAGCCACTTCTCGTCGACGCCGACATGACGGAGCGGGCGGGTCGACAAGTCGCCTCCCACCGCGCGAGCGCGCGCCTCTTCCGCGCGGTGAACGGTCAGCCAGCTGAGGCCGAAGCGCGGCGACGTGCATGACCGGCATGGACGCGGCCTCGACTGCGAGGCGCTGCTGCAGGCGCCTACTCTGCCGCTGGTAGGGTCGGCCCACGCGACCATTCGGTCGTCGCCGTGCCACACGTTCGGCACTTTTACCCGGCTGGCGGCATACTCGATCTCGACGGGTGGTCGCCCCACGGCAGGTCCGCCCAGCGCCGCGGCTTCCTTGCTCGTGGATGCGGGGGCCCTCTCCGTGCACCGGCCGCACCGCCGAACCCATCGACGCTCGACAACGAGCACGACCTTCGTCCGCGAAGCGCGGCGTACAGCCGGCCGGGCGTCACCCGTTCGCCGGTAGCGTTCTCGAAGTAGGCTCCTTCACACGCCACCCATCGAAGCCGAGAATTTTCAAGAATACGAGCGCGCTGCCCCATCCGGTGTCCTCCAGGCTGCTTTTCACAACCCGATGGATGCCACCGCACGGTGCGGAATGGGTGGGGGAGCGCACTCTCACGCCCAAGATCGCCGCCGCTCGAGATCGACCCCGCGCCTCAGGCCGGCGCCCGAGGCGCAACCCGCCCCTTTCACGTGCTCGAGCGACGAAAGGCGCTCGGAACCCTGCCCGACTTTCGAGAAAGAGCGCTTTTTCGGCGGCGGGTGGGAGGAGCCTCATGTCTGAGGCCGGCGTTCTCGCGCGGCTCCCCGTCGTACGGCGTCTCACGCCCGGCGGGAGGCTCGCTTCATCGCGCGGAAGACGCCGAGTTGAGGTGGGGCCCGCCGGCGCCGAAAAAGGGGGCGCCGCCGTGCTCCGGGTCGATCTTGGCCTGCCCACGGAGTGTCGAGAGCGAGGGCGTCCCCCCTCGCGCTCCCCTGGTGTCGTGGTCGGTTGGGTCGAGGTCCTTGTCGTTCGAGGAGCGGGGGCCCCCTTTTCGGCGGCGGTGGGAGGAGCCTCATGTCTGAGGCCGGCGTTCTCGCGCGGCTCCCCGTCGTGACCCCGTCTCACGCCCGGCGGGAGGCTCGCCTTCATCGCGCGGAACGACGCCGAGTTGAGGTGGGGCCCGCCGGCGCCGAAAAAGGGGCCACCCCCGGGCTCCGGGCCGTCTTCCTTTTGTCCGTCCGCGAGGCGTGCCCACCGAGTGTCGAGAGCGAGGGCGTTCCCCCCTCGCGCTCCCCCTTGGCGGGCTCCCGGAGTGTCGGGTCCTGGTGTCGTCGAGAGCGAGGGCGTTCCCCCCTCGCGCTCCCCCCCATTGTCGTGGGGGTCTGGGTCGAGGTCCTTCGTTCTCGCGCGGCTCCCCGTCGTACGGCGTCTCATCCCCGGCGGGAGGCTCGCCTTCATCGCGCGGAACGACGCCGAGTTGGGGCCCGCCGGCGCCGAAAAAGGGGGCCGCCCCCGGGCTCCGGGCCGTCTTCCTTTTGTCCGTCCGCGAGGCGTGCCCACGGAGTGTCGCGACGAACCTACTGGGCCACAGGCGCCATCGTGGGCCCCGTCGTCCCCTCGAAGCTTCCCAGCGGCACGACCGATCGCTTCGCGTACTCGGCTGCGGGATGCAGGCTCGCTTCGTCGAGCCCGTAGGCGACGAGTCCGCGGTTGACGAGCTGCACGGCGCGCTGCTCCTTGCCGTCGACCCATTTCGAGGCGTCGAGGCCCTCCGAGAACGTGACCACCGTCTGCGCTAGCGGTAGGTAAGCCGCGACGGAGGCCTGGCGGAACGCGTCTTCGTAGACGTCCGGCGGCCCGGTCACGATCTCGCGGAATGCCCCATCGCTCTTCCGCACGACGAGCACGCCACGACCCGTAGCCCACGAGATCGGACGCAGGATCATGTTGGACCCGTCGTCGATGCGCGCCTGCGCGAGCGACGCGCGCACCTGCTCGCGCTTCCGGAAGTTCAGCGCCTCGACGAACATACCCCAGTTCCCCGCGGACGCCGCCTGCCCGGCGCTCTGCATCTGCATGGTCGCCTCGAGCGCGCCCGTTGTGAGGCCGCCCCCACCCATGTTGTTCATGGTGGTGAACAGCTCCGTCGTAGCCGCCTGGTTCTGCCGGATCCGCATCAGCATTGCCCCGGCAACGCTGTCGTCGAACTTGCCAAACGCCGACAGGAGCCGCCCCTGCCGCGTCACGTGCGGCAGCGAGCGCACCCGGATGGCCCAGCGGGCGTTGCCCTTCGTGTCGCTCACCTCGATGCCGGCGACGCCCTTGGCCGTGTCGAGCACGACGAGTCCATCGCCCGCGAGCGCGAGCCGGTCGGCGATCGCCAGGCTCTGCGCGTCCTTCGGGTCCTTGGCGAAAGGCGCGACGGTGTACGCGAGCGCGCCCGTCGCAACGTCGAGCGCAGTGACGCCCTCGGAATGCGGAAAAAGGACCCTCGATCCGACGACGAGCCCAGCGCCGCTCGCCGCGGCGGGGAGCTTGGCCGTCCAGGCCGGAGAGCCGTCCGCCGCCTTGAGCGCGGTCACCGCTGCCCCGTCGACGAGGAGCGGGCCCGCCGAGGTCACCACATCGAGCGCGCCCTTCGCCGTCGTGTTCGTCCAAGCGAGCTTGCCGTCGCTCGTGATGCGGGAGAGCCGCGCCGTCTTGGCCTTCGCGTTCGCCCCGAGCGCGTAGACGGCGTCGCCGGTCGGGAGAGCGTCGAGCGTCAAGGAGCCGGCGCCGAAGTCGATCGACTTCACCACTTGCCCGCTGCCTCGCGCGATGACCGTCACCTTCGACCCCAGGACGATGACGCTCTCGCCGACCGTCACGACCTTCGCAGAGAGCTGCGCCTCGTCGCCGAGCTTCGCTTCCCACTTGCGAGAGAGCTGATCGCCCTCGTGAAGAGAGGCTCTTCGCCCGCCGGCCTTGCCCTGCACGAGCACGAGCGCCTCGCCGCTGGCGGTGGCTTGCGCCGGCCGTTCGGCGGCGACGGACGCGACGGTCTTCCCGGTCGCTGTGTCGAGCGTGGCGAGCTGGAACCTGGCCGCCTCTCCGTCACCGCGCAGGCCGAGGACCACGAGCCGCGGGTTGACGCTGATGATCTCGTCGTCGCAGCCCGGGGCTCGTTGAACGCTCCAGACACGCCGACCACCGCGGAGCTCACGCATCTCCAGCGGTCCGCAGATCGGGTACGCGCCGAACGATCCCGTACCGAACGCACCGCTCCCTCCGTCCTCCCCACGGAAGTCGAGCAGCGCTCGGGTGCCCATCGGGCGCACGTCGCGCAGCGACTCGGCCGCGATCACCTCGCGGAGGGCCGGCTCCGTCGCCGAGGCCTTCAAGACGCGCGCGAAGGAGGTCGCGGGCGCGCGGAACGTCGACGGCGCCGCCATCGAGAAGGCCTCTCCGCAGCCGGGCAGCGCGACGATGAGACCGAGCGCAGCGAGTCGAGCGCGATCGAGGCCCTTCATTCCTCGTCTCCGCTTGAGGCGGGTGCGGCCTTTGGGGCGGGTGCGGCCTTCGCGGTGGGACCGGCGGACCCCGTCGCGCAGGCGGCGACGATGCGGCTCGCGAGGGCGCCGGGCATCGCGATGGTCTCCTGCGTGTCGTACAGGTTTGGTGGGACCGGCGCCGAGTAGATGGTGATCATTGAAGCCGTGGGTTGGGCAGGCGCCTCCGTCACGTCGACCCTGAACAGCAGGTGCGGGTCGGCGAGCCGTCGGCTGCGGAACAAGATCCATGGCGTGCCGGGCGCGGAGGAGGGCTCCTCGACGGTGAGCGCCATCGTGCTCGCGGCGTCCGGAACGACCGCGTGGGCGGCCGCGGCCGTGCACGGCGCATGGATCGAGAACTTCGAGAGCGACGGCGGGATCGCCTTCATGTCCGCGGGACCGCGGACGGAGCAACCGCTCGCCAACAACAGCAGCACCGCTCCCCCCCTCTTGGCGTTCATCGATGACGCTCCTTCCGCCCTCCGCATGGTGCCAAAGCAGCGAAGGAAGGGGAAGGGCTTACGCTCATCGCGCGTGCCCGGGGCGGGCCGGCGGTCGCCGAAGGCGCAGTCGATGTTGGCGTCGACGTAACTTTTGCGAGCTGCCATCGCTCGCCATCGCTCCCGGCGCCCGTGAGCCGACCAAGCTTGAGGGTGAACGCCCCACCCCCCAGGGTCACTTCATGACGGGCAGGCGCTTCTTGCCGCCGGGGCCGCCGCTGCGGTCGATCACGGGGCCGTCGTCGTCGCCGGCCTCCGCCTTGGCGAACACGACCTCGACCAGCTTCTGCGCGATCTCGGCGAACACCTGGGCCGTCGGGCCGTCTGGCTCGGCCTGCACCAGCGGCGTGCCTTTGTCGCCCCACTCGCGGATGCGCTGGTCGATAGGCACTTGGCCGAGCAGCGGGGCCTTCGCGAAGTCGGCGATCGCCTGGCCGCCGCCCTTCCCGAAGAGCTCGTGCCGCACGCCGGCGGTGTCGATGAAGAAGCTCATGTTCTCCACGACGCCGAGCACCTCGATGTTCACCTTCTCGCACATCGACACGCTCTTGAAGACGTCGTCGGTGGCCACCGACTGGGGGGTCGTGACGACCACCGCGCCCGTGACGCCCAGGCGCTGCGACAGGGTCAGCGTGACGTCGCCGGTGCCGGGCGGGAGGTCCATCACGAGAAAGTCGAGCTCTCCCCAGCTCACGTCCTTCAGGAACTGCTGGAGCGCGCCGTGGAGCATGGGGCCGCGCCAGATGACCGCCTGCTTGGGGTCCTCCAGGAGGAAGCCTATCGACATGAGCCTCACGCCGAAGCGCTCGAGCGGCTCGATGGTCTTGCCGTCGGTGGAGACCGGCCGCCCGCTCACGCCGAGCATCGTGGGGATCGACGGGCCGTAAATGTCGGCGTCGAGCAGGCCCACGCGGTAGCCCGCGCGCTTCAGGGCGAGCGCGAGGTTGGTGGCCGTCGTGCTCTTGCCGACGCCGCCTTTGCCGCTCATCACGAGGATGACGTTCTTCACCCCGGGGAGCGGATCTTCAGGGCCGATGGTGCGCGCGCTGGGCGTGTCGTTGGGCATGGGGGAGGGGTTAGTTTCACCGCGCGCGCGCGTCAACCTCCACCTCACGGATGAGCCGCGCTTCCGCCGATCAGGAGCGGAACAGACCGCTCTTCTTGGCCGCCGCGAGCAGCTCCACGTCTTGCTCCTTCTTCAGCAGCACGCCGAGGAACGGCAGCTCCTTCACGAGGCGCTCGCGCCCGACACCCGACTTGCGGAGCACCGTGATCCAGTCGACCAGCTCGCTCGTGGTAGGCCGCTTGCGGATGCGGGGCAGCTCGCGGAGGCGGTAGAAGGCGACCACGGCCTGGTCGACCAGCTCGCGGTCGACGTCCGGGTGGTGCACGTACACGATGCGCTTCATGAGCTCGGGATCGGGGAAGTCGATGAAGTGGAAGACGCACCGGCGCAGGAAAGCGTCGGGCAGCTCCTTCTCGTTGTTCGAGCTGATGATGACCACCGGGCGCTCCTTGGCCACGATTTCGTCGCCGGTCTCGCCCACGACGAAGCGCATGCGGTCGAGCTCGTGGAGGAGATCGTTCGGGAACTCGAGATCGGCCTTGTCGACCTCGTCGATCAGGAGCACCACGCGCGAGGGCGCGGCGAACGCCTCGCCGAGCGGGCCGCGCTTGATGTAGTGGCGGATGTCCTTCACGTCGCCGTCGCCGAAACGTGCATCATACAAGCGCTGGACGGTGTCGTAGACGTAGAGGCCGTCTTGCGCGCGCGTCGTCGACTTCACGGCCCAGTGGAGCAGCGGCAGGCCGAGGCTCTTGGCGACCGCCTCCGCCAGTAGGGTCTTGCCGGTGCCGGGCTCTCCCTTCACGAGCAGGGGTCGCTCGAGCGCGAGCGCGCAGTTGACGGCGGTCTCGAGGGCGTCGTTCGTGAGGTAGGAGTCGGTGCCGGTGAAGCGGACGAAGGAGATCACGTCGGGTTAGATGCCCTACGGGGTGGGATTGAGCAAGGGCGTCGGCGAGCGCGCTGCGCCGGCCCGCGCGGCGCCCGGCGAGCTGGTACGCTCGCGCTTCGATGGCAGTGGAGGTACTCCTCGAGCTCCCCGACGTGGCCTTGCCCTCCGAGGCGGCCCTCACGCGCGCGAAGGTCGCGCTCGGCGCGCGGCTCGGCGACTCGAAGGTCGACACGTCCCGCGACGGCTGCGAGCGCTTCATGCGCGACGACAGCGACGCCACCGGGCGCCTCCCATCGGCGGTGGTGCACGCGGCGAACACGGACGACGTGCGCGCGTGCCTCGCCATTGCGCAGGACCTCGGCGTCCCCGTCACGCCTCGCGCGGCCGGCACCGGGCGCACGGGCGGGGCCGTCCCCGTCGCCGGGGGCATCGTCCTCGCCACGTCGGCCCTGGCGGACATCAAGGAGATCGACCGCGACGACCTCGTCGCGGTCGTGGGGCCTGGGGTCGTCACCGGCGAGCTCCACGCGGCGTGCGAAGCGGAGGGGCTCTTCTATCCGCCCGATCCGAGCTCGTGGCAGACCTGCATGATCGGCGGCAACGTGGCCGAGAACGCGGGCGGCCCGCGGGCCTTCAAGTACGGCGTCACCCGGGACTACGTGCTCGGGGTCGAGGCGTGCCTCATGGGCGGCGAGGTGCTGCGCCCCGGGCGTCGCACTGTGAAGGGCGTCACCGGGTACGACGTGACCTCCCTCCTCGTGGGGAGCGAGGGCACCCTCGCGGTGTTCTCCGAGGTGACCCTCCGCCTCGTGCGGAGGCCGCCCGCGGTGCACACGCTGCTCGCGCTGTTCGACGACGTCACCGCGGCCGCGCGCGCGGTGAGCGGGCTCGTGCGAGTCGGCCACGTGCCGCGGTGCCTCGAGCTCATGGACCGCGAGACCCTCGTGGCGCTCCGCGCGAGCGGCGCCGCGATCGACCCACGCGCCGGGGCGCTGCTCCTCTGCGAGGTCGACGGGCACCCCGCCGCCGCGGAGGAGGCGTTCGAGCGCGTCGGGGAGCAGCTCTCGGCGTCGCCTGGGATCCTCGAGGTGCAGGTGGCCCAGGACGAGGCGTCGCGTGACCGACTCTGGGCCGCGCGGCGGGCGCTCTCCGGCGCCACGCGGAAACTTGCAAAATACAAGCTCTCCGAAGACGTGGTGGTGCCCCGGAGCCGCCTGGAGGAGCTCCTCGTCGCGACCCGCGAGCTCGCGGCCGAGCACGGCGTCCGCCACCTCACGTACGGGCACGCGGGCGACGGCAACATGCACGTGAACTTCCTCTGGGACGCCCCCGAGGAGCGCCCGGCGGTCGCGCGCGCGATCGAGGCGCTGATGCGCACCACGGTCGCGCTCGGGGGCACCCTCTCGGGCGAGCACGGCATCGGCATCGCGAAGGCGCCCTACCTCGCGCTCGAGCAGTCGCCCGGGCTCATCCGCCTGCAGCGCGACCTCAAGTCGGTGTTCGATCCCCGCGGCCTGCTGAACCCCGGAAAGATCTTCCCGGCTCCCGGCCACCGCGCCTGCTGAGGTCGCTTGCGCGCCGGTCGAGGGGAGGAGTAGTAACCAGGCGTTCGAGCAAATGCGCTGTACAAACAAGCGCCTACCGAAAGGAACCCCGTGAAGAAGCTCCTCGCCGTCGTCGCCGTGGCCGCCGCGTCACTCTCGCTCGCCTGTGGCGGCACGCCGCCGCCCCCTCCCGCCGCGCCCGCCGCTGCGCCCGCCGCCGCCGCCGCCCCCGTGCTCTCCCCCGGCACGAAGGCCCCGGGCGAGGCCAAGGTAGGGGACAAGTCGTACTGCCTCGTCTCCAAGGAGGAGTTCACGGTCACCGACGCGTCGCCCAAGGTCGAGCACGAAGGGAAGACCTATTATTTCTGCTGCTCAGGCTGCGACCAGAAGTTCAAGAAGGACCCGAAGAAGTACATCGGCAGCGGCGGCTCCACCTGAGCTGAAGAGCGCTCCATAGCGCCCGCCCCGGCGGAAGCACGGCCCGCCCAACGGGGGGAGCGCGAGCGGCGAGAGATCTCCGACCGGCCCCGGCGCGTAGCCCGCTTCGCCGAGGCTGCGCATCAGGTAGGCTCGTGGGGTGACTCACCCATCCATGCGTTCCCCCCCCAGCGCGACCACGATCGCGCTCGGGAGCCCGCGCGGTCCGGCGGCGACTTCGTTCGATGTCGCCGCGAGCCGCTTTCGCGACTTCTTCGCCGAGTTGTCGCGCGCGTTCGTCGAGCGCGACGACCTGCTGACACAGATCTCTCTCGCCCTGCTCGCACGCGAGCACGTGCTCATGACGGGCCCGCCGGGGACGGCCAAGAGCGGCGTCGCCACCGCCGTCTTGGGCCGCATCCTGGACGAGACCACGGGCAAGCCGAGCCTCTTCGCGAGGCAGTTCACCGAAAGCACGGTCCAGACCGACCTCATCGGGCCCATCGACTTCAAGACCCTGATGGCCACGGGGCGCACGGAGCACTTCACCGACCAGGGCATGCTCGGCGCCGTGCACGCGTTCCTCGACGAGGTGCTGGACGGGCGCGACATGCTCCTGCGCACGACGCTGAACGTCCTCAACGAGCGGGAGCTCAAGCAGGGCACCAAGGTCACCTCGGGCATCATCGAGTGCGCGCTCATGACCACGAACCGCTACCTCGCGGAGGTGCTCGAGAGCTCGCGCGACACGCTCCTCGCGTTCGTCGACCGCATCGCGTTCGTGGCGTTCGTCCCGAAGGGGTTCGGGGCGCCCACGTCGATGGGGCGCGTGCTCCGCTCGCAGCTCGGGGGCGCGCGCTCGCTCGGTTGGAAGAGCGTGCTCACGATCCAGGACCTCGACGTGCTCCAGAGCGTCACCGAGAAGGTCGGGATGGACGACGCGCTGTGCGACTCGCTCGAGCAGCTCATGACCTTCGTCGAGACCGACTTGGCCGCGGCGACGCGCGCCGATCCGACCTTCATCCCCACGCGCTACCTCTCGACGCGCACCGCCGTGCGGCTCGGCAAGGTGCTACGCGCGGCTTGCGTGCTCGACCGAATCCGCGGCACGGAGCGCCCGTTGGAGGTGACCATCGAGGACTTCGAGCGGCTGCGCCTCAGCATGTTGCTCTCGGGCCCGCCGCCGGAGCACCTGGCGAGCCTCCTGTCGCGCGAGACCGACGCGCGCGAGCGGCGGCAGCTCTCGATCATGCGGACCGAGCGCGAGATCTTCGATCGCGCGCTCGCGAGGCTACCCAAACCGAAGAAATCGCAGAAGAAGGCGCCGAAGGGACCCGACGTGTCGGTGCTGGCGAGGGCGGTCGAGAAGGCCAAGCCCGCGGGCGACACGAAGGCGCTCCTCGAGACCACGGCCCAGATCGCCTCGGCGGTCGAGAGCGGGGCGCCGGGCGCCGATCAGGCGCGCGCGCTGCTCGATGAGACCGTGGCGTCGCTCTCGGAGCGGGCCGTCCGAGGGGGGCTCTTGGCGGGGGCTGGGCCCGGCCTCGGCGCGCCGGGCCAGGAAGCGCGGGACGTGGCGGCGGCGCTCGCCGAGCTCGCGGACGGCCTCGAGAAGTCTGCCGGCACCGCGCGCCCCATCGGCCGCTGGCTCCGGGGTCGGGCGATCTCGCTGCTCGACGAGGCGGCCGCGCTGTCGACCCTGAAGGTCGGCGCGAGGCTGGACGCCTCGATGCCTGTAGACGCCACCCTGAAGGACTACGCCGCCCAGGCCGACCAGGTGCTCTGCGAGCTCGAGGCGCTCGCAGATGCGCGCGCTCGACTCGAGCGCCTCGGGGCCGACGGCGTGGACTCCGGGGTCGCCGCCGCCGCCCGCGAACGCGCCCTCGCCCGGGTCGAGGACGAGGTCTGCGAGATCATGGACACCGCCTTCCGTGACGCGATCTCCGACGCGCTCGGGCGCCTCTCGGCGGCGAAGCTCGGCGCCATCCTCGCGGCCCTCGGCCCCACGCTCGCGCGCATCGACCTGCTCGGCGAGCGACTCGTCGCCGTCGGGGCCGCGCGCGGCCGCCTGAAGGCGCGCGTCGTGGGCCCCCGCGTGAAGCCCCTGCTCACGGCCGCGTTCGAGCGCCTCGACGCGGCCGATCGCATGGAGCTCGTCGACCAGATCGGTGACCTCTGCGAGGAGCTCGAGCGCGGCGGGCTCGCGAACGTGCTGCTCACCCAGGAGCTGCTCGAGATGGCCGCGGCTTCGCTCGTCAAGCGCGAGCGCAAGCGACCCCGCGCCGTCACCCCTACCGCGGACGTGGGCGGCTACCGGGCCCTGCGGGCGGCCGAGCAGCGCGTGTCGCTCGCGTACACCATGGTGGAGGCCGCCTCCCGTATCAAGGAGCCGCGTATCGCACCGGCGAGCCCGCCCGACGCGGCGCTCGCCGAGCTCACGCGGGCCTCCTTCGCACTGCCAGGCGAGCTCCGCGGCATGATGGGGCGCCTCGATCTCGAGCGGATCGCGCGGGCCATAGACCAGCTCGAGGCCTTCTGGCGGCCCCTGCGAGAGGTCGCCGCGCGAGCCCTCGAGAAGGGCGAGCTCGCGCCCGTGGGCGAGGCCATCGACCGCCTCGGGTCGTCACAGTTCTTCCATGTCACGCGGGACGAGGGCGCGCTCTTGCGCTTCTCCCTCGAGGCGCGCGTGGTGGGCGAGGTCTTCCCGGAGGCGAGCGCCGAGGCCGCGGCGCTGCGGGCGCGGATCGACGAGCTCGAGGTCGCCTCGAGCCAGGCGCTGCAGAGCCTCCGCGTCGCCCGCGCCGATCTGGGCTGGAAGGACGTCCTCGCGCCGTGAGGGCCGCGCTCCGCGAGCTCGAGCAGCGCATCGAGCGTGTGTCGAAATACGATGATGTGTCGACGCTTTACCGCATCGCGGCGCCCGTCTTTGAGGCCCTGGGGTGGAAGGTGCGCCTCTCCTCGAGCGCCATGATGAGCCTGGTCGTGGGGTTCTCGGCGAAAGACGACCCCACGCTCGGCGAGGCGCGCGCTCGGCTCGGCCCGCTGCTCGACGCCGCGGTGCGCGAGCTCTCCGACAACACCACGAACGTCGAGCGCCTCGCGGCCGTGAGGCGTCGCCAGCCCGTCGCGCACGCGGCGTGGCTCCGTCGCTCCTTCGAGCTGCTGGTGCGGGCCGAGGGCGCGCTCGAGCCGATCGACGAGGAGGAGCGCCACGAGCTCTCGGACGCCGTGGCGGTCGCGCAGCACCTCGCGCTCCAGCCGCCGCTCGGGCGGAGGACCCCGGAGGCGGGGGAGGCGCCCGAGCCCGCCGAGGCCGCCCAGGCGAGCCGGGCCGAACGGGTCGTCGAGCTCGAGCTCGCGGCCGTCGACCACCTGCTCACCGCGGCGCGCCTCGAGCGCGACGTGCTGTCGCGGCGCCGCCGCCTGTTCGAGGCGGCGCGGCAGGTGCTGCTCGACGCCTCGGCGGCCCTCGCGCTCGAGGCCGAGGGCGTGAGCCTACGTGCGCGGGCGATCACGGCGGAGATCACGCGGCTCGACCGCCTCGAGGCCGCAGGCGTCGACTTCCACGTGGGCCTCCCGCACCAGGCGCGCACGGCCGTGACGCGCGGCGAGGAGGAGCGGCTCGTCGCCGTGATGGCGGCGATCGACCACGTCGCGCGCTCGTCGGGTGACACCGCGATGAGGCGCATCTCTCGGCGCGGGGTCCACGCGCTCTTCGGCGATGTCCGCGCGCTCACCGAGGCCGCGCGCGCCGAGTCCGTGGTGCGCTCGGCCGAGCAGGCGCTCGGCGCCGACGTGTGCGCGCGCGTGAAGGCGGCCTACGCCGCGGCCGCCATCGCCAAGGCGGAGGACGCACGCGCGCACGCGCAGGAGGTCGCGTACGTGGGGGGCAGCGCGCACGAGCAGACGCTCGCCGCCTCTCTCGCCGTGGACGGCGCCTTCGACCTCGGGGGGACCCTCTCGCCCGTGCGGGTCACCAGGGAGCGCCGGACGACGCGCCGCGTGCCGTTCCCCGCGCCGGCGCTCGCGCTGGTCGCGGCCGAGTCGGTCGAGGACCTGCCCGACGCGCTGATCGAGGACCCGCGCACGCTCGTGCTCCAACTCGCGACGGGGAGGCTGCTCGCGCGGCGCTACGTGCTCGAGGAGGTCCACCGCTCCACGCAGATCGTGATGACGTCGGAGGTGCGGGTGTTCCTCCTCGACGGCTCCGGAAGCATGCTCGGGCCCCGCGCGCGCGTGCGCGACGCGATGCTGGTCGCGGAGCTCGCCACCATGCGCCGCCGGCTCGAGCACGCGCGCGACGTGCGCACGGCCCTGTTCTATGGGTACTTCACCGACGAGGTCGGGGCGATCTCGCGCGTCGACTCGGCGAAGGGGGTCGACCAGGCCATCACCCAGGTCATCTCCACGGTGCGTGTAGGCGGGACCGACATCCAGCGCGCGCTGGTCGCCGCGTTCGAGCTCGTCGCCGCGGCGAGGGGCGACGACAAGGAGCTCGCCCGCGCGCAGGTGGTCCTCGTCACAGACGGCGAGGCGGCGGTCGACGAGGCCACCGTGCTCGCGGCGCGGGAGGGCGCGGGCGGGGACCTGCCGATCGGCGTCAGCGTCGTCGCCCTCGGCACCGAGAACCCGGCGCTCCGCGGGCTGGTCGCGAGGCAGCGCGCCCGCGGGGAGCGCGCCTTCTATCACTACGTGGACGACGCGCTCCTCGCCGACATGGCCTCCGGCGAGCTCGACGCGGGGCTGCCCCTCCACGCGCCCGCCGAGGCGTGGAGCTCCCACCGGGCGGCGGTCACGCTCGAGGCGCGCGCGGGCGCGCTCGTCGCGGAACTGGAGGACCTCGCCCGCGAGCGCGACCTCGACGCGCTCGAGCGCATGGATCACGAGCGCGAGGCGCTCCGTGAGGTGGGCCTCGAGGCCCACACGTCGCTCACCGAGGGCGAGCGCGCGCGGATCGAGT
Source organism: Myxococcales bacterium (assembly GCA_016720545.1). Taxonomy (NCBI): domain Bacteria; kingdom Pseudomonadati; phylum Myxococcota; class Myxococcia; order Myxococcales; species Myxococcales bacterium. The sequence continues at coordinate 19,208 of JADKKK010000005.1, forward strand.
CTCTGCAGAGAGACAGCGCGGCGCTGGCGCGCAGGTTCTGCCGCTGGTTCCCCCTGGCGCAGGATCACGACGCGAGCCACCTCTCGGTGGTCGGCGCGCAGGCCTCCTCCGACGCCGAGGCCGTGCACGTGATGCTCGCCTCGATCGTCGAGATCACCCGCGTCGTGGGCGGGTCCGAGCTCGCGCGCCGCGCCGACGCCATCGATCTCGTCGAGCGGCTCCTGCCCGACGCGGGGCTCACCCCGGCGCGCTACTTCGCCACGCTCGCGGCGCACGAGCGGCGCCTCGCGCCCGCGCTCGCGGCGCTCCACCAGGCGGTGCGCGGCTCGCCCGGTCCCGGCGGCGCCTCGCGCGAGGGCGGACGCTCCCCGTCGTGACACGCTTCGTGTAGGCTAGTCCAATGAGCAAAGAGGCGTTCGTGGCCGAGGTGAAGCGCATCGTGGGTCTCACGCGGGGTGGCGACCTCGACGCAGCGAATCACGCGTTCGCGGCCCTCTTCGCGAGCCCCATCATCGACGCCCAGCGGCCCGAGGATCGGCGGCAGGCCTTCAAGCTGCTCGTCCTCGCCAAGCGCAGCGGTGCGCCGAGCGCGAGCTTGCTCTCGGCCATCTCCGCCGCGCGGAGCCCGATCGACCGCCTCGTCGCGGAGACCCACGCGGCCGAGGATTACGAGATGCTCGGCGTCTGCCACGTGCTCCTCGGCGATCCCGACACCGCGACCACGTTGATCCGCGAGGGGTTGCGCCTCGAGCGCGAGAAGAACCCCCAGAGCGATCTCTGCGGCCGCCTCATGACCCGCCTCTCGGCGCTGTGACACCGCCGCGCTCGGGGGCGTCGTGAGCGATTCGCGCGAGCGCGAGCCTGTCGGCGGGGTGCGCGAGTACGCGTCCCTGGAAGCCTACCTGCGGGTCCCGCGGGCCGAGCGCCGCGCGCTCGTCGATCGCAGCCTCGCCGTCCACATCGCGGGGGCCCTCGCGCCGGACCGCGCGGCGGCGTGGGCGCGCCGCGCGCTCGAAGCGCGTGCAGACTACACGTATGCGTTTGGGACCCAAGCGAGCCTTGGAAACGCCTGGTACACGCACCTCGAGGAGGGCCTCGCCCGGCGCTACTTCGAGACCGCGGCGGCGTCCGATGCGCGGGTGAGGCGCCACATCCCGGGGTTTCAGCGCGCGCTGATGACCCTGGCCGGAGCGCTCCTCGGGGTGACGCCGTCTCCTCGGCGCGGGTACGCCGGCCCCGGCGTGCACGTCTTCGAGCCTGGGGGCGAGTGCGCCCGCGAGGGCGGCGAGGTTCACTCGGACACCGAGGGCCTGCCCACGCCCTACGCGCTCGCCGGGCTGCCGGCCTACACCCTCGTCGTGGCGCTCTCTCGGGTCGCCTCGGGCGGCGGCCTGCGGCTCTGGGACGCGCCGTACGGCGGTCACGACGATCCCTCGCTGGCCGAGCTCGCCGAGCCTGACCGTGTGGGGTACGCGCCGGGCGACGCGGTGTTCTTCGAGAGCTACCGGCTGCACCAGATCGAGCCCTTCGGCGGCGACGCACCACGCGTCACGGGCACCTGCCATCTGGCCCGCTTTGCGGGCCGCTGGGAGGCGTGGTTCTGAGCGCGGCACGCTCGAGGAACTCGTCGTAGGTGCCGCCGTAGTCGACCAGGGGCCCCGCTCCGCCGAAGCGCTATCCGCGCGAGTCGCGGTGTGGCATCGAGCGGTAGGTGCGCTCCTCGACGGAGAGCCGCCGGACGTGCTCCATCGAGATGTCGCTCAGCTCTTTGTGGAGCTTCGGAGAGCCGGGGCGCTTGAGCGCCGCGCCGAAGTCGATGGGCTCGCCGAACACGGCGATGACGCGCTCGCCGTGGCCGTTGAAGTTGTCGCGGATCTGCTGGAAGAAGCCGTTGCCGAGGCCGTTGATGAAGACGGGCACGACCTTGGCGTTCGGGCACTCGTGGAGGATACGACCCACGCCGCGCTGGGCCGGGAGAAACTCGTAGGGATCGCCCTGGTTTCGCTTGCCCTCAGGGTGCATGCCCAGGAATACGCCGCCGCGACGGAGCAGGCGGATGGTCTCGTCGAGGCTCGCGATGTTCAGCGCGGCGCGCGAGCGCTCGCGGAAGATGGGCGGGTACATCGCGAACGCGCTCATCACGCCGTTCACGAGCAGGCCCGCGGGCGAGTCGTAGAAGAACTTCGAGCGCACGGGGAACACGAGGCGCTTCTTCATGTGCAGCCGCTTGATGAGCATGCACGACAGCACGTACATGTCGAAGAAGCTGCGGTGGTTCGAGACCAGGATGACGCTGTCGCTGGGCGTGAGGCGAGGGAAGCGGTCGAGCCCGTAGACCTCGGTGAGGTTGTAGGTTGTAAGCTGCACCCAGCTCGCGCCCAGGATGCGCTGGTGCGCAGAGGCGAGGTCGCTCATCCACGGGCGCTCGAATGTGCGCCGGACGAAGCGGATTTGGGCGCGCTCGACGGCTGTGAGGGTGCGCTCGCCGAGCGAGAGCAGATCGCGGTAGGCAGGCCTGCTGGGCTCCGGGGCGGCGTCGGGGAATCGGTTCGGCGCTTCAGAGGTCACTGCGCATAAAAAGCTCATTCCGGCGGGAGAGGCAAGTTGGTTTCGGTTCGCAAAGTCTCCCAAACGTCTCGCTCTCTCTCCCGCAGAGCCTCGGGGCGAGGCGGGATCGACGCGGGCGTCCGCCTCAGCGCGGGCCGTCCGGGCGCCCCCGGGAGTCGACAGTCAGTCGGCAGTCGCTGGGCCTCACGCCGCCTCAGGTGAGCTTGCGCAGGTACTGGTAGTGCTCTTCGCCGAGCTCCGCCGCGGTGACGCCGCCGCCCATCACGCCCGGCCTCACATAGATCGCGTCGGACGACACGGTGGCGAAATTGAGCTGCGGCAGCACGGCCAGCAGGCGACCGAAGGTCTGTCGGGTCCACTCGGTGCCTTCGGGCATGCGGCAGGCCTCGCACATCATGCGGTCGGCGGCCTTTCCATGCGCCATGAGCAGCAGGAGCGTGACGAACATTTGCGCCGCCCCGGCGCGGTAGGGATCGGGCGCGGGCGCATCGCGGGCGTCGGCCTCGGTGCCCTCGCACCACTGCTGCCACTCTCGCTTGGCGACGTCGTTGTCCTCGAAGTAGTCCCACACGCCGAAGGTGAAGCCGCCGACGTGGGCGTGGAGGAGCCGGGTGATGTGCGCGTAGGCGTCGTTCTTTGCGGCGAACCCGCTCTGGTCGGGCATGCGACGCACGGTCTCGACCAGATCGTGGCGGAGCGAGTCCGCCGCGGGGAGGGGGAGGAACACCTGGAGGGCGAAGAGCGAGACCTTCACGAGCCGCTCCCCCAGCCGCCGCGACCCCAGGAGCCGGAGCTGGAGTAGCCGCCGGAGCGGCCGCTCGACGGCTTGAAGACCGTGACCCTCCCGAACGAGGTGGGCCGCGAGCGCGTGGAGCCGAGGCGCGAGAACGGCGTGCTGCGCGAGACGGGCACGTACGGCGGGCGCGCGGGCGGGAACATCGGGCGCACAGCGCCCACGCGAGGCGTACCCCACCCGTACGTGTGCCAGAACCAGTAGTGCGAGCCGCGCGAGCCGCCGTAGTAAACGTTGGGGTTCGCCTCGTAGCTGCCCGACGCGCCGCGCGGGCCGACGGCGACCGCGGGCTGTGTGCCGGCCGGGTCTACCGTGAAGTCGGACATCGCGACCATGCGAAGCTCGAGGCCCGCCTTCTTATACTCGACGAAATCATCATTGAGATCATCGGGTTCGGCGTCGCCCTGCGCGCTGACGTAGAGCACCTGCTCGGCGCCGAGCGCGCGCAGCGCCTGCGCCGAAGGCAGGACCGCCAGGTACCGGTTGTCGAACCTGTCGGACTCGTCGTCGTAGGGCGCCAAGCGTGCGCGGTCGAGGACGAAGACCGGCGGCGCGTCCGGCGCGCGGGTGTCCGCGAGCTTCTCGAAGAGCGACGCGTAGTACAGCGCGGAGCCGAGGGTCACGTGCGAGGGCACGACGCCCCGCGGGTGCGGCCAGCCATCAAACGCGAACACGGGATCGAACAGGGACGCGACGCCCGCGGCGAACGCGACGGCGAGAGGCCCCGGGAGATCGACGACCACGACCTTGTGTGCCACCTTGGCGCGCGCGGCCGCGGACGGCGCAGAGGCTGGCGCGGCCGTCGGGACGGGCGCGAGGGGCAGGACCGCTGCCCCAGCGTCGGCCCGACGGGCGTCGCGCGGGGTACCCGAGGCGGGCGCGGCCGGCGTCGTGGCGGCCGCCGCGCCGTCGTCGAACAGCGAGGCGAACGCGCGCCCCTTGTCGAACGCGAGGCGGGTCTCGGTGTTCGACACGGGGCGCATCTGCTCGCGCAGCACCTTGCCGGTGTCGATGAGGCCGTTGGTCGTAGGGGTCGCCGCGAGCGCATGAAAGAGCGTGCCTCGGTAGTGGGGCAGGTGCGCGGCGACGGTCGGCTTGAGCCGCGTGGCGAGCGTGCGCTGGACGTCATCGGGGCAGACCTCGGTGAGGGCCGCGGCCTGGTAGTCGAGCGGGTCGCTCTCGGCGCCCAGGTTCCAACCGAAGCTCTTCTGCGCGTCGAGGGCGTCCGAGTCGATCCCCGACGAGCGGCTCACGCTCGCCACCGCGGCGCCGACCCCGGCGATGCCCACGCCAAGCGCCAGGATGCCGAGCAGCGCCTTCCTGCGCGCGACCCCGTCGAGCTCGCGCTCGAGCCCCTCGTGCCACCAGCGCGCCCCGACATAGTTCGCCGAGTCGAAGCGCGCCACGAGCGCGAACGGCGCCTTGCCGGCCGGCGCCTGGCCCGCCGGCGCGGCCGGACCGCGCGGGGGACCGCCCGCCGGGTTCATGCCGACACCTCGCCTTCGGCTCGGGGCCGGCATCGACCTAGGTTCGCCCCCGCGGGGCTCACTGGGCGGTTCATGGCGCCCTCCGAACGAGCACGGCCACGCTCTGCGCGGCGCGGTCGGTCGCGCCGACGTGCACGCGCGCGTAGAGCCCCGCGGCGGCGCCGGCGACCACGTACACGCCGTAGTTGACCGCCTCGCCGGCGACCCCCACGGCGCGAGGCGCCCGCGGTGGCGCCGGCTGCGATCGAGGATGGAACCGGCGCTGCACCACCCAGCGCCCCGCCTGCGCGAGCCCGAGGGCGCGGTCCCAGTCTGCCTGAGAGAGCTCCCACCCGGCGACCACCTCGTCGCCTTCGCAGCCGTAGTCGCTCTTCAACACCCATGACTCGCGCTCGACGGACAACAGCGCGGGGTGCACCGACTCGAGCCGGAGAGTCTCGGGGATGTGGGCGCGCACGGTCGCCTGCCCCTCCTCGGAGAGGCGATCGAGGTGCTCCCACAGGAACGCGAGCATGCGCTTGTTCTGGGTGAGCACCGCGCCGAACGGGTTCACGACCACCGAGTGACCTCCGAGCTCCGCGCGCGCGAGCACCTCGAGCGGGCCCGCGAGCGGGAGCGGCGCGTCGAACGGCGCGTCGCCCATCCACACGGGGAACCGCTCGCCCCACCAGTCGGTCTTGTAGTGCCGCACGAGGAGCGAGCAGGGTTCGCCGAAGAGCGCGGCCCGGCCGTCAGGCGCGGTCGTGAGGTTCTGCGGTGCGCCCGACGCGACCCGGTACCCGCGCGCCCCGAGCCAGCCCTCGAGGAGCCGGACGAGTGGCAAATCTTCTGTAAGATCCGTAGGGTAGATGATTCCGGCGGTGCGCTCTGCGTCGGCGCCTAGGCGGCGCTGGACGTAGGCCTCGAGCATGTCGAGCGTGGCCGTGGCGAGGCCCGCGTTGGGATCGTGGAGCGCGCCGCTTGCGAGCTCGCCCGCGTGCTCTTCGCGGGCGACGGCCGCGAGCGCGAGGGTCTCCGCGTGGCCGGTGGGGGTGTCCGAGTTGAGCTCGCACGCGACGAAGCCGCTCGGCGTGTCGAAGATGTCGGCGCGCGCGTAGCCGTGCCAGGAGGCCGCGCTCTCGTGCCAGAGCAGCTTCTGGCAAGGGGTTAGCTCGAAGAACGTGTCGAGCAGCGACTCGTCGTCGGCGACGAGCCTCACCGCCTCGTCGTGCACCCGCACCACCGCCTCGGCCGCTCGGCACATGGCGTCGTAGTCGCGATCGTCGACGACCAGCGTGCCGTCGCGGAAGCGCGGCTCGCCGTCGAAGTACGGGTCGCCGATGAGGCCGCCGTCGAGGAGCCGCTCGGGCAGCGACGGCGGCGCGCTGGCCGGGGCGACCGAGGTGACCGGGGTGACCGGGGTGGTTCGCGCGATCACGGCAGGCGCACCACGATGAGCGCCGCGCCGAGGTAGGTGGCGGCCTCCAGCGAGGCCAGGCCCACGCTCCGCGCCGCGATGCCGCGATCGAGCGGCCCGCCGCGCAGGGTCGGCCGGTTGCCGAGGACGACGCTGCCCACCACGAACTGCCGCACGAGGTACAGCAGCGGCGCGTACGCGAGCACTTGGGCGAACGCGCCCAGCGACTGGGTCCATGTCGTGAAGTCGCCCTCCGTCGCGCGGGCGACGAGCAGCGAGATGGCGACGGCGATGCCCGCGTAGCTGAGGCCGGCGGCGACGTTCTCGCCGAGGATCTCCTCGGCGTCGTCGTACACGGTGAGCGCGCGGAAGAGCGCCACGAGCCCGAGCAGGGCGACCTGCCCCAGTACGAAAAATACGAGCGAAATCCCCACGTCGCGCGCGGTCTCGGAGCCCACCGCGGTGGTCGCGAGGATGCCCGTGGCCAGCGAGTGGCCGGCGGCCGCTGCGCCCGCCGCGACGTTGCCGCGCTCGATCTCACCGCCGAGCTTGGCCGCGACGAAGAAGCGCACCTGGGCGCGCGAGCACACGACGAAGAGCAGCTCCGCGGCGACGCCCTGGAGGCTCGCGTGCAGGAGGTCTTTCCCCACCGAGTCGCTGTCGAGCCCGCCTGCCACCGTCGAGGCGATGAGCAGCGTCGCCACGACGTCGGCCGCGTGCACGAGGGAGCTGGCCGGGTTGTGCGCCTTCTCGTTCTGGCGGAGCGACGGCGACTTGCTGAAAAACCGGAGCGACATCTCCAGCACCACCAGCAGGAAGACCGCGAGCGCGAAGCACACTCCGAGGCGGTAGAGCGAGGCCGTGTCCATGCAGCTCGATAGTAGCGAGCCCGCGCCCGGCCGTCTCGGCAATTGCAGGCTCGCGCGCCGAGGCCCGACCCGGGCGGGGACCGCCCGAGTCGAGCTGCGACCAGGTGGCGAGGCGGCTCAGCCGACCTTGATGTCGATCGCCTTCGGCTTGGCCTTCTCGGCCTTCGGGATGCGCACGTTCAGGAGGCCGTCTTTGAACTCGGCCGAGACGCGCCCGTCGTCGACGTTCTCGGGCAGCGTGAAGGTGCGGAGGAAGCTGCCGTAGGCGCGCTCGACGCGGTGCCAGCGCTTGCCCTTCTCCTCCTTCTCCTGCCGGCGCTCGCCCTCGATGCGGAGGACGCCAGCGTGGACCGAGACCTTCACGTTCTCCTTCGGGACGCCGGCGAGGTCGGCCTTGATGTGGAACTCGTCGGCGCTCTCGGCGACGTCGACCGTGGGCGCCCAGTCGAACGCCGTCATGGCGTCTTTGGCGTCGGACGGGCGCTGCGTGGGCGCGCCGAAGAAGCGGTTCAGTCGGGTGCTCATCTCTTCCAGCTCTTGAAACGGATCACGGCGTACGAGGCTCATGGGGCCCTCCTGACGGTGCTTGGTGGGTTCGACCGAGGTGCCCGCGCGCCCCCGTATTGGCGCGCGCCGGCTCCGTCGCGTCTCTTCCTCGCCGCCCAGAATGTGCACGGTCGTATGGCGTCGCAAGGCGCCTCACTGCACTTTCTACGGCGCGTGCGTCACCTCGGCAGGCCGAGCTCCTCGCGCAGCTCGGGGGTGAAGGCGCCGTCCACGCGGAGCGAGTAGCGGAAGTACGGGTCGGGCAGCACGCCGTGGTAGTCGGCGTCGTTGAACCAGTAGGCGCTGCTCTCGACCACGCGCTCGGTCTGCTCCTCGTCGTCCCACAGGAAGAGCCGCTTGCCGCGGCCGCCGCGGGCGCACGACATGGGCGACAGCATGACGAACGTGTCGGGCGCGCGGCCCGCCGCGGGGTCGCGATCGCGGTGCACCGTGCCGTGCTGGTTCGCCGAGAGCCCGAGCACCTTCACGCTCCCGATCGAGGCGAGCGGCAGCGCGCGTACGAGCGCGACGGTGCGTGGAAAGTACACGAGCGCGTCGCGCGTGAAGGCCTTGCCTTCAGGGAGCGCCGCCTCGTCCCAGGTGCCGCCGGGCATGAGCTCGAGGTAGGTGGACCACGGAAAGTACACGCCGTAACGGAACTCGAGGTAGCGGGCCTGTCGCCGGCTCAGGGGAAAGTCGCGCTCTTCGCCGAAGGTGTAGTCTGCACGTTCGTCGGGGTCGAGCAGGTGTGGGGTGTCGGAGAGCGACGCGAAGAGGATGAACTCGTCCCGGCTCATCGCGGCGATCGCTTGCCCGTAGTCGACGTACGGGTCGTCGGCGAGGTGCGCGGGCACGATGCCCATGCTCTTGTGGCTCCCTCCGGTCACGAAGGTCGAGACGCGCGCGAGGCCGAGGCACACCTCGAGGTCGAGCGCCGCGAGCGCGGCCTGATCGACGAACGGAGCGAGGTCGACGTACGGCTTTCCCAGGATGCCAACGAGCGCCATGAGGCGAGGCAACCAGGGGTCGCCGCGCGTGTCGAGCGGCTTCGCGCGCGCCGCGGCGAAGTTCGCGCGGACTTGGCGTAGTATCGCGACGATGAGCGGACCACGCTTCCTCGTGATGGGCGCCGGCGGCCTCGGAGGGCTCGTGACGGCCCACCTCCTCGAGACCGGGCAAGACGTCGTGTGCGTGACGACCAACGACGCGATCGCTTCGGCGGTGGCGGCCTCGGGCTTTCGCGTCCGCGGCGACGACGTCGAGCGCGCCGTGCCTGGCGTCATCGCGCGGAGCGTGCCGGAGGGCCCGTTCGACTTCGTCATCCTCGCGGTGCAGCCCCCGCAGGTCGAGGAGGCCGCGCGTCAGGCGATGGGCGCGCTCGCCCCCAGCGGCAAGATGGTGTGCCTGCAGAACGGCCTCTGCGAGCCGCGCGTCGAGGCCGTGCTCGGCGAGGGCGGCCGCGACCGCGTGTACGGCGCGGTCGTCGCGTGGGGTGGCGCGATGCCCGAGCCCGGCGTGTACGATCGCACCGCGAACGGGGGCTTCACGATCGGGCGCTACGACGGGCGCCCGCTCGACGCCGACGGGCGCGACCTCGCCCAGGCGCTCGAGGCCATCGGCCCGGTGGAGGTGACGCAGAACCTTCGGGGCAAGCGCTTCAGCAAGCTCGCCATCAACTGCGCCATCTCGTCGATCGGCACGCTCGCGGGCGAGCGCCTCGGCCCGCTCATGCAGCACCGCTTCATCCGCCGCCTCGCCCTCGAGATCATGACCGAGACCGTGGAGGTCGCGCGCCGTGAGGGCGTCGCGCTCGAGAAGGTGTCGGGCACGATCGACCTCGAGTGGATCGCGCTCACCCCCGAGGAGCGCGAGGCCGTCGGATCGAGCGGGCTCTTCGCGAAGCACGGGCTGCTGCTCGCTGTGGGGTTCCGCTACCGGCGAATGCGCAGCTCGATGCTCCAAGCGATCGAGCGAGGTCGCGCCCCCGCGGTCGACTTCCTGAACGGCGAGGTCGTCGCGCTCGGCGAGCGTCACGGGGTGCCCACCCCGGTGAACCGCGCGGTGCTCGACGAGGTCTGGCGGCTGGCGCGCGGCGAGTCGACCGCCGGCCTCCAGCTCGTGCGCAAGGTGTTCGACGCCACCGGCCCCCATGGTGCCTAAAAGTGTCATGATTCCGAATGGTTGCGCTAGCTCTTTGGGCACGAGGTGCCGGCCGGCGCGCACGCCCTGCGGCACGCCGTGAGGCCGACCGTGCAGCGCGCGATCGCCTCTTGGGGGCGGTGCGCGCAGCCCTTCGTGCAGGCCGACGCGTCGACGCGCGCGGGCGCCTCGCCCGGCCTCGGCGCGGAGGGCTTGCCGTATTTTTTCTGGAGCGCCTCGCCCACCGAGCCGGGCTTCACGGCCGGGGCGTAGCTGGCCGCCTCGCGCGCCGTGCGTGGGAAGCCGTTCCAGAACCACTCCGCGTGCATCGTCGAGTCGAGGTCGGTCACGCAGCGCGAGAACTTGAGCTCCTCGAGCGACGCGAGCTCCTCGGCGTCCGACGGCGCGCCGGCGTTCGCGATCGCGCGCTCTTCCGTCTCCTTGCAGCACTGGAGGCATGACTTGACCTTGGCCCTCTCGGTGGCCTGCTTCACGCACGCGGCGAAGTACTGCTCACACTTCGGCGCGCAGCTCACGCTGGCCTCGGCCTCCGGCAGGCCGCCGCGCTCGGAGGCGAGCGACGCCCAGAGCGTGCCTACGAAGGCCGCGACGAAGGCCGCGCGCACGGGGGCGCGGCTCACGGCTGCACCTCCCCGTTCGCGTCCGCGACGACCTTCCCGTTCGCGTGGAACGCTGCCGCGCCGCGGGGCGGCGTCGTCTCCGTGACCGCGAAGACCGTGCGCTCCCCCTCGCGCCTCACCGCGACCAACACGTGCAGATCGGCGCGAAAGTAAGCGCGCAGCACCTGCTCGCGGGCCCCCGGGGTGAAGCGCTGGAAGCCCGCGTCTTGGAGGGCGCGGTCGTAGTGCGCGGTGACGTCGGCGACGGGCGCGCGCGTGTCGTAGAAGCGGGTCGCGTGAGGCGTGCCGTCGACCTCGGCGACGAGCCAGCGCCGCGCGCCGGGTGGGCGAGGCGCGCGCCCTTCGGAGCCGTCGTCCTCGCCGCCTGCGCCGATCTTCTTCAGGTCGAAGTGCGCGTCGGTCCACGCGAGCGTGAGCGCGGTCGTCGCGCCGTCGGTCGCGCGCCGCGCGTAGACGTAGCGCACGCGGCCGAGGTCGCCGAGGTCCTGAGACGCCGCGAACGCCTTCAGCGCGGACGGGAGCGGGCGTCGCGCGCCGTCCACGAGGCACACCACCACGCCCTCGCGCTCGGTCTCGTTGCGCACGATCCCGCGGGTGAACGAGGCGGGCAGCTCGTACGGGAGGCCGCCCGCGGTGCCACGGGCGGGCACCGCGGCGAACAGGTCGGAGAGCGCGCCGGGGCGCTCGCGGCAGGCGCGCTCCACCGTGTCGAGCGCCTCGTGGACGGTGCGCGAGGTCGCGCTCTCCGCGACGTGGAAGGCCTGGCCGTTGAGCCTCACCGTCGCGCCGCCGGGGTCGCCTCGCTCCGCCGCGAGCGCGCCGAGCTCACGACCGAGCGAGAGCGCGGCGCCGCCGGCCTCGGCGTGGGCCGCGCGCGCGCCGATCGCCCCGAGGGCGAGCGCGGCGACCGCCGCGTAGGCGCCGAGGCGGAGCGCGCCGGGGACGCGGTGACCGTGGGCCACGCGGGGTTCGGGTGCGCCGCCGGCGGCGAGCGAGCGCCGGGAGCGAAAGTTGCGAAGTGCCTGGAGGGCGAGGACAGGGAGGAGGGGATGCACGGAGGCTCCTTTCGAGGCGTGCCCCCCTCTCGGCAGCCGTGGCCGGAGTGTTGCGGCAGAACGACGCGAACCGCGAACACGCGAAGGACGTGGCCGCCGACGGCCGCTTGCGTGGGCGCGTGAAGGCCGCGACACTGGGGGGCATGGTCCCCGCCACGAGGCTGCTCGCGCTCGCCGCCGTGGTGACGCTCGCGGGCGCCCCCTCCGCGTGTCTCTCGCGCGCCGAGCCGTGCGCGGGCGTCGCGGTTCGGCCCGGCGACAGCCTCGAGTGTCCAGTGCCCGAGTGGGTCGACCGGGGCTTCGATCTCGAGGTGCCCGCCGGGTGGGACGGTCGCTCGCCGCTCCCGATTCTCTTTGCATTTCATGGAGGTGGGGGCAATCGCCGCTCGGCCGCCAGCGTGACCTGCCCCGACGGGAAGCTCGACGCGCCCGAGTGCCTCTCGGCCGTCGCGAAGGCGGCGGGCTTCGCGCTGGTGCGCGCCGACGGCACCGGCTCGCGGCCCGCGCGAAACGTGCGCACGTGGAACGCCGGCGGCGGCGTGGGGCCGTGGAACTGCACGAGCGGCGGGGCCTGCGCCTCGGGGGTCGACGACGTGCGCTTCTTCGACGATCTGCTGGCCGAGGTGGGCCGCGTCGTGCCCGTCGACCCAAAGCGTGTACACCTCACGGGTCTCTCGAACGGGGCCGCGATAAGCCACAGGCTCGCCTGCGAGCGGCCGGCGCGGGTCGCGTCGATCGTGACCCTCGGCGGCGCGAACCAGCACGTGGCGGCGGGCGGCGTGTGCGCCGGCGCGGTCCCCGTGCTCCACATCCACGGCACCGAAGATCCCTGCTGGGCCTACGAGACCAGCGGGCGGTCGTGCCTCAGCGAGGACGGCGAGAAGGTCGGCGTGGCGCCCTCGATGGAGGGGTGGCGGCTGCGCAACGGGTGCGAGGCCGGGACCGACGAGGCGCCGCTGCCCGATCGCGATCCGGCCGACGGCACCCGGTCGGTGCGCGTGCGGTGGCGGGGCTGCGCGGCGGCGACCGAGCACATCCGCGTCACGGGCGGCGGCCACACCTGGCCGAGCGGCCACGGCTACCTGGGCGAGGACCGGATAGGCCGGGTCACGCGCGACTTCGGCAACGAGATCCTCGTGGAGTTCCTCCGTGCACACCCGAAGCCTTGAGCCCTTCGCGCGAGGTCTGCTCTGCGCCTCTGCGGCGGCGCTCGCGCTCGCGACGGCGCTCGGCACGACGGCGTGCGGGACGCTCGCCACGCACCAGGGCACGGCGCCGGTCGCGCCGGGCGAGTGGCAAGTGGCGGCCTCGGCGGGCGTGCTCGGGCTCGTCGACACCGAGCAGAAGACCAAGGCCCCGGGCGCCGACGTGCAGCTCGCGCTCCGCCGGGGGCTCGCCCCGAACCTCGACGCAGGGCTGAAGCTGTCGCCCTTCGGCCTCGACGCGCTCCTGAAGTGGCGAGCGCTCTCGGGGAGCTGGCCGGTCGCGGTCGCGCCTTCGTTGGGAGTCGCGCGGACGCCCCGCACCGGGCTCACCACGAACGCCTTCTTCACCTGGGCCCACCTGCCGATCATCTTCGGCCACGCCGTGAGCGAGAAGGTGTCCATCAACGTCGGCCCGCACCTCATCTACGGGTACTACCTTCCGGCCGTCGGCGATCCTGCGCACGGGCTTTCGCTGGGCGGGTTCGTGAACCTCGAGTGGCGCGTCGCGGCGCGCGCGCGGCTCGTGCCCGAAATAGGCGTGTTTCGCACGCTGTCGGGCGAAGTGCCGATTACGGGGTGGATGGCCTACGTGGGGCCTGGGGTGCTCGTCGACCTCTGAAGGCGCGAACAGCTTACTTGGCGACCTCGTCGCGCACGTACTCGGCGAGGCCCGCGATCGAGCCCTCTCGTGGCGCGTCGTTGCACAGGGTCTCCGCGCGCTCGCCGTGGAGCGTGAGCTTCCAGCCGAAGCCCCCGGTGGCCTGGGAGGGGTGCGGGTTGTCGATCACCCGATCGGCGTAGCGCGCGTTCGCGTGGCCGGCGCGGCCCGAGAGCGCGGGGGTGGTCTTCTCGAGCTCTCGTGCGATCGAGCCCGCGGCGCCGGGCGTGGGGCGCTCACGTCCCGGAAGCGCGGCGAGCTCGCGCGTGGCGCCTGGGGTGGTGTTAGCGCCGCCGCGGAGCCCCGTGCGCTCGCAGTCATGGCTCGCGTAGTCGAGAGAGGAGGCGCGGATCGCCTGATTGGCCTCGAGCTTCTCCGAATAGGCCCGCGCGAGCATCATCCCCACACCGAGCAGCGCGACGAGCACAGGGATGACCACGGCCGCCTCGACCAACGCCGCCCCGCGTCCGCGGCGCACGGTGCGCTGTCGAAGGCGCGCCTCGATGGCATGAAGTCCGGGGCCTGAAGAGAGGATTCGTGGGCTCATGGTCTGCTCTGTGGGGATGGTGGCTGTAGAGTGCAATCAATGGAGGAGTCGCCCGTGGGCGTCGCCGAGCGCGCCCGCGAGGAAGGCGCTGCCGTGTCGCAGGCGGCCTGCGTCCGGCGCCTCGCCGGGGGAGCCAAAGCGCCCCGGGTGGCGGGCGGCGAGGGCGAAGAGCTCGCGCACTCCGAAGCCTGCGCGCGGCGCGGACACGGGCCGGAGGCGCGCGCGCCACTTCATGTTGAACGTGGCCTGGCTGTCCTCGGCGGCGCCGTTGCACGCGCTCGCTGTCCACGCTCCTCGGCAGTCGTAGAAGAACTCGGCCTGCGCGAAGAACGGGCCCGGCTCGGCGCGCTCCTCACGGAGTCGCCTCGACTCGGGGATTCCCGTCTTCGTGCCTTGGCCGAGCGCCACCTTGCTCGTGGCGTGGCCGTCGTCGTACGCCCCCGGGAGCGCCATACCCCACACTTGCAGGTAGTCGGAGCCGTTCTTCGCGGGCTTCACCATACGCTTCCAGCCGAGGGCGCGGGTCTCCCAGGGGTGGCCGTCGCAGTAGCCGCCGGCGTCGGTGAACGCGCCCGCCACCCACCCGAGGACCGCGCCGAGGGCCGGGGGGAAGTAGTCGGTGATGTGGTCTTGGGCCAGCCCGCAGAGGCGCTTGTTCTCTTCGTTCACGACCGGCAGGCCGAGCTTCGGATCGTCGCCCGAGTCGTTGCCTTCGGCGCCTCGGCGCTCGGCCTCGCACCCGAGCGCGGCGAGCTTGTCGTCGGACCCGTCGGCCAGGCCGTCCATGGGAGAGTCGAACGCGAGCCCCGGCACGTGCGACGGGCCCACCGCGATGGCGCCGGCCTTGTAGGTCGCGCCCACGCCCGCGGCGGCGGTGGAGGCGTACCACGGGTAGGCGACCGCGGCGGCGGTCTCGACGCCGGAGACCAGCGGCAGGGCCACGTTGACCACGCTCTGCTCGTAGGTGATTCGCGCGTTCACGATCGCCGTGTAGGCGGCCGTCGCCGTGCCGAGCAGCGGCGCGCAGACCGCGCTCGTGACCCACACCGCCGCGCACGCGGTGAGCAGCGCGATCGCCAGCACGAGCAGGTCCTTCAGCACGGAGAGCACGAGCCAGATGAGCGCGATGACCTTCATGACCACGTTGAGCGCGGCGATGAGGTTCATGCCGCGGGCGTGCACGACGGCGGAGGCGTACACCTCGTGGTCGGCGGCCTCTTGCATGCGGTGGCGGAAGAGGATGGCGTCGCCGAGGCCCTTCATCGACCACATGGCGCCGATGAGGAGGCAGGCGAAGAAGAGGCCCATGACCATGATCGCGCCGCGCTCGTCCGCAAGCAGACCGGCGCCCGACGATTGCGTGCAGTGTGCATGTGAGTGACGCGCGTCCGAGGTCATCGCGAGGCTCCTTCCGGCTCTTCGTAGCGGGCGCCCTGGTGGGGCATGGTGGCCGTCGCGCGCAGGAGCTTGCGGGGGCCCCGGCAGAGCACGCGCCCCATCATGGGCACGGCGCACGCGACGCTGGCTGTCACCGTGACGGTCACCGGCCCGCTGGGATCCGCGTCGCTCGAGGCGTCGGCGACGTCGACCACGACGTCGTCGAACGAGCGCGCCGCGATCCACGGCGCGAGCGCCATGTCGGCCGCGCGCTGGGGCAGGGCCGCGTCGCCCGGTCGAGCGCCGGGGTTGTTGGCGTGGACGTTCGAGCTCACGGCCGCCGTGCGGGCGGCGCACACCGCGGCGTGGCCGAGGAGGAGCTTGGCCGTCTGGAGCTTCGTGAGCTGCAAGAACGCGAACGAGGTCGCGAGCAGCGGCACCACGGCGATGACGAACTCGGCCAGCGCGGCGCCACGCCCACGTGCGCGCCTGCGTCGCAGCAGCGATCGCGTGCTCATCTAGAAGTGCCCGCGCGCGGAGGAGGCTTGCGCGACCTTGGGGCGGATGGCCTTCAGCGCACCGGCCGCGAGGAGCGCCCCCGTGGCGAGCGCGAAGGCGCACTCCATGGTGGAGACGCCGCGTGGGCGCCCCTCACGGCGCGTGGGCGGGGGCTCCGGCGCCTCCGGCGTGGACTTGCGCGCGGGCGCGGGCGTGGACGTGTGTGGCTCGGGCTGGCAGGGGCTCATGGCGTCGACCTCGCTGCCCTCTCGGCAGGGAGAGCCGAGGTGTTGCGTGGGTCGACGCGCGGCCGTGAGATTTGCCGCGAGCGCGCCTCGCGCGGGTCGCACCGCGCCGTGAAGGTCGCCGTGAAGGTGCGACGAGAGCCGGAAGAGCCCGCCGCCCCGGCGGGCTTCGCGCACCACCACCGTGTGCTCTCCCTGCCCCGGGCTTCAGCCCGCGGGCACGAACCGGGATTTGTGCCTAAGACTCCTTAGGAAATGACGTACGCGACCGTCCCGGCGATCCACCCGACGAGCGCGACGAGGGCGAGCGCCGAGAGCACGCCCCAGAGCACGCGCTCGCGGCCGCGGGTGCTGAGCGCGTCGTCGAAGGTGAGCTGCTCGGTGCGCGCCTGGTCGACCGTGGGCCGCAGGTCGAGTCCGACGATGTTCTCCGCCGTGCAGTAGCGGCACTGCGCTACGCCGCCGAGCCCGACCTCAGGGAGCGGGCCCTGGCAACGCCGGCAGCGCGAGGGCTCGCCCTCTCGCCGCGGGGCGAGCGCGCCGAAGCCGAGCGTGAGCATTTGCAGAGCGCCGCGGTCGGCCAGCCGACCTCGCGCGAGGAAGAAGCCGGCGAGCACCGCGGCGAGGGGGAACATGAGGAACGCGATGTCTTTGCCTTCGTAGCCGGCCTCGAGCACGCGCACCGCGGTGAGGGTCCAGCTGAGCGGCCAGGCGCCGAACATGAACAGCGTGAACGTGAGGAGCCACACGTTCGACGAGGCCGCGCGCGGTTGGTCAAGGAGCTTTGCTATCATCTGCGCGCTGCGTGTGCGCGTGTGCGCCATCGCCTTCGCGGCGGCGGCTTGCCCGCGCACCTGCGGCGGCAGCTCGACCCACGCCTGACAGAACGCGCACTTGACCGCGGGCGCGTCGTCCGGCACGGCGGGGGAGCCGCAGCCGCCGCAAACGGCGATGTGCTGTTGCACCGCGGGGGCCTCGGCCACGTATTTCTGCCCGGAGACGACCGCCTCGATGCTCGACGCCGCCGCGCGCATGGAGTCGGCCTCGATGGGGCGATCGCTCTCGCCGAGGAGCCGCGGCTGACCGTGCTGGTGCACCCAGAGTCGCCAGACCGTGACCTTCGCCAAGGGCGAGCTCACCTGGCTGTTGCGCGCGAGGAGCGAGAGCGCGAACACGAAGATGCGCCACACGGTGAGGCGCGAGGCCTCGGTCTGCTCGACGTGGGCATACGGTGGGGTGAGCTCTTGCCAAGGCAAGCGCGCGCCACCGTGGCGTCCGCCGTCGATCTGCACGCCCTCGGGGTAGAGGAGCAGATCGCTGGCTCGGGTCTTCAGGGCCGTCCACATATGCGTGAAGGCGTACGCGATGAAGAGCCCGCCGAGGATCGCGGGGAAGATGAGCACCTCGGCCTCGTGCGCCTCGGAGACGAGGGCGAACCCACCGCCGATGAAGGCGATGCCCGGGAAGAGCGTCGCGGCGGCGCGGCCGGCGCCCCAGGTCGCGGTCGTGCCGATCTGAAGCGGCAACCGGGCGAGGGGCTTGCCGGCCGGGCCTGCGGGAGCGCGAGGCGGGGCGACGGCGCTGGCCGCGGCGGCGTGCGCGTGCCCACCCTGCGGCGGGGCGTAGGGAGGCTGCGCGTGTGGTGCCGGGTGCTGCGGGAACGGCGGCTGGGGGGGCCCGTAGGGGGAGGGCGCGTGCGCGTGCGGCGGCCCCTGCGGCGGCCCGTAGTGTGGAGGCGGCGCGTAGCCCTGCTGCGGCGGTGACGGCGCGTAGCCCTGGTGCTGCGGTGGCTGTGGCGGCTGCTGCGGCGCGCCCGGGCCACGGTTCCCACCGCCCCACGGCGGGCCTCCCCCTCCTCCCGGCGGTCCGAAGTTCACTCCCTGAGGCTACCTCGACGCGGTGGGGCGCGCCCGCAGATCGTCGCGGCCTCCAGAGGGCGCCCCGCGACCGTCGGACCGCGCGCGCGGAGTCGGCGCTCCGCCTGCGGTCTCCAGGATGAGCGCGTGGAGCCGTCGAGCGCTCTCGCCGCCGGCCGACGCTCCGCGTGACGCTAGCCAATACGTGACCGGCCGCATGCACGCCGACGGGCACGTGTTCTACGTGTCCGCGAACGGCGTGTGGCTCACCGAGCGCGTGCCGCCCGAGTACCTCACAGTCATGGCGTGACCTCGCCCACACGGACGTTGACGTGGGGCCTCGCCCGGGGTCGAATTGGTACCATGCGCCTTCCCCTCGCCGCGCTCCTCGGGGCGTCCGCCGCGCTCCTGTTTCCCTCCGCGGCGCTGGCGGCGAACAACGCCGCGCGGTGCTCCGCCACCGAGCCCCGGTGCGAGCGCGCGACCCTCTCGGTCTCCAAGGCCGAGAAGGCCCCGTTCGACTTCGACTTCGACACGGGCTGGGTGCCGGGCGGCTCGCCCATCCAGGTGCGGGTGGTGGCGAAGCTGCACTCGCGGGTCGGCGTCTCGATGGAGGGGACGCTGGACGCCACCTGGCCCGAGCCCCTCACGCTGACACCCAAGGGTGAGCCGGGGCGCGGGAGGCTCTCGCTCGACGAGGGCCTCGAGGTCGAGGCGCAGGGTCGCTTCACCGTCACCGTCGCGGGGGTCCGCTACAGCTGGGACGGCAAGCTGCCGGGCATCCCCAGCGTGAACCTGCTGGCGGAGGGCTCCAACACGTTCAACCCATGGGCGTGGAAGGGCGCGACGCCGCCCGCGGCGATCACCGTGAACACGCCGACCACGCGCATCGCGCGGATCTCGCTCACCGACTCGTTCATCCCCATCCGCGGAATCTCAGGCGGCTTCGACCTGGACGGCTCGGTCGATTTCTCGGCCGCGTACTCCACGCTCCGCATCGGCTTCGACGAGCCGAGCACGTCGATGCGGGTGGACCGCGAGAACCCGTTCACGCGCCTCTTCATCTCGCCCACGCCCGCGGTCGACACGAGCGTGTTCATCCACGGTGAGATGGTGCGGCAGGCGACCTTGCACTTCATCCCTTCGTTTTATTTCACGATCCTCGGCGCGAACTTCAGCATCCCGATCGCCAATCTTCCGCTCGCGCTCCCGCCGTCCAAGCCTGAGCCCTGGGATTTCGACAAGGTCGACGTGCACATCCCGCTGCCGCAGATCTCGACGCCCGCCGAGCTCGACCTCGGCAGCGTGCCCATCGGCGCGGCCACCGCCGTGCAGCTCAAGGTGAGCGACGTGGGCGAAGAGCTGCTCGTCGTGGACGCCGCGAGCGTGCACCCGTGGGCCTTCGTCGACACGCCCCGCGCGACCGTCGATCGCGGCGCCACGACCAGCGTCCGCGTGGCCGTCACGCCGGACAAGGAGGGCAAGTTCGACGTGCCGGTGACGCTCACCACGAACGATCCGCTCCGGCCGGTCACCGAGGTGCACCTCCGCGGGCTCGCCGAGAAGAAGCTCGCGCCCGGCGCCGCGCCCGGTGGTGACCCGGCCGCGGGCGAGGAGGCGTCGGGCTGCGGCTGTCGCGCGGCCTCGCGCGCGTCGTCGTCGGAGAGCTCCGCGCCGTCGTGGGCCGCCCTCGGGCTCATGGGCTTCGCGCTCGCCTTCGCGCGCGGTCGCCGTCGGCGCTGAGCGACGCGCCCGAAGACGCGTCCGCGACCCGTCCGCGTGTGTGTAGGATGCATGTATGTAGGATGCACGCGTGCAGGATGCGCGTAGAGCGCGGGGCTCAGCGCTTCTTCGTGAAGAACGCGGTCACCTTGGGCTCCTGCGCGACGCGAAACGTGTGGCAGAGGTGCAGGTTCTCGAGCGCCTGCGCGTAGAGGCGCGGACCGCCGACGTACCGCGCCGCGCGCGGACCGAAGAACGCCTCGATCTCGCTCCGGCGGGCGTCGTCGCAGAAGGCCGCCCCGACGTTGGGGAAGCCCGCGGCGGTGTCCCTCGGCAGCCTCGCGACGAGCGCGTCGAAGTGGTCCTTGAGGAACGCGTACGCGAGCGGCACGGTCTCGGGGAGGCGTGTCGCGCTCCACAAGAGGCGCACGGTCTCGCGCGCGTCGAGGCCCGGGTCGAGCACGAGCGCGAGCGACGCAGAGACGAGCGCGGGCTCCTGAAACTGGCCGAGGGCGCCGAGCGCGTAGTCGCGGTCGCGGCGGTCTCTCGTGGTCTTCGCCTCGCGCACGAGGGCGTCGAAGAGGGCGCGGTCACCGAAGCGCGCGGCGATCGCGAGCACGGTGCCGACGAGCTCCGGCTCGATCGCGTTCTTGTCGGTGAGCCACGCGCGCGCGAGCTTCCCGCACTCCGCGCGGAGCGCTGGGTCCTCGCCTTGATCGGCCACGACCTCGACGAGCCCGGGGCGGAGCCAGCGCGTGTTCTCGTCTTCGTTCGGCTTCGCGCGGAGCCCCAGGGTCCGCGCGCGCGCGCCGAAGTTGCGCTGCACGAACGTGGCGTATTCGCGGCGCGTCGCCTTCGTGACGAGCGGGGTGTCGCGCAGGGTCGCCACGGGCCAGAGCGCGGCCTCGACCACCTGCACGTCGGAGTCCTTCGCGAGGGCGGGGACGAGCCCGAGGAAGGCGCCGAGGTCGGCCTTGCCCGCGCGCGCGGCCGCGAGCACGTCCCCCGAGAGCGCGATCTTCTCGGCGGGCGTGAGGCGGCTCATGTGCGCGGCGAGCCCGGCGAGGAGCGCGGGCGAGTGCCCCACGCGGTAGTAGCCGCTCGCGCCGTCGTTGGGCAGCGCCCACGCCGGGCACGAGGGCAGGGCGAGGGCGCCCTTCTCGGTGGCAAGGAGCGTGCAAGTTATTGATTCTGCATCTGTTTTTGTGCCGCCTCCCGCGCGCGCGCAGACCGGGATCTGCCAAGGCGGCGCCGCCGGGGTGCCCGGCGAGCCGGCGGGCAAGTACCGGGATTGGGTCAGGCGAAGCTCAGGGCTTCCCCGCGCACGACACCTCGGCCTCGACCAGCGGGACGCCCGGCCTGTCGAGGAACGTCGCGAAGGGGGCCGACACGTCGCGGCCCGCCTCCGCCGAGATCGCGCCGAGGAAGTCGCGTGAGGTCGCCGTGCCGTGGGCGTGCTCGCGCATGTAGCGCCGCACGCCGCGCTGGAAGGTCTCGGCGCCGACCCAGCGCTCGAACATGCCGATCACCGCGGCGCCCTTTTGGTAGGTGATCGTGTCGAAGGCGTTCTTGATGTCGTCGCTCGAGGCGATGGGCTGCCGTATCTGTCGCGCGCTCACCAGGCTGTCGGTGCGCATCGCGCCGCTCGCCGACGACGCGCGGCGCGTCGAGGCGCCCCACTCGGGCCGGTAGGCCTCGATGACCTTCGGGGTCATCCACGTCGCGAACGCCTCGTTCAGCCACAGGTCGTCCCACCACGCGGTGGTCACCAGATCGCCGAACCACTGGTGCGCGAGCTCGTGCGCGTTGACGCTCGCGAACGCGCGCCGGAACCCTGTCGACTCGGTGCCGGGCTTCGCGAGGATGAGCGACTGCCGATAGGTCACGAGGCCCGGGTTCTCCATGGCGCCGCCGAAGAGCGGCACCGCGATGAGGTCGAGCTTCTCGTACGGGTAGGGGCCGCCGAAGTATTTTTCGAGCTCGGTGAGCACCGGCGGTGTGCTCGCGACGGCGTAGCGAGCCCAGTCTTCCTTTCCGTGAGGCACGACGATGCGCACCGGGGTCTTCCCCACCTTGCCGGCGTCGACGTAGCCGAACGGGCCCACGGCGAAGGCGACGAGGTAGCTCGGCAGCGGCTTCGTCTCAGCGAAGCGCACGGTCGTGAAGCCGTCTTTCCCTTCTTCGCTCGACAAGATGGGGGTGTTCGACACCGCCGTGTCGCCAGGCTTCACGCGCAGCGTGAGCTGCCACGGCGCCTTGTACGCGGGCTCGTCGAGGCACGGGAACACTCGCCGCGCGGCGAGCGGCTCGAAGTGGGTGAACACGTACGGGCGGCCGTCCTCCACCTGCCGCGAGGCGCCGTCGGTCTCGGTGCTGGAGAGCTTGCCCTCGTAGGTGATGTGCACCGCCGTGCGGCCGGCGATCGGCTGCGGAAAGGAGAGGGCTACGAAGCTCGCTCCGCCCGGCACGATCGCGGCCTTCACGGCCCCCGCGCCCTCGCCCGCGTGGGCCTCGCGCAGGGTGAGCGCGTCGGCGTTCAGCCAGAGCAGCGAGAGCGGCGCGTCCACCTCGAGCTCGAGGGTCATCTCGCCCTCGAAGACCTCGCGGGACGGCACCACCGTGAGGGTGGCGGCGTTCCTCACCGAGCGCACCCCGGAGGGGAGGCGGACGGTCGGCTGCGGAGGAGTGGCCCCTGTCGTCGAGGCGACCGCGGTGGGCGCGAGCGGCGTGGCCCGCGGACCGGGGGCCGCGGGATCGGGCGGGGGTTGGGCGGCGGCGCACGCGGCGAGCGAGGCGAGCGAGGCGAGCGAGGCGAGGCCGACACGCGCAGAGAGCGCAGAACGCGGAGCGCGCGTGACGAGGGGCGGCGGGGGGCGGCGAGGCATCTCGCAGTCGTACCGGACCTCGCGGCAGGCGGGCGTGGATTCCGCCCCGGTCGCGGTTGCCGTGCGGGTGGCCCCCTGCGATGCTCGAGAGGCCGGCGGCTCGTGAGGCGACACCGCGAGATGGCGAGGCGAAGATGAGCGGAGAGGGCAGCTACACGACGGTGGACGCGGGCGCGTACGAGCGCTGCCGCGCGCTCTCGGGCGAGATCGACGAGGCGAGCTGGCGAGGGCTCGTTTCCGCCGCGCAGGCCGGGAGGTACGAGCTGTTCGGCGACGAGCCCGAGGACGTCGCCGAGACCGGCGCGCGCGCGCGGCGGACCGCCACGGGACGTCTCCTCGAGGGCTTCGACGCGGCGACCATCGTGCTGGGCGTGTGTTTCGTCGGCGCCAGCCGCCGGCTCCGCGCGGACGCGCCGGTGTCCGACTACCTCGTCCACGACGGGTTCGACCACCGCGCGGCGTTCCGCGCGGCCCTCAACGAGCCCGCCGCCGCCATCGCCGCGTGGGACGGCCTGCGGGCCACGATGAACGCGGCCTCGCCGGCGGATCTCCCCTGGTGGCTCACCACGCGCGCCCGTGGGTGCGACTGGTGGTGCGGCGCGACCGACCCCGCGACCGCGCTCGCGCTCGGCGAGGCGCTGCACTCCACCGGCGCGCTCGAGGCGGGCGCCGTAGCGCTCGAGGCGCAGGGGCGACCGGGCGGAGACCTCACGGATCTGCTCGCCATCGCCGAGCTGCTCACCACCGCCGGGCGAGCGGGGCGCTGGGTGCTAGGCGGCGCCGCAGGCACGTAGCCGCCCTCGAGGCGCGCGCGCAATTCGCCCGTGCTTCCGGTAGCATCACCTCGCGCTTGGCCGCCACGGCGAGGCCCGCGGGGAGAGACACCATGTGTGGGATTGCAGGAATTTTCGCGCGCAGGCAGAGCAAGCAGGCGCACACGCCGACGCGAGAGGAGCTCGCGCGCATGTGCGGGGCGATGCACCACCGCGGCCCCGACGAGTTCGGGGTCTACCGTGACGCGCGCTGTGGCCTCGCCCACGCGCGGCTCTCCATCATCGACCTCTCTACCGGCCAGCAGCCGCTCGCCAACGAAGACGGCACGCTGTGGATCGCCTTCAACGGCGAGATCTTCAACTACGTGGAGCTCCGCGCCGAGCTCGAGACCCTCGGCCACACGTTCCACACGAAGAGCGACACCGAGGTCATCGTCCACGCCTACGAGGCGTGGGGTGACGACGCCTTCGCGCGCATGAACGGCCAGTGGGCGGTGGCCCTCTGGGACGAGAAGCAGCAGAAGCTCGTGCTCTGCCGCGATCGCGTGGGCGTTCGCCCGCTCTACATTTGCGAGCACGAGGGGCGTGTGTTCTTCGGCAGCGAGGTGAAGGCCATCTTCGCGGCCGACGCGAGCATCCCTCGCGCCTTCGATCCGATCGGAATAGAGCAGACTTTTACCTTCTGGAGCGTCGTCCCGCCGCAGACCGTGTTCCGCGGAGTGGAGGAGCTCCGCCCGGGCTGGGTGCGCACGTACACCAAGGCAGGCGAGGTCAGCGAGCGGCCCTATTGGGAGCCGAGCTACGCCGAGCCCAACGGCACGAACGCCTTCAAGGGCTCCCTGGAGGACGCCACCGTCGCGGTGCGCGAGGCCCTCGAGAAGGCCACCGCGCTGCGCATGCTGCGCGCGGACGTGCAGGTCGGCAGCTATCTCTCGGGCGGCCTCGACAGCTCGTTCATTGCCGCCCTCGGCCTGCGCGCCAAGGGCGAGAAGTTCGCCACGTTCTCGGTCGGCTTCGAGGACGCGGAGTACGACGAGACGCAGTACCAGCGGCAGATGGCCGAGCGCCTCGGCACCGAGCACCACTCCATCGTGGTGAAGCGCGGCGACATCGCGCGGGTGTTCCCCGACGTGATCCGCTACGCCGAGCGCCCCGTCCTCCGCACCGCGCCCGCCCCGCTCTTCCTTCTCTCGAAGCTCGTGCACGAGGCCGGCATCAAGGTGGTGCTCACGGGCGAGGGCGCCGACGAGATGTTCGCCGGCTACGATCTGTTCCGCGAGGGCAAGGTGCGGCGCTTCTGGGCCAAGCAGCCGCAGTCGAAGTCACGACCGCTCCTGCTCGACCGGCTCTACCCGTATCTCGCGCGGTCGCCCGTGGCGCAGAAGGCGATGGCGGTGCAGTTCTTCGGCAAGAACCTGGAGGGAGCGGGCCTGCCGGGGTTCGCCCACGAGGCGCGGTGGCGGTCGACGGGCGCCCTGAAGCGCCTCTTCGCGCCCGCGGTGCAGGCCGAGGTGGGCGCGCGCGACGTCGCGGCCGAGCTCTTGGCCACCCTGCCGCCTGCGTTCAAGCGCTGGTCGACCCTGGCGCAAGACCAGTACCTCGAGATACGCACCCTGCTCACCGGCTACCTGCTCTCGTCGCAGGGCGACCGCATGCTCATGGGCAACAGCGTCGAAGGGCGCTTCCCGTTCCTCGACAAGGACGTCATCGCGCTCGCCGACTCGTTGCCTGCACACTACAAGCTTCGTGTCTTGGACGAGAAGCACATCCTGAAGCGCGCGAGCCGTGATCTCGTGCCCGCCGACATCCTCGCTCGCAAGAAGCAACCCTACCGTGCCCCCGACGCGCTCTCTTTCGTCGACGAGGCCGGCGCGCCGCCGGAGTGGGCCGCCGCGCTGATGAGCGAGGCCGCCATCGCCGAGGCGGGCGTGTTCTCCGTGCCGTCGTCGCAGACCCTCTGGAAGAAGTGCCTCGCGCGCGCGGCGAGCGGCCAGTTCTCGAACGCCGACAACATGGCGGTGGTCGGGATGCTCTCCACGCAGCTCGTGCACGAGCACATCGTGGCGCGTCCGGCCGCGCCTCGCGTGGTGCCCATCAAGACCGTGATTGACCGCCTCGCCTGAGCGAGATGGCGAACCCCTTCGCGCGCCGGAGGCCGCGCCGCGCTTCCCGACTCCTCGCTTGTTCTCTCGGGGCGAACCTGAGACTATCGGCCCCGCTTTCGAATGGCGCAATTCCGGCCCGACGCCGGCGTGAGGGAAGATACCCATGAGCATTCAGGACGACGTCCGCCAGTTCATCGTGAAGAACTTCTACGTGGCCGACGCGGCGGGCCTCGCGGACGACGCCTCGCTCCTCGACAAGGGCGTCATCGACTCCACGGGTGTGCTCGAGGTCGTCGCGCACCTCGAGGAGGCCTACGGCATCAAGGTCGACGACGCGGAGCTCTTGCCCGAGAACCTCGACTCCATCGCGCGCATCGCCGCGTTCGTTCAGAAGAAGAAGGGCTAAGCCTGGAGGCGCCCGCGCATCGTCGCCTGCCGCTCGGCCTGCTCGGCGCGCTGGGGATCATTTGCGCGGTCACCGCCTACGCGCCGCCCGCGGGGCGCCAGAACTGGGCGCTCGAGGTCGTCCCGGGGCTGTTGCTCGTGGCGTACATGGTGGCCACGTACCGACGGCGCCCCCTGTCGCACCTCGTGTACGTGGGCACGTTCCTCCACGTGCTCGTGCTCGTGTACGGAGGGTTCTACTCGTACGCCAAGACTCCGCTCGGCGAGTGGGCGCGGGTCGCGTTCCACCTCTCGCGCAACCACTACGATCGCGTCGGGCACCTCGCGCTCGGCTTCTTCCCGGCGCTCCTCGCGCGTGAGGTGCTGGTGAGGCACACGCCGCTCGTGCGCGGCGGCTGGCTCGCGTTCCTCGCGTGGTGCGTCGTGTTCGCGTTCGGCGCGTTCTGGGAGCTGCTCGAGTGGTGGACCACGCTGATCGTGGCGAGCGATCTCGGGCAGGCGTTCCTTGGCAGTCAGGGCGACGTCTGGGACGCGCAGTGGGACATGTTCCTCGTCGGCGTGGGCGGCGCGGTCGCGCTCGCGGTGATGGGCAAGGCCCACGACCGCTCGATGGCGCGCGTGCCCTCGTAGCCGGCCCACCGCCCCGGAAGCTGCAAGAGGGTGCCCGCGCGAACCGCCACCTCCGCGATCGCCTTCGCCGCCGCGGTCGCGCTCGCGTGTGCGTGCGGCAAGGGGCCGTCCTCGCCGGCCGCCGCGCCGTCCGCACCGTCCGCACCGTCCGCACCGCGCGCGCTCGCCGACGTGGCCTTCGTCGACGTCACGGTGCTGCCCCTCGACGCCGACCGCGCGCTCACGCACCACACCGTGCTCGTCGCGGGCGATCGGATCGTGGCGCTCTTCCCGACGGGGCAAGCGGAGCAGACGCTGCCGCCCGGCGTGCGCGTGGTCGACGGCCGAGGCAAGTTCCTGGTCCCGGGCCTCGCCGACCTGCACACCCACCTGAACCACGAGGAGGACCTGCGCCTCTACGTCGCGCACGGGATCACGACGGTGCGCAACATGTGGGGTGCGCCCGTGCATCTCCAGTGGCGTCGCGAGATCGCCGCGGGGGTGAGGCTGGGCCCCACGATCGTCACCGCCGGGCCGATCGTCGACGGCGCGGAGCCCGCCCACGATGGCAGCCTGGTGCTCCGTGGCCCCGAGGGGGCGGACGAGGCCGTCGGGCTACATCGCCGCATGGGTTACGATTTCATTAAGGTTTACAACGGCTTGTCCGTTGCGTCGTACGGCGCCCTCGCGGCGTCGGCCCGGCGCTCGGGCCTCGACGTCGCGGGCCACACGCCCGACGCCGTGGGCCTCGAGGGGGTCCTCGCCCTGGAGCAGCGCTCCGTCGAGCACATGCACGGCCTCGTCGACGCGGTGCAGCCTGCCGGCTCGCCCGCTCGGGGCAAGCGCGATCGCGCCTCGCGCGCCACGAAGCTCGCCCTCGCCGATCACGCTCAGCTCCCGGCGATCGCCGAGGGCCTCAAGGCGCGCGGCGTGTGGAGCTGCCCCACGCGGGTGGTCATGGACGCGTGGGCCCCCGCGGCGGAGGTGCGACGGCGGCTCGCGCAGCCCGAGATGAAGCTCGTTCCCGCGGCGACGCGCGCCACGTGGGAGCCGGGCCCCGACGACGCCGAGGAGCTCGCGCGCGACGCGGCCTCGGTGCGCCTCATCGACGCGTCGGTGCGTGCGGTGCACGCGGCCGGCGGCCGGCTGCTCGCGGGCACCGATCCGGGCAACCCGCTCGTGGTGCCCGGGTTCGCGCTGCACGACGAGCTCGCGCACCTCGTGCGTCTCGGGCTCACGCCCTACGAGGCGCTCCGCGTGGCCACGCGCGACGCCGCGGAGCTCCTCCACGCCGAGGCCTCGGTGGGCACGATCGCGCCAGGCCAACGGGCCGATGTGCTGTTGCTCGACGCCGATCCGCGCGCCGACATCCACAACACGCGGGCGATCGCCGGCGTCATGGTACGAGGCCGCTGGCTGCCCCCGAGCGAGCTCCAGGCGATGCTTACGGACGTGGCTCGCACGATCGACGGCGAGGCCACGGCGTTCGTGGGCCTCCCTGCCGTCGCCCTCCCAGGCGGCCCAGCCGCGCACGCGGAGCTCGAGGCCACGTTCGACGTCACCTGGAAGGGCGTCCACTTCGGGAGCGAGCGGGTCGTGGTGGGGCGCGAGGAGAACGGATCGCGTCGACTGCGCGCGCAGGCGTTCAACGCCCACAGCGGCCAGCGCATGACGCTGGCATTGGACCCGGATCGCCTCGCCCTCGAGAGCGACGGCCCGCAGGGGCGCGGGGCCCTCGCGCTCGAACGCAACCCTGGGGGAGTGGGCAAAGCGCGCCTCACCGCCACGAGGCTCTCGGGGCTCGCGGTCTCGCGCGAAGAGGTCCTCGCGCCGGGTGAGGCGTTGAGCGCCCAAGGCTTCGTCGTGTCGACGATCCTCCTCGGGCTCCGCGCGGCAGACCTCCCGCCGAACGCGTCGCGCGAGGTGAGGCAGCGCGAGGTGTCGCTCGGCTCTGAGGTCGAGATCGCGGAGCGCGCGGTGCTCGTCACGCGCGTGCCCGACGCGACCCTGGCGACCGCGCGGGGCTCGGTCGCCGCGCGGCGCTTCGAGGTGGTCCCGGCGGCGGGCGGGCGTGGTCCGAGGTCGCTGCTCTCGGTCGACGCGCGCGGGTGGCTCGTGCGCGCGGAGACGCGCTCGCATGGCGCGGTGCTGCGGTTCGAGCGCCGCTGACGCGCGCGCGGCT
The DNA here is from genome assembly GCA_016720545.1 of Myxococcales bacterium. Classification (NCBI taxonomy): domain Bacteria; kingdom Pseudomonadati; phylum Myxococcota; class Myxococcia; order Myxococcales; species Myxococcales bacterium. The sequence continues at coordinate 47,769 of JADKKK010000005.1, forward strand.
CGTCGCGCGCCGCGCGGGAGGCTACGCTCGGTCCAGATGGTGCGAGCTCGTTCGATTTGGACCTCCGTCGCGCACCTCGCGCACCTCGCGCCGCTCGCCTCGCTGGGCTGCGCCTCGGGGACGGCCCCGCCGGTCGCGCCGCCCCAGTCGGTCGAGCTGCCGCCTGCGCCCCCTCGCCCCCGAGAGGTCGCCACCGCCGACACGGCGACCGCGCCGCCTGCCGTCCCGCCGCGCGCGCCCGCGTCCGCGGAGCCCGCCGCGTCGTCGCGCGTTCGGGAGCCCGCGACCGAGCTCGGTGGGCGCCTCTCGCCGTCGCTGATCCTCGGCACGGTGAAGCCCTCCCTGCCGCGCATCCGCCGCTGCTACGAGCTCGCGCTCGCCGCCAACCCGAAGCTCACGGGGAAGGTCACCGTGAGCTTCGTCATCGGTGTCGACGGCGTCACCCGGTCCGTCGGCGCCGGACCCGCCGACTTCCCCGATCCTCTCTTGCTCCGCTGCGTGGAGACCGTGATCTCCGCGCTACGCTTCCCGGCGCCCGAGGGCGGCGACGTGCACGTGTCGTATCCGCTCGTGTTCGTGCCGGACACCCCCATCGCGGCGAGCACGCCGAGCGGGAGCGCCCCGGCCCCGGCCCCGTCCACGCTCACGAAGAAGTAGGCGCGGCCAGGGGCGAGGGGTAACAGCCCGTTGATTGACTCCCGTCGGCCCGTCGCCGCCGCATCCCGACCGCCGTCGTTGCGATCCTGCGGTGCGTGCTCACCTAGAAACGCCCACCTGGAACACGCTCCGCGCGCTCCTCGGATCGCGCCTTGGCGGGCCGGGCGCGGACGACGCCGGGCCTCGGTCCGTAAATCAACAGGCTGCTAAGCCAGGGGTAAGCGGGGCCCGCAGCGGGGCCCGCTACGGCTGCTACGGCACGACCTTGCACTGCGAGATGGAGGCCGGGAGCACCCCGGAGAACGCCTGGAGGTTCGTCTTCGGGTAATACGTAACGAAATTATAGCACATTTCGTCGCCGGTTCGCTCACCGAAGCCCACTCGCTCGTTGGTGGTGTTGTTCCAGGTGCAACGCGTGACCACGGTGTCGCCACTCGCGACCTTTACGTTCATCGGATAGCCAATTTGGTTGTAGAAGTCCCACTGGGCGATCTCGCCGAGCGACGCGGAGGAGCCATCCGGGCGCAACACCTTGGTGGAGAGGCTCGCCCCGAGCTGGTGCATGTGGGGCCAACCGCGGAACACCGTGATGGGGAACTTGTCCGGGTTCTGCGGGATCTTCAGCGAGCACTCGATGGTGGTCTTCGCCTTGGGCGGCAGCGAGAACGAGGCCCCTCCGACGGCGATCAGGTCGGCGTCGTTCTTGCGCAGGTCGGTGGTGGTGCAGAGGCTGACGCCCGTGGAGTCTTTCTGGCCGGCCACCTTCTTGATGTTGCTGTAGTGGAGCTGCACCACGTAATGGGTCGTCGTGCCCGGATCGAGCGGATAGCCGGCCTCCGCGGGGAGGTTGTAGGGCTTGGTGCCCGGCGCCCACGCGTAGATGAGCTTCCAGTCGAGGGGGAAGATGTCCTTGCACTTGTGCGGTGTGCCGCTCTCGGTCGTGGGTGACTCGAACACGAGGATGTGATGGACGATGCTCGCGTTGTCGATCTTCGCGTCGAGCCCAATCACGTGCCGCTTCTGCGCCGTGCCCGGCAGGTCGACGCCGTAGCACACGTACTCGTCTTCGACGTCTTGCGGCATCTCGAAGGGTGTAGGAGGCTTCAAGGTGACGTCGGGGGGGCACGCCAGCTTGTCCTCGGGGAGCGGCGCCGAGGCGTCGGTCGGGGGAACGGCGCATTGGGCCGTGTTCTCGGGGGTGCCGGCCGCGATCCACGACTCGAAGGCCGCGATCTCGCTCTCGGGGGCGCGCGGGTTCGGCGCCTGGGGCATCGGGCTCTGCGGGTCGCGCATGCGGACCACGGCGCGCTCGGCGTACGTCTTCGAGCCATCGCGGGTGCTCTTGGCGAGCAGGTCCGCGCGCGTGACGAGCGGCATCGGCGCGCCGAACTTCGGCGGATCCGAGTGGCAAGTCTGGCACCGGTTCGTGAGCGTCGTCTGGACGGCGCACGGGGGCATTCCCGAGGCGGCCGTCGTGCTGGTGGTGCAGGCCGCGACGGCCGACAGCCCCGCGACGGCAGCGCCCAAGAAGAAGAGAGGCAGGAGAGGCAATGCTCGCTTCATGTGTGCTCCGGTGCTGTCTGTCGTGGTCTATGTGTGGCGAGCGTATGCGTGGTCAGGGCGCCAGTTTGACGAGGTAGATGTCGCCCCTGCCGCGGTTCGGTTGGGTGCCCGTGCCGTAGTCGAAGGTGCCGTCGAAGTGGCCCGTCGTCACGGCGCCGCCCGACACCGGGTCGACCGCCACGGTGTTGAAGAGGCCGTAGTTGTTCAGCGTGGTGGAGCCCATGTCGCGGGCCCACAGCGCCTTGCCGGTCATGTCGAACTTCAGCAGCGAGTTGTTCAGGAAGCCGGAGGCGACGATCGTCCCCGACCCGTAGTCGAGCTCACCGGAGAAGAGGCCGCTCACGAAGAGCCCTCCTTTGTTGTCGAACGCCGCCGCGAACGCCGCGTCGGGGCTCACCGTGCCGTACGACTTGCCCCACGTGGTCTTGCCGCTGGGGTCGAGGAGCGCGAGGCCCATCTCGTAGCCGCCGCCGCTCTTCTGCGGGCCGGTGCCGAAGTCGATCGAGGGGCCCTGGTAGGCGAAGGTGACGGCGGCGTTCCCGGCGGCGTCGACGGCGATGTTCGAGGCGGCGTCGTCGCCAGGGTTCGAGAACCCTCGCGCCCACTTGGGGGCGCCGTCGGGGCCGAGGCGCACCACCCAGCCGTTGTCCTTGTCGCCCTCGGCGTAGGGCAGCGGGCCGGTGCCCACGTCGACACCTTCGCGGTAGACGCCTGCCAGCCACATGTCGCCCCCGGGGCCCGCCGCGAGCGCCTGGAGCGCGTCGCTCCCAGGCCCGCCGAACACCCGGCTCCACACGTGGTTGCCGTCCTTGTCGAAGCGCGCCACGAAGCCGTCCTGCTTCTTGTTCGCGACCGGGCCGCCACCGAAGTCGACCGGCCCCCCGAGGATGCCCGCGATGGTGACCTCGCCCGCGGGGGACACCACGATCGACCGCGCGATCTCGGAGCCCGCGCTGCCAAAGGTCTTGACCCACACCGGCGCGCCGTCCTTGTCGAGCCGGGCGAGGAAGGCGTCGGTCTCGCCCTTCGAGGTGGCCTTGAAGGTGCCGAGCGTGATCTCTTTCGAGAAGATGCCTGTAATATACAAGTTTCCGGCTGCGTCGGCGCCGATGCCCCCGATCGCGTCGATGTCCTCGCCGCCGAGGCGGAAGCTCCACTGGTGTTTGCCGCTCGGGTCGAATTTGGCGAGGAAGGCGTCCTCCTTGCTGACGCTGACGAGCGGTGTGCCGCCGAACTCGATGGTGTCTTCGAAATAGCCGCTGAGGAAGACGTTGCCGGTGGGGTCGACGAACACGCCCGCGCTCACGTCCTCGCCTTTGCCACCGAAGGTCTTCGCCCACGCCGGCTTCGGGCCCTGCGCCGCGGGCGTGACCGCGCCGCTATCGGGGGGGCCGCCTTCGGCCGGCGCACCCGCGTCGGTGGCCCCGGGGTCGTGGCGCTGCCGCAGGCGGCGACCAAGGCGAGCGAAGCAAGAGGCAGGAGGGACGCGAGGCGAAAGAGAGGGCGCATGACGATTCGGCGAAACGTACCTCCACACGGTGAGGAGGCAAGGTCAATTCGCGCAATGTTTGCGGCCCTCCGGGGGACGGGGGTGACCCGCGCGTGGTCACCGCGAGCGGGCGAACCGCCGCAGCCGCAGGCTGTTTCCCAGCACGAAGAGGCTGCTCATGGTCATCGCGCCGGCCGCGAGCATGGGCGAGAGCGCTATACCGAACGCCGGCTCCAGCGCGCCGGCCGCGAGGGGCACGAGGGCCGCGTTGTAGGCGTACGCCCAGAAGAAGTTCTGCTTGATGACGCGCCGGGTCGCGCGCGCGAGGCGGATCGCGTCGACGACGGCGACGAGCTCGCCCCGCATCGAGACCACGTCGCCCGCCTCGACCGCGACGTCGGCCCCGGTGCCCATCGCGACGCCCACGTCGGCTGCCGCGAGCGCGCCGGCGTCGTTCACCCCGTCGCCCACGAACGCGACGGTGGTCTTGGTCTGCGTGTGCGACCCCTCGATCGGGCCTGCGCGGCTCTGCAGCTCGCGCACCCGCGCCGCCTTGTCGGCCGGGCGCTGGCTCGCGAACACGCGGGTCACGCCGAGCTCGCGCGCGATCCGCCCGGCGCTGCCCTCGGTGTCGCCCGTGGCCATGACGACCTCGAGCCCCAGGTCCGAGAGTGCGCGCACCGCCTCCTTTGCACCGGGCTTCGGTTCGTCCATGAGCTCGAAGGTGGCCGCCAGCGCGCCGCCTTCGGCCTTCAACAGGGCGACGAGCACGACGGTCGTCCCGTCGGGCTCGGCGTCGCCGGCGCTCGCGACAGGCACGCCGTGGGCCGCGAGGAACGGCGCGGTGCCGATGACGAGGCGCTCGCCGTCCACGGTGGCGAGCACGCCCGCGCCAAGCTCGGCCTCGAACGCGGTCGGCGTGAGGGCGCTCGCGCTCGCGCCGGCCACTGCGCTCGCCTCGCGTTCGGCGCGCGCGTAGTCGAGCACCGCGCGGCCCACCGGGTGCTCACTCCGCGCCTCTGCGGCGCTCACGAGCGCGAGCGTGCGCGCGCGGTCGTGCCCCTCGGCGATGGTGCAGCGCACCACGTGGGGCTTGCCGAGCGTCAGCGTGCCGGTCTTGTCGACGACGATGACGGTCGCGCGCGCTAGCTGGTCCAGCGCGGTGGTCTTGCGGAGCAGAACGCCGAGCTCGGCCGCCCGCCCCGTGGCGACCATCAGCGCGGCGGGCGTGGCGAGGCCCATGGCGCAGGGGCAGGCCGCGACGAGCACCGCCACCCCGGCCACGAGCGCGCGCGGCAGCGCCGGGGCCGGGCCGAGCGCGAGCCACGCGCCGGCCGCGATCGCCGCTACGGCGAGGATGACGGGCACGAACACGGCCGCCACGCGGTCGGCCATCGCCTGCGCTTCGCTCTTCTCGCTCTGTGCATTCTGCACTAATTGGATGACCTGCCCGAGCGTGGTGTCCTCGCCCACGTGCGTGGCTTCGAGCACGAGCGCCCCGCGGCTCAGGGTGGTGCCGGCGAACACGCGATCGCCCAGCCGCTTCACGACCGGCAGGGGCTCCCCCGTCACCGACGACTCGTCGACCAGGCTCTCCCCGTCGACCACCGCGCCGTCCACCGGGAAGGCCTCGCCCGGGCGCATGACCACCTGAAAGCCGACCCTCACCTCCGCGAGGGGCACGGTGATCTCTTCGCCGTCCCGGAGCACGCGCGCGGTGGTGGGGCGCAGCGCGAAGAGCTTGCGGAGGGCGACGGCGGTCTGGTCGCGCGCGCGGGCCTCGAGCGCCTTGCCGACGAGCACGAGCGTGACGATCGAGGCCGACGCTTCGAAATACGTATGCGCGGTCCCTGGCGGAAAGACCGACGGGAACACGAGGACCGCGGCCGAGTAGAAGAACGCCGCCGAGCTGCCGAGCGCCACGAGGGTGCTCATGCCGAGCGCGCGGTGCCGCACCTCGGCGACCGCCTGGCGGTAGAACCTGCGACCCGCGAAGACCTGCACGGGCGCGGCGACGAGGAGGCCGCCCCAACCCATGAGGAAGTGCATCACCGGCGCCAACCGATCGTGGAGCGCGGGGACGGCCATGGGGAGCATGGTGAGCGCCACGAGCGGCGTGGAGAGGCCTAGGGCGAGCCACGTGTCGGCGTCGAGTCTGCGCTCCTTCGGAGGCTCCGCGGCGTCTCGCCGGGTCTCGTGGGCCTCGTAGCCGGCGTCGCGGACGGCCTCCGCGAGGGCCTCCGCCGCCACCCCCTCGCGCGCCTCGATGGTCGCCGACTCGGTGGCGAGGTTCACGGCGACCTGGCTCACGCCGTCGATCGCGGCGATCGCGCGTTCGACGCGCCCGACGCAGCTCGCGCAGGTCATGCCCTCGATCCCGAGGGAGACGGTCTTGGTCTTGCCCGGGCGCCCGTGGCTCGCGGTCACCATGGACGTACGGGTAGTCTCCATGGGCGCGCCGGGCAACATGGCTTGTCACCGGAGGACGCTGTCACTCCGCCCACCACGCCAAGACCGGCGCGCTGCGCGCCGCGCGGGCGCCAGGACTGGCCGCCGGTGCGCGGCGTCGTGCACCACGGCGGCGCCGGCACCACCGCCGCGGCGTTCCGCGCGGGTGTGCCGCAGACCATCGCCTGGCACCTCGGCGACCAGCCGGTGTGGGGAAAGCGGGTCGCCGATCTCGGCGTGGGCCTCACGCCCTGCGCCCATCGGGAGCTCGACGCCCGGTGGCTCCACGCGCCGGTCGATCGCATGCTCCGCGATCGCGTGATGCAAGGACGCGCGCGCTCGGCCGGGGGGTGCGGGCGGAGGACGGCCTGGGCCATGCGGTCGCGGCGATCGAGCGGGCGATGCTCGCCGCGCGCCGAACCTCGGAGAAGACCGCGACGCGGCTCGAAGGGGCCTCAGCCGGGGCGTGACGCGCTCCCGCGAAAGTACTCGCGCTTCACCGCGCAGTACGCCGCGAAGCCCCACCAGCAGACGACCACCAGGAACACGGTGAGGGTGCCGACCTCGAGGATCGCGTCCGCCGGCAGGAGCGAGGTGACCTCTTCGTGCCCTTCGAGGGCGTGCGCGAGCTCGGCCTTGCGCGCGGGGGTGTCGAACGCGAAGAGCGCGCGCTCGAGCGTGTAGAGCGCGGTGCCGCCGAGCACCGCGTAGAGCCCCCACGGCCGCGGCCGGAGGAGGGCCACGCCCATGGCCACGAAGACGCCGACGTAGGCCAGGTGGTAGACGACCGCGAAGCCCCCGCCGCGCAGCGCGCCGAAGAGCGGCACCGTCGACGTGATCGAGACGAGCTCGAACGCGGCCGAGACGAGGAAGAGCGCGCCGGACGACTTCATCGTGAAGTTCGCCATTCCCGCGTTGACTGGCTTCGGCGCCGCGGCGTTGGGGTGCCGCGCGTGCGGAGAGCGCCACGCCGAGCCGTCGCCCGCGGCCTCTTTTACGGCGCCGCAGAAGCGGCAGAGGATGGCCGCGTCTTGGATCTCTTCGGCGCAGTAGGGGCACCTCATGGCCGGTCCCTTGGTCGCGTGCGGGAGCGCGAGGCTGGTTCATGGATGGGGCCTCTCGTGCGGCGCGCAGACTACACCGCCCCGTCGGCGACGCCCGCGACCGAAAGCCTCACGCGAGCATCGTTATTCCGTGGCGTGGGTCCTTGGTGCCGATCTCGAGCGCCGCCGCGCGCGTGATGACGTCGAGCGGTGGCCGCCCGCGCACGGCGAGCCGCACGCGGGCCCGGGCGATCTTCGAGTTGAGGCAATACGTGGTGTCGCCCACGGGGTTCTCGTAGGCGAGCCCCACGAAGTCGGCTGTGTCGGCCCACACCTCCCCGGACACCTGCGCGAGGTCGTTGTGGGCCTCGAACTCCCACCGGCGTTCGCCGATCGCCCCTCGCGCACGGAGCAGCGTGAGCGCGCCGTTCAGGTCATACCGAACGCCGCGGTGACGCACGCACACCACGGTGAGCGGCGGCGCGAGCAGCGGGCCCACCTTGACGCGGCCCGTGACGCCCTCGAGCACGAGGTCCTCCTCGTTGTCCCACTGGTTGGCGTGGCACCACGCGTAGAGCTCGGCGTGCTTCGTGCCCCAGTTGTGGCCTTGCATGCCGCGCCAGCCGTCGACCGCGACCTCCACGCCGTCCACCGAGTAGCGGCCTTCGAAGCGGGAGTCGGGGTGAGGCGACACGAGCTTCGAGCTCGGCAGCGGTCCAGTGTACATGCGTGGGCTAGGGAAGGGGACGAGGGCGGGGGCTCCCGGCTCGAAGCGGAGGTCGAACGCGATGGGCACGCGTGACCCCGTGAGCGCCGAGCCCCGGACCGAGCCCCGGAGCCGCCCCTCGTCGACGACGAGGTCGGCCACTCGGATGGCCAGCCGGTCGCGCGAGAAGCTCGCCCTCGCGAGCGGGACGGTCTCCTTCGCGGCCACGTGCCCGCCCTCGCGATCGAACGCGATGGCCCACGCCTCGGCCACCGGGAGGCGGCCTCGGCCCGCCCGCTCGAGCAGCGTGGCCTTGAGCCAAAGCGCGCGCCGCCCCTCGGGATCGTTCAGCTTGAAAAAGTAGCTTTCGACGTGGGGGCGCTGCGTGTGGCTGGTGCCGGAGGCGCCGGCGTGGCGGACGCCGTTCCATGGAGGCAGGGAACTTTGGGCTTGCATCTTCGTTCTGAATTTACAGAATGCACGAAACGAATCAACCCCAGCGAGAAGGTTTCCCCCATGGCGATGCCGAGCGACACGCTCGCGGGCCCGATCTCCGCGAGCGCCGCGGGCGCTCCTCCCGCTCCCCCCGCCCCCGGCGTCTCCGCCAGCTCCCGCGCCGAGGTGCTCACGCCGGCCGAACGTCGCGTCGCCCTCGCGCTCGCGGAGGCCGCGCTGCCCAGCCTCGCGAGCCTCGGCGGGCGCATGCCGGGTGGAAGCGAAGCGACCGTGGCCAGGCTCGACGCGCTCCTGTCGAAGCTCGGGGAGCCGGCCGCCCGCGCCGCCCGCGCGGGCCTCTGGGCGGCCGAGCTGTGGTCCGTACCGCGCCACGGCGGCCGGCTCTCCGCGCTGCCGCTCGACCGCCGCATTCGTGCGGTCGAGGCCTGGGGCGAGAGCCCTTCGCGCCACGAGCGTTGGGCGCTGCGCGCCCTCCTCACGCTGGTGAAGTCGGCCCACTTCGACCACCCCGAGACCTACGCCCACGTGGGCTGCGCGTATGCCCCGTCCGGCCCCAAGGTCGTCGAGCGCGCGGCGTGGCGCTCCCAAGTCACCGACGGTGCCGCCGTCACCGAAGACCTCGAGCTCGCCTGCGAGGTGGTGGTGATCGGCACCGGCGCCGGCGGCGCCGCAGCGGCCTACGAGCTGGCGCGGCGGGGGCGCGCCGTGCTGCTCTTGGAAGACGGTGCATTCACCACGCGTGCCGACTTCGACGGCCGGCCGACCACCGCGTACAAAAACATGTACCTCGGCCTCGGCTCCACGGTGGCGTTCGGCAACGTCGCGGCGCCGGTCATGGCGGGGCGCGGCGTCGGGGGGAGCACGACGGTGAACTCGGGCACGTGCTACCGCGCGCCCGACGCGACGCTGGCGCGCTGGGGCGAGGAGCACGGCCTCACCATGCTCGCGGCCGAGCACCTCTCCCCCTACTACGAGCGCGTCGAGTCCATGCTCCAGGTGGAGGTCGCGCCGCGCGCGTATCTTGGGGGCTCCGCGAGGGTCATCGCGCGGGGCGCCGAGCGTTTGGGGCTCGCGCACGGACCGCTCATGCGCAACGCGCCCGGGTGCGACGGGCAGGGCCTCTGCTGCTTCGGGTGCCCCACCGGCGCGAAGCGCTCCACCGACGTGAGCTACGTGCCGGAGGCGCTGAAGCGAGGCGCGGAGCTCGTCACCGGCGCGCGCGTTCAGCGCGTGAACGTCCGAGACGGGCGCGCCCGCGGCGTCACGGCCCGGCTGGCCTCTGGGCGCACGCTCGAGGTGCGAGCCGAGGCGGTCATCGTCGCGGCGGGGACGCTGCAGACCCCGATGCTCCTCGCCGACAGCGGGCTGTGCGGCCGCTCCGGCATGCTCGGCAAGAACCTCTCGATTCACCCCGCCACCAAGGTGATGGCGCTCTTCGACGAGACCATCGACATGTCCCGTGGCATTCCGCAGAGCTACGCTATCGACCAGTACGCGGACGAAGGGCTCATGTTCGAGGGCGCCTCGGCCCCGCTCGACGTCGCGGCCATCGCCATGCCGTGGGTCGGTCGGCGCTTCATGGAGGTGGTCGAGCGCTACGCGAACCTCGCGAGCTTCGGCCTGATGATCCAGGACACGAGCCGCGGGCAGGTGCGGCGTGGGCCGGGAGGCTCTCCGCTCATCACGTACGACCTGAACGAGCATGACCTCCGCCGCATGCAGCGCGGGATCGAAGTGCTGAGCGACGTGTTCCTCCGCGCGGGGGCCGAGCGCGTGCTCCCGATGGCCCATGGCTGCGAGGAGATCCGCAGCCAGGCCGATCTCGACAGGCTGCGCCGCATGCGCCTCCGCGCGGGCGACTTCGAGGTCACCGCGTACCACCCGCTCGGCACTTGCCGCATGGGCACCGATCCGCGCCGCTCGTGCGTGGGACCCGACAACGAGGCGCACGACGTCTCCGGGCTCTTCGTGACCGACGGGAGCGCCGTGCCGTCCAGCCTCGGGCGGAACCCTCAGATGACCATCATGGCGCTCGCCCTCCGCGCGGCCGAGCAGCTGGACGGCCGCCTCGATCGCCTCGGCCCCGTGTCGCCCTCGCGGGCCGCCGGTGAAGCAGGCCGGGTGCTCGCCTTCGAGGAGACCATGGCGGGCACGTTCCAGCGCGTCGGTGAGGCGACGCGCCGACCCATCTCGTTCTCGCTCCGCGCGCGCTCGGGCCCGCTCACGGAGCTCGCGCGCACGACCCGGGTCGCGATCGACGGCGAGGTCCTCGCCGAGGGCTACGGCGCGCGGTGTCCGCTCGAGGGCACGCTCGAGCTCGACCTGCTCGGCGCAGGCGAGCTGCGCTACGACTTCACGTTCGTCGCCAACGACGGGGAGCGCGCGCGTTTCCTGGGGAAGAAGACGGTCCGCGTCGCGGCGCTCGCCCACACGATGACCCACCTGCCCGCCGTGCTGCAGGACGCGCGGGGCGTCACGGTCGCCACGTGCGAGGTCGTGTTCGACCTGCGGCGCGACCTCGCGGCGTTCCTCCGCACGTTCAGGCTCACCGCCGCCTGATCACCCGCACTTCCCGGCGGCGTCGACGCCCGCGCAGTCGGCGGCGGCCTTCACGGCGGTGACGCACGCGTCGACCTTCGCGGGATCGGCGCCGTTGTCCTTGATGCTCTGGGCGCTGTTCTGCTTGCAGGGGTCGAACGAGTTGGTCTCGCACTTGGCGACCTCGCTCGCGGGGAAGCAGGAGAGGTCGGCCTTGCGCTGGCGTTGCGCCGCGAGAAGACGCCGGCAGGTCTCGTCGACCGTGATGGTCGCGGGCGGCGTGCTGGGGGTACCCCCGCCTCCGGTGGTGGTCTCCACGGTGCACCCGATGGAGGCGGTCCCGAGGGCGGCGAAGGCGATGCAGGCGAGCGGGGCGAATCTCATCGCCGCATGGTGCCAGCGCGCGCGTCGTCCCGCAAAGCTCCCGTCCGCTGGCGCTGCGGTCGCGGTGCGGTCGCGCTGGTCGCTCCGTCGACCAGCACTGCGCGCGCGGTCAGCTCCGCGGCGCTCACCGAAGGTCGTCGAAGCCAGGCATAATCGTGTGGTATTCTTCCGCTGTTCCATGTCGGTGGACCCTCCCACGTTCGATCCCGAGGCGGCGGCGCGCGCGCGGGTCGGCTCGGCGCTCAACGCGAAGTGGACCCTCGACCACCTGCTTGGCGTGGGTGGCATGGCGAGCGTCTTCGCGGCCACGCATCGAAACGGCACCCGCGCCGCGGTCAAGATCCTCGCCGCCGATCTGCTGAACGACGTGTCCATTCGCGAGCGCTTCCTCCGCGAGGGGAAGATCGCCAACCGCGTCGAGCACCCGGCGCGCGTGGCGGTCGTCGACGACGACACGAGCGATCGGGGCGAGCCGTTCCTGGTGATGGAGCTGCTCCACGGCGAGACTCTCCACGACGCGCGGGTGGCGGCGGGTGGCACGCTCCCGCCCGAGCGCGCCCTCGAGATCTTCGACACCGTGCTCGACCTGCTCGCGCAGTGCCACGACGTCGGCGTGGTGCACCGTGACATCAAGCCGGCGAACATCTTCCTCTCCACCGACGGCGCCGTGAAGGTGCTCGACTTCGGCGTGGCCCGGCTGCGCGAGGGGCAGGCCAACACCGCCGACGCGACCCGAGCCGGCACCGCGATCGGTACGCCCTCGTACACGGCGCCCGAGCAAGCGCTCGGCCTCGTCGACCAGGTCGACGGGCGCTCCGACACCTGGTCGGTCGGCGCGTGCCTCTACACGGCGCTCACGGGGCACAAGCTGAACGACGCGCGCACCGAGGCGGAGTCTTTCGTGCTGGCCGCCACCCAGGCCGCGCCGTCGATCGCGAACGTCGCGCCCAACCTCCCGGTGGAGCTCGTCGCCTTCGTCGATCGCGCGCTCGCCTACGAGCGTGAGCGGCGCTTCCAAGACGCGCGCTCCATGCTCGGCGAGCTGCGCGGGCTCCTCGCGGCCCTGCGCGCGGGCCTCATGGGCGCCTCCGCCCCCGGCAAGGAAGCCCGGGGCATGAAGGTGCGCAGCAACGTCGTGGGGGCCGACGGAGAGGAGCTCTCCGAAGAGGGCAAGAAGGCCGTACGGGAACGTCTCACCCACATCTGGAAGCTCGTGGGGGTGTGCCTGTCGGACGTGCGCCAGTACGGGTGGAACCACCCGAACTCGGCGCGGAGCCTCCGCACGGGCTTCGAGCAGGCGGTCGACTCGCTGACCGCGTTCCCCAGCGACATCCTCTGGGACGTGGCGGTCGCCGGGTTCTTCTCCCACGGCGCGAGCATCTGGGCGCCAGACCGCATGCCGTTCGATCGCATCCCCTATCAGCTCTTCGGCGACGGCGTTCGACGCATCCAGCTACTCCCAGGCATCACCGAGGACGAGTTTCGCGATCTCGTGGCCATCTTCGTGCGCGAGGTGTCTGCGCTCACCTCCTCCGCGGAGGACGACTCGGTCACCGCGCTGTGGGACCGGCGCTTCGAGCACGTCGCGTACGTCGCGATCGACTCGTTCGCCTCCGGCGAGGGAGACGCGGACTCGATGGCCGACGCGATGGAGGTCACGCGGGAGCTCGCCCGGATGGCGGAGCTCGACCGCGACGAGCAGGACGACTCCCTCGCGAACCGCGCGGCGCAGCTCAACCTCGCCGCCCAGCTGAAGGCGAGCGGGGAGTCGGCGGCGGCGCTCTCGGTGGACCCCCTCACCCGGGCGACGCTCGGCGCTCAGATGAATCTGAGCGAGGACAAGTGGCGCGACCGCTTCGCGGACGCGTTCGCGGACGGCTACCTCCTCGCGAGGAACCGCGGCGACGCGCCAAAGCTCGACGACGCCCTCCGGGAGTGGACGGTAGACCAGCTCGCGCTCCACTCGCACGCCGCGGTGTTCGAGCTCTTCGAGGCACTGACGGGCGCGCTCGGCCAGCGGCGCCCCGATGAGCGCGAGGAGCTCGAGCAGGCGATCGCTCGCGTGATGCTGCCGTTCAGCACGCTCTCCGCGGTGTTCCAGGAGCTCGCCAAGCAATCACGCGACGAGAGCCTCGAGGTCGCGATCGACTCCTCGCTGATCGTCGGCGTCGCCAAGGCGCTCGACCTGCTCGGGAACGACTCGATGCTGCTCCCGTGCTGCTCATGCTATGATGGCGTCCGCTCCGAGCCGCTCCGAGCCGTCCTGCTCAAGTACATGAGGCGCTGGGTCAACGGAAACGAGGCGAAGCTCGGCGACCTCCTCGGGACGTGCGGGCCCGACCTCGGCGTGGCGATCCTCAAGCTCGTCGGCGCGGTGAACAGCGCTGCCGCGCTCGCGGCCCTCGACCGTGGCCTCACGAGCTCCCACCTCGCCGTGCGCCTCGAGGCGCTCATGCACATGGGCGACGAGAAGAAGGAGCAAGTGCGCGTCGAGGTGAAGGGCATGCTCGACAGCGACAAGGCCGAGGTGCGCCGCGAGACGCTGCGGCTCGTCGTGGGGCGTGGACTCGCGCTCGCCGGCCCGACGCTCGTGCTCCGCATCCAGGCTCCTACGTTTCACGACCTTCCGATCGAGGAGCGGCGCCTGTGGATGCGCTCCTTGTGGGAGCTGAACGCCGCTCGAGCAGACGCCGTGTGCTCGGAAGTGTTGATGAAATACCAGTTCGTGCCGACGGAGCGCGCGGAGGCGACCCGCGCCTTGGCGGCCGACATCCTGCGCGAATCGTCGTCCTCGGCGGAGGCCATCGAGGCGGCGACGTCGGCCGCCAAGAAGCGTTGGTGGAACTCCGACGCGGTGCGCGAGGCGGCCGAGCACGCGCTCGCGGCGATCGTGGCGCGTCGCTCGGGTGCCGCCACGGCGAGCGGGTCGCGGGGGGGCCCGTGACCATGGCGTCCGCTCCGAAGCCGGGCACCCCCAAGCGCACGGCTGCGCTCCGCGAGGCCTCGGCCGCGGTCGTCCAAGGCCTCTACCGCCTCGTGAAGGGCTGCCTTCTCCACACGAGCGCCAACAACGAGAGCGTGACGGCGTCGTCGAAGGCGCTCATCGAGTCGGTGCTCGAGTGCTGCCGGCACGCCTCGAGCGAAGACGTGACGGTGCTCTTCATGGGCGACGCCGTCTTCGTCAACGGGGCCATCCTCCGCACATCGCGTGAGGCGCACGCGATCGCGGTCGAGCTTGGCACGCTGCTCGCTTCCTGCAACGTGAAGGAGATCACGCTCGCGCGCGCGCTAGGCTCGGCGGACGTCGTCCTCCTCGGCGGGCGCCTGGCCGATGTCTGGCGCGACCGCTCTCTCGGCGCGCGCTTCCGTGAGGTGGCCATCCCGGGCGTCACCGTCTCGGAGGGCAAGTTCGAGGCGGGGGCCGTCGAAGAGCTGTCGCCGTCCGAGCGCGTGACGCGCACGTACGCGGCCGCCGTGATGACCGTGCGCTCGATGCTCGCCGAGGTCCAGCGCGGCGAGGATCGGCTGCCTCGCCGGGTGAAGCGCCTCGCCCAGAAGATCGTCGCGCACGCCGACGAGGACGGTCGACTCCTGGTCTCGCTCGCGTCGCAGGGCGGCCCGGCGGTCGACCCGTCCACCATCGCCGTCGGCACGGCGATCCTCACGGTGGCGATGGCGCGGCAGCTGACGACCGAGCGCGTGTTGCTCGCGAACGCCGCGATGGCCGCGCTTCTCTTGGACGCCGGCAAGGCCCGCCTCAGCGTCGGCATGGGGGGCGTGGCGCGCAAGCTGAACGACGACGAGCTCGACCTCGTGCCCGCCAGCTCGGTGGTCGTGGGCACCGCGATGGGCAAGCTCCACCCGCCCGCGCGACTGCGCGGCGCGCTCATGTTCGAGGCCTGGTGGCTCCGCCGCGCGCACCGGATGGGGCCGCTGTACGGTGGCCGTCGCACCGCCACCGTGCTGAGCCGAATCCTGTCGATCGCGCGGGCCTTCTGCGAGCTTCGCGCGGCGGGGCCCGAGGGGACGCTCAGCGTGGACGACGCGCTGCAGGTGCTGATGAACCGCGCGACCGAAGCCACCGAGAGCGCATTCGTGCGCCTCTTGGTCGGCGCGCTCGGGGTCTATCCGGCGGGCACCATGGTGGAGCTCAGCACCGGCGAGCTCGCGGTCGTCATGGCGACGCCGGAGCTGCCGATGAACTTCGCGCGGCCGCCCGTGAAGATCATGTACGACCGCGACGCGAAGCTCCTCGCGGAGCCGTTCGACGTCGACCTCGGGGTGCCGGCTGCCGGGGGCACGAAGTTCATCCTGCGCGCCGTGCACGCCGACGACCAACAGCTGCGCGCGATGCGCTCGTTCGTCGTCGCAGCGACCGCGGCGACCCGCCGCGCGGCTGTTCGCGATCCGCTCCGTGAGGCGCCCCCACCCACAGGGCGTCCACAGGAGGCGCAGGCCCCGCGGAGCCGGCCCTCGCCGACGAGCCCGAGCGCGGCCGCTTACGCGCGCCCCGAGGCGAGCGGCGTGCACGCCAGCGGCGTCCGCCGCCCCTCGGTCGAGCTGCCGCGCACCGACGTAAGCGAGCAGCGCCTGAGCGTGCCGCCCGCGAGCACGCCCGCCAGCGCGCCGCCCTCGAGCGCACCGCGTGTGAGCGGACCGCCACCTGTGAGCGGACCGCCCGTGAGCGCGCCACCGGTGAGCGCGCCACGCGTGAGCGCACCGGTGAGCGCGCCCGCGGACTCAGCGCCACGCCGCCTGTCGCGCGATCGGATCCCGCGCATCGAAGACCCTCGCAGCGAGCCGGAGCGCCCGCCCCTTGCGCGCCTCTCCGTAGCCACGGTGACGTCGCCCCGCGATCCCCGCCTCGATCCTCGCCTCGAGCCCGACGAGGCGCCGCCGCGCTCGGTGCCCGCCGTGCGCCGCGAGACCCCACCGCCGCTCTCCCGAAACGAGCCCGCGATCTCCGCGGGCGCCGCCGAGGTGCTCGCTCGTGGGGGCACGCCCGCGCCGCGCAGCGTGAAGCCGTCCCGCATCGACGAAGCGCTGGCCCGCGCGAGCGGCAAGCAGCCCGGCTCGGAGCGCCTACCTCTCCGCGACGAGCCTCGTGGCGAGAGCGTGCGGCTCGACGTTCGCAACGAGCCGACGCCCGCGCCCGCGCCCGCGCCCGCGCCGCGAGCGGCGCCCGCGCCGCGAGCGGCGCCCGTGCAGCAGGACCGCACAAACCAGGTGAGCTGGCAGGAGTACGCCGAGCGACTCACCAAGCCCGCGGCGCCGGAGCCCACGCCGCCGCCGGCCTCTGTGCGTCCGATCGCGGAGCCCACGCCGCCGCCACAGTCGTACGGCATCGCGAAGGCGGCCGTCGCCAAGCGGCCGGTGATCTCGCGCACCGACTCGACCGTGCCGCCGCCACCGTCGGTCGAGATCGTCAACGCGCCGCGCGCACCGTCACCTCCCGCGGCGGCGCCTGTCCCCGCGCAGCCCACCCGCGCCGGTGGGGAGCGCACGAGCCAGGTCAATTGGGAGCAGTACACCGACCGCCTGGCGAAGGCCGCGCGCAGCCCCGAGGACGTGGCCCGCGAGCAGCGTGACGCCCTGCTCGCCGCCTTCCTCGAGGAGTCGCAAGGTCAGGACAAGAAAGACAAAAAGTAGCGATTCAGGCGGTCGACCTGCGCCGCCTTCGTCGCCGTCGGCGCGGCGCCTCGGCCCCGTCGGACTGCGTGGATGCGGGAGAGAGTGAGGGCGAGAGAGAGGGAGCTAGGGCGCGCGTGGGGGCTGCCGTGGGTTCGCTCGTGGGCGCCGCCAACGCGGGGCTCGGGGGGCTCGGTCGGCGCGCGAGCACGATCACCTCCGGCCCTGGGGGACGGCGAGGTCGGCCGTGCCGGACGTCGACGGGGGCGCGCGGCGGAGCGTCGGCCCCGGCCCCTCTCTCCGGGGCGCGCTCGCGGCTCGGGACCGGCGCGGGTCGCCTCCCCTGCTTGGGCGCGTGGCCCCCGCGAGACTGGCCGCCCTGACGGGCCTGGCTGGCCTGGCTGGTCTGGCTGGCCTGGCTGGTCTGGCTGGCCTGGCTGGTCTGGCTGGCCTGGCTGGCCTGGCTGGCCTGGCTGGTCTGGCCATCCCGGTGGTTTGGCTGACTCGCGTAGCCGTCGTGACTCGCGGGGCCGTGACTCGCCTGGCGCGGAGGCGACCTCGAAGGGCCGCCCGCGCCCGGCGCTCGCGGCGCCGGGCGGCCGAGCGCCGAAGTGCGTGGACTCCCCGGCGGCGCCGGTCGCGGCGCAAACGCGGGGCGCTCCGGCCATCGCGCGCCTCGCCCTGTGGGCAAGAAGTCAGGGGTGAGCTCGCGCCGGAGGTAAGCTCGCCAGATCTCGTCGACGTCGCTGTGCCGCGCGCGGAGGCTCGAATCGACGGCGGCGAAGTGGTCGAGGATGTTCCGCGCGTCGCGGCGAAAGAACGCCTCCGAGCGGCTGTTGTGGGACGCCGACACGATCTGGGGGAAGTCGATCACGGTCGGCCCCTGGCCGCTCCACAGCACGTTGTACGGCGAGAGATCGCCATGGATGAGGTCGCAGCAGAGGATCTTCACGAGCTGCGCGAGCATGTCGTGGTAGCCCGCGCGGGCCTGCGCGGCGTCGAGGTCGATGTCGACGAGGCGAGGCGCCGGCGCGCCCGCGCGGTCGAGCACGAGCTCCATCAGCAGCACGCCCTCGATGAACATCACCGGGGTGGGCACGCGCACGCCCGCCGCGTGGAGCTTGTAGAGCGCGTCGACCTCGGCGGTCTTCCAGGCGTCCTCCGCGGCCGCCCTCCCAAACTTCGAGCCACGCTCCATGGCGCGCTGCGAGCGCGTGTTGCGAACGGCGCGCCCTTCTTTGTAGTCCGCGTTGTTCTTGAAGCTGCGGTGCGCCGCGTCCTTGTAGACCTTCGCCGCGACGACCCGGCCGCCGAAGCGCACGAGGTACACGTCGGCCTCTTTGCCGCTCTTGAGTCGCGACAAGACCTCGGCGACGAGGCCCTCCTCTACCAGGTGCTCGAGGCCGTGTGTCATGCAGGTCCAGTGGTTGGCGCCAAGTTCCGCCGTCCCTTCGCGTGAGCGCGCGGCGTCGGCCGAGCATATCAGAGCTGCCGGTGCTCGTGCGGGCGCCCGCGCGCCGTTCGTGTTCGGCGTCGCCGACGCACGACTCGCGGGCCCGCGCCGTGTGTGCGACCAGGGGCGGGCCGAATGTTGTGTTGTTTTAGGTGGTTACGATCGAGGCTGGGTGGTGCGGCGGTCCTCTCGCCGCACCGCCGCGCCGGGCGGCGCGCGTGAAGGACCGCTAGCCGAGGCGCTCGAGGACGGCGATGACGTTCTCGGCGCTCCGCTCGCACAGGCGCTGCAGCCGAGCGCCCTCGAAGAAGGCGATGGTGCTCCCGGGCAGCGCGATCGCCGTCACCGCGGGCGCCATCTGGTGGATGGCGTCGCGGACGCCGTAGAACGAGTCGGCCTCCACGACCGCGAGGGGCGCGGTCTTGCCCTCCTCGAACAGCGCGATGCCGCCTCGCGCGACGAGGCAGGCCACCTTGGGCACCTCGCCCGCGGCGGAGAGCGTGACCTCGCCCTCGAACGACTCGATGCGCTGGAGGCACGAGAGGATGTCGTCGCGCACGAGCACGTCGAGCTGCCCCATGGTCTCGTGCATCGAGAAGAACGAGTCGATGCGGTGCAGCTGCTTGGTCTCCGCGATGCGCTGCGCGAACCCGGGGTCGGCCGCCATGAGCTCGCGCATGACGGGCGCTGGGCACACCCACACCTCGCTCACGCGCTCGGCGCGGAGGGTGGCGGTGCAGCGCGGGTCCACGGCTGCGAGCACGCTCGACTCGCCGAGCAGCCAACCCGGGAAGCAGCACCGCACGAGCCACGAGCCGCCGGAGGGCTTCTCGAGCCACACCCCGACGAGGCCGCTCTTCACGACGAAGACGCTCTCCGAGGGATCGCCCTCGACGACCAGGCTCTCGCCGGGCGCGAGCGTGCGGGACGTCACAGCTTGCGCGAGGCGGTCGCGGAGCGTCGCGCCGAGCTCGCGGAAGCTGCGCGTGTCGAAGATGGCGGCGATGGGCGTGAGCCGCGCGCGGCTCTGCTCGAGCAGCGTGTGCACGGCCGAGCCGGTGAAGGCGTCGGGCCCGTCGAGGGCGAGCGCGAGGGCCGCGGCCTTCTCGAGGGCGTTCAGGTCGAAGCGATCGGCGAACTCGCGCGCCGCCGCCTCGAGGTACCCCCGCGCGAGGCCGAGCTCACCGAGCTTCACCTCGAGCTCCGCCATCGTGAGGAGCGTGCCTCCGCGCTGATCGTGATCCGCGAGCATGCGCGGCAAGAGCTCGCGAGCCTCTTGGAGGGAGGCCGCGTCGCCCCGCCCGAGCGCCGCGGCGACCCGCACCTCGACCGGCTGCTCGAGATCCTCGAGGAGGTCGAGGCCGACGTCCTCCTCGGCCCCCAGCTCCGCGCCGAAGCCCGCCATCGCGTCGGGCTCGCCGGCTCCTTCGGCTGCCGCGTCGGAGCGTCGCACCGCTCCGATGACGTCGTCGCCGTCGAGCGCCGGCGACATGCCTCCCGCGTCGTCGACGGTGAGGTCCGCGACGTGGAGATCACCGGAGGGCGCGGCGAGCACGACGCTGACGGTCCACGCGTCGCCTGCCACGCGCCTCACGCGTCGCACGTCGCGTACGTCGAGCAAGCGGCCGAACTCCGCGCGGAGGGACTCGGCCACCAGCTTCCATACCTGTTCCCGGCGCACCCTCGGAGAGTAGACCCCTCGCCCCGCGCCGCACAGAAAACGGCAGAACGTCGCGCGCGCGCCGCGGGGCGCCCGGTGGTGCTACAGGTCTGACCCATGAGATCGGGTGCTCCTCGCTTGGTCGACATCGTGCTCGCCCCGCGCTCGGCGCACGACGACGCGAGCGTGAAGCTCGCCGCCGAGCGAGCCGCGGGGTGGGCGCCCGGCTCGGCGGTCTCGGCCGTCGTCGTGCGGCGCTCGATCGACGGGCGCGCGAGGCCTCCGCGAGTGAACCTCCGTGTCGAGCTGCGCGGCCCCGACGACCTCGCCGGCCCCAGGGAGGCTGAGCGCGCCCCCTCGGTGGAGCTCCCCGACGTCACCGGCCGGCCCGAGGTGGTCATCGTCGGGTGCGGCCCGGCGGGGCTCTTCGCGGCGCTCCGGTCCATCGAGCTCGGGCTCCGGCCCTTGGTGCTCGAGCGCGGTCGCGACGTGCGCGCGCGCCGCCGCGATCTCGCCGCGATCACCCAGCAGCACGTGGTCGATCCCGACAGCAACTACTGCTTCGGAGAGGGCGGCGCCGGCACCTACAGCGACGGCAAGCTCTACACGCGCAGCAAGAAGCGCGGCGACGTGCTCGCGGTGCTCCGCACGCTCGTGGCCTTCGGTGCCAGCCCCGACATCCTGGTCGACGCGCACCCGCACATCGGGACGAACAAGCTCCCGGGGGTCGTCACCGCCATGCGCGAGGCGATCGTAGGGGCCGGCGGCGAGGTCCGCTTCGGCGCGCGCGTGACCGACGTGCTCCTCCAGGCCGGCGCGGTCTCCGGCGTCGAGCTCGCGAGTGGCGAGCGCATCCCCACGACGCGCCTCGTGCTGGCCACGGGGCACTCCGCGCGGGACGTGTTCGACCTCCTGGTCGCCAAGGGCATACGTGTAGAATACAAGCCATTCGCGCTCGGTGTGCGCGTCGAGCACCCCCAGGCGCTCATCGACGGCCTGCGCTACCACGCGACCCCCCGCGATCCAGCGCTGCCGCCGGCGAGCTACTCGGTGGTCGAGCAGATCGAGGGGCTCGGGGTGTACTCGTTCTGCATGTGCCCGGGCGGCGTCATCGCCCCGTGCGCCACGGCGCCGGGCGAGATCGTGACCAACGGGTGGAGCCCGAGCAAGCGCAACAATCCCTACGCCAATAGTGGAATTGTTGTGGAAATACGAGGAGATAGTGCTGGCGATCCGCTCGCTGGCGTCGCGTACCAGCGCGCCGTCGAGCGCGCCGCGTGGGTGGCGGGGGGTCGCACCCAGGCCGCGCCGGCGCAGCGGCTCGTCGACTTCGTCGAGGGCAGGCTCTCGACCACGCTGCCTGGGTGCAGCTACTTGCCGGGAGTGGTGAGCGCGCGAGTGGACGAGGTGCTCCCCGCCGACGTGGCGCGTCGGCTGAAGCTCGGGTTCCGCGCGTTCGGGCAGAAGCTGCGCGGCTACCTCACGCGCGAGGCCGTGGTGGTCGCGGTCGAGTCGCGCACGTCGTCGCCCGTGCGCATCCCCCGCTGCCCCGAGCGCCTCGAGCACCCCGAGGTGCGCGGTCTCTTCCCGTGCGGAGAGGGCGCGGGGTACGCGGGCGGCATCGTGTCGGCGGCGATGGATGGCGCGCGCTGCGCCGAGCGCTGCGCGGCGCTCTACCCGGCCTGACTATCCGGCCTGACTCTGCCGCGCGAACTCGGTGCACAGCGCGGCGGCCGCCATGGCGACGTTGAGCGACTCGGCCTCGCCGATCCGCGGAATCGAAATGACCGTCGCGTCGGCGAGGGTCGAGCTCGCGGTGTCGGAGTGCCCGTGCGACTCGCTGCCGAGCACGAGCACCGCGGGGCGCTGAAGCTTCGCCTCGAACACCGGCGTCCCGCCCATGTCGGCGAGGTACACATGGGCCCCGGCCTGGGCGCAGGCGGCGAGCTCGGTCGCGAGGTTCGCGTAGCGCACCTCCACGCGAAAGAGCGAGCCCATGGTGGACTGAACACACTTGGGGTTCAGCACCTCCATCGAGTCGTGACTGCAGATGACGCGCTTCACGCCGAACCAGTCGGCGATGCGGAGGAGGCCACCCATGTTGCGCGGGTCGCGGACGCCGTCGAGCGCGAGCATGAGCTCGTTCGGCTCCGGGGCGCGGAACGGCGGCGCCTCGGGCGAGTGCGTGATCGCGATGAGCTCGTTGCCCTTCTCGAAGGTGCCGATCTTGTCGAGCTCGTGGGAGGCGAGGATCTGCACCGGGATCTTGCGCTCGGCCGCGAGCGGGCGCACCCACGCGGCGGTCTCCTCGGTGGCGAGCAGCGTCTCGACGCGGAACGAGGAGCCGAGCACCTCGGCGACGACCTTGCGACCCTGCACGAGGAAGCGACGCGACTCGCCGCGGAACTTCTTCTGCTGGAGCGCGCGGAGGCGCTTCAGCTCGGCCTGGCTTATCACGGGAGCTCCGTCGCCGGCGGCGCGTCGGCGGAGGCAGGCTTCGCGCGCACGAACTTCTCGAACACCACGAGCTCGACGCGGCTGTGCTCGCTCACCTTCGTGAGCACGCTCTTCACACGCAGCCACTCGAGGCCACCGAGGCCGGTGCCGACGCGTGGCAGGCCGATGCGGAGGACCCCGGCGTTTGTCGCGAGCTCCACGACGCGGGTCATCGCCCGGCTGAGCGCGGCGAGCTTCGCCTTGGCCTTCCAGTGCTCTTGGAGGGCGAGCGTGTACACCGTCGTCTCGCCGTCGACGAACGCGAACACGTCGCCGAGGTGAAACCGCCCGTCGGCGCAGCGCGCGGCGTACTCGGTCTCCAGGCGCGGCCACCGTTTCTTGAAGGCCACGGCGATGCCGGCGTCCATGTGCCCCGACGACGTGGCGCCGAAGGCGTACGCGTTCAGGTCTTTTTCCGCGAAGAGGTCGCCCTGCGTGAAGATCGTCGGCACGCGCGGACTCTAGCAGGAAGCGTGCGGCAGGGGCGCCCGCGCGGTCGAGCCATCGTGGCCTCGCCGGCGGTGGCTCCTACGAGGCGCGTCGTCCGCCGCCCCGTGGTAGAGATCGGCGCGTGCACACCCCGATCCCCCCACGGCAGCCGCGCTGGGACTCGACCCGCGAGACCCACGGGCTCGACTCCGCGTGCGCCGCGTGTCTGAGCTCACCCTCGCTCCCGAGCCGCTCCGAATGACCGACGACCCCCGGGGCGCGGCGGCGCCCGAAGAAGAACCCGACGCCGACGAGCCGGAGGAGCCCGCCTCGGAGCGCGAGCCCGAGCGCGTGGCGCCGGCCGCGTCGGAGCCCGTCCGCTTCAGCCTCACCACCATGCTCGGCATCGCGATGCTCGTGGGGGCCGGCTCGTTCGCCGCCGGTCGCTCTTTTGCGCCCGCGGCCCCGCTCCCGCCCATCGCGGAGAGCCCGCCGCAGCAGCCGCAGCCGCCGTCGGGCGGGCTCATGGGCCCGTCCGGGCCGCCTGGCGGTCCCGGAATGGGGGGCATGGGGTCTGAAGGCCTCCCGCCGGGGCACCCGCCCACCGGCGCCGGCGATCCGGCCAGTATGGGCATGGGCATGGGCCCGGGCGCGGTCGGTGACGTCGCGCCGAGCGCGCTGTCGTGGAAGGCGCCCGCGCGCTGGCAGCAGGTCCCGAACGCGAGCACCATGCGGCTCGCCACGTACCGGGTGCCGCGCGCCCCGGGCGACACCGAGGACGCGGAGCTCACCATCATGCAGGCGGGCGGCTCGGTGGAGGCCAACGCCCAGCGCTGGATTGGGCAGTTCGGGCCCGAGGGCGCGAAGACCGCGAAGCAGTCCACCCGCACCGTGGGCACGCTCGCGGTCGCCATCGTCGAGGTCGAGGGGAAGTTCGCCGGCGGCATGGGGCGCGAGGGGCGGGAAGACGAGCGCTGGGCGATGCTCGGTGCGATCATCCAAACGACCGGAATGCCTCACTTTTTCAAGCTCACGGGGCCCGTGAAGAGCGTAAAAAGTGCGCGCGCCGAGTTCGACGCGCTCGTCGCGAGCGTCTCGCTCAAGAAGTAGCCGCGGCCTCGTCGCGGGCCCGCGAGCGTGCGGCCCGCGAGCGCGGACGTGTCAGTTGGCGGCGAAGAACTGCCAGATGGCGGCCGGAGCGCCGCTCCACCCCGTGTGGCCGAGGCCGGGGATCGAGCAGTACACGAGGCGCTTGGTGCCGCCGTTCTGGCGGCGACAGGGCGAGGGCGTGGTGGCCGTGTCGCCGGCGGTGGAGCCGTTCGCGAGGCGCCAATACGCGAGGCTCTTCAGGCCCTCGGCCGGCACGACCGCCGTGTCGGCCTGGCCGTGGACGATGAGCGCGGCCATGGGACCCGTGAGCTTGAGCGAGCCGGTCGCCGGGTCGAAATCGCTCGCGCCGTTTCCGAACGGCCCTCCGCCGGACTGAGGCGCGATCGCGCGGATCGCGCTGTTTCGCCAGCGCGCGAGCTGGTTCGTGAAGTACGCGCCGCCGCTCGAACCGTGCACGTAGACCCGGGCCGCGTCGATGCAATACGTCCGCTTGATGGCGGCGGTCATCGCGTCGAAGAAGGCGACGTCGGGGTTCGCCGCCGGCGGGCTGTTGAACTGGTCGAACGAGTGGCCGCGGTGGTTGTTCGTGCCGTTCGGCCACGCGAAGATCGCGTTGGCGCCCGCCTGGGCCTCGATGGGGAACGAGGAGCGGTACCCGGCGCCGTTGCCGCCGTCACCGTGGAAGCCGACCACGAGCGGGTAGCGCCGGGTGCTCACGTAGCCGGTCGGCACGGTGAGCGAGTAGGTGCGCGCGACGCCGCCGACCGTGACCGACACCGAGGTGATGAAGCCCTTCGCCGGGTTGGCCGTGCCGCAGTTGACCACGGGCGGGCCTGAGTCGACCACGCCGCTGTCGACGGGCGGAGGCGGGGGTGGAGGCGGAGAGGCGTCGTCTTCGGGCGGCCCCGCGTCTTCCGCGACCTCGGCGTCGGGGGTCTCGCCGTCGGGGGCCTCGGCGTCGGTGGCGGTGCTGGCGTCCAAAAAAGCGCGTGCGTCCGGGCGGGCGGAGGCGTCGGAGGTGGGCGTGCCGGGCGTGCCCGTGCCCGCGGGCGTGGCGCCGGGGGTCTCGGGCGTGCCCTCGCCCTCCGTGGCGGTCTCGCCGGCGGCGCCGCACGCGACCACGAACGCGGAGGCCAAGAGCAGGAGCGAGACCGAGCGGGGCATCTTCACGGGCGAGACTCCAGGCGAAGGGCGCGAGCCGAGTGAGCGCGAGAGCGCGAAACGCGAGCGAGAGCCCCCCCGAACGACCGTTTAGGGATAGCTGAAGCCGCTGGCCCGCACCACCCCGATCGCCGTGAGTCGCGCGTCACGTAGGGCGTGAGGTCGCGAGGTACGCCTGCACGGCCTCGGTCTCCACGTGGATCAGCAGCGCCACGAGATCGCCTGGGCCAGACGTGGCGATGGCGCGGTCGAGCGCGTCGACCTCGCCCTCGGCGAGCGCGATCGAGCCCTCGTCGAGCCCGGCCTCGACCAACGCGCGGCGGAGCAGCCCCGGCACCTCGCCCGGCGCGCGCCCGCGCAGGTACCCGGCGATCTCGCGAAGGAACACTCGCGTCGCGCCGCCCTCGACGACGGCCCGCGCGATGCCCTCCACGTCGGCGTCGCGGCGGTCGCCCGCGCTGCCCGTGATCACCGTGAGCGTGTGGCCGCCGCGCTCCGCGAGCAGCGCGCGCGCCAGCGACATCACGGCGCGCACCCCCTCGGGGTTGTGGCCGAAGTCGAGCAGCACCCGGACGCCGCCGCGCTCGAGCACTTGGCCGCGCCCCGGGTTGTCCTCGTTTCGGAAGGTCGCGAGGCCCGCGCGGATCGCGTCGTCGGGCAGCCCGAGGCCCACCGCCGCGGCCACGGCGCCCAGCGCGTTCTCGACGTTGTACCGGGCGGCTCCGCCGAAGGTGATGGGCAGGTCGTTGATGTAACCAAAGGTGCGAGCGGGACCGGAGGGTTCGTGCAGGACGACGAGGCCACCCTCGGCCACCACGCTCGCGCCGCCCTCCGCGCGGTGACGTGCGAGCGCCTCGCGGGTGGCCGCCATGCCCTCGAGGCGTGGCCCGTCGAGATCGGCGAAGAGCACCACGCGCGCGCGCAGGCCTTCGGCGAACGCGACGAGGTTCGGATCGTGCGCGTTCAGCGCGGCGGTGCCCGACGCGGGGACGATCTCGGCGACCACGCCCTTCACGCGGGTCATGGCGTTCACGTCGTCGATGCCATAGCTGCCGACGTGGTCGGCGCCCACGTTGGTGAGGAGCGCGGCGTCGCAAGAGTCGACCGCGAGCCCGCGACGCAGGATGCCCCCGCGCGCGGTCTCGAGCACGGCGAGCTCCACCGAGGGATCCCGGAGCACGAGGCGCGCGGCGGCGGGGCCCGTCCAGTCGCCCTCCTCGACCGTGCGTCCGCCCACGAGGACTCCGTCGCTCGACGTGGAGCCCACGGCAAAACCCGCCTGGGTCGCCAGGTGCGCCAGCAAACGCGACGAGGTGGTCTTGCCGTTGGTGCCGGTCACGAGCGCGACGGGGATGGTGCCGAGCCTCCGCCAAGGGACCTCGCTCGGGGCCGGGATGGCGTCGTTCGCGTACGAGACCGAGCGGCAGCCGAGGCCGACGCTCGTGAGCTCGTCGTCCCACAGCACCGGGAGCCCTCGGCGCTCGGCCTCCTCGAGGAGCGCCGCGCGCGCGGGGTTCCGCTCTCTCTCGAGCGCCGCCGTGATCTCGTCGCGCTTGTCGTCCACCGAGAGGGGCTCGTCGCCCCGCGCGCGCGCGCACGCGCTCTCGGCGGCCCACTCGCTCATGTCGGCGCACGCCAGCATCTCGTCGATCGGCGCGGGGTACCCGAACACGCACCCGCCGCGGTGCTCGCGCGTCACGACGTCGACCTCGGGGGCGAGCCCCACGGCGGCGCGGAGGCGCCCGAGCTCTTCGAGGTAGAGCGCGAGGGCCCGCGCGGCGGTCTCGCCCGCGTCGAGCGCGAGCTCCACGAGCACGAGCGGCACCCCGGCGAGGTGGCTCGGGCCTGTGAGCCGGCGTGCGTCGACGAGCAGCATGGGCGCGGGCGGGCTCAGTCGTCCTGCTCGCGCGCGAGTCGGACGCCGCGCTCGTCTTCGATCACGGTGAGGCCGTCAGCGCCGAGAGTGGCTGCGTCGGGCACCTCGGTCGCGTCGGTCGCGTAGAGGCCTCCCTTCACGCCGCCGTCGGTCGTGGAGGCGGGCGCCGCGGGGGCCGGCGAGGCCACGCGCTCCAGCCACTCGGGCTTGAAGTAGATGACCTGCTTCCACGTTCGCGAGATGTTGTCGGCGAAGAGCAGCACGAGATCGCCGGGCTTGGCCGCGCGGAGGGCCGCCTCGGTGGCCTCACGCTCGTCGATCACGATCTCGACCTGCTCCTTGGGGAAGCCCGCGAGCGCGAGCTCCTCGGCGAGCAGCTGCGGCACCTCCTGCGGTCCGCGCCCTCGGGCGTCGTCGTCGCGTCGGAGGATGATGAAGTCGAACGCCTCGGCGGCGATGCGCGCGATCGCGCGGATGTCCTCGTCGCGCCGGTCGCCGGGCGCCGAGAGCACGCAGATGCGGCGCCCGCTGCAGTCGAGCCGCCGCACGAGGTCGGTCATCGCGGAGATCGCGGCGGGGTTGTGGCCGTAGTCGAGGATGACCTTGAAGGGCAGCTTGTCGAAGAGGTTCGTGCGGCCAGGCACCTGGAAATACGAGGTGTCGAAGGTGCGCAGCCCCTGGCGGATGTTCTCGACCTTCACGCCCATCGCGTAGGCCATCACGGCCGCGAACATGGCGTTCTGCACGTTGTGGAGCGCCTTGCCCTCGATGGTGGCGGGGATGAGGTGGGTCCACAAGAGCGGCAGGTGCGAGCCCTTGTCGTAGAGGGTGATCATCTGCCCGTTGATGCCGTCTTCGAGCACCGCCGCGAGCCCGCCGGCGCGCAGGTGCTTCTTCACGAGCTCGTGCCGCGGGTTCATGGTCACGTACGCGATGCGGGCCGCGCGCGTGTGGTCGGCCATGCGCAGGCAGTGGAGGTCGTCCGCGTTGACGACGGCGCAGTCGCGCGCCACCTCGACGACGATGCGCTTCACCTCGGCGAGCTGCTCGAGGGTCTCGACGCCGCGGCTCCCGAGGTGGTCGGCCGTGACGTTGAGCACCGCGCCCACGTTGCAGCTCCGGTACCCCATTCCGGCGCGCAGCAGGCCGCCGCGGGCCGTCTCGAGCACCGCGAGATCCACGGCAGGATCGCGCAGCACCATCTGCGCCGACTGGGGGCCGGTCATGTCGCCGGCGACCGTGCGCACGCCGTCGATGTAGACGCCGTCGGTGGTGGAGAGCCCCACCGTGTGGCCGTTCATCTTCTGGATGTGCGCGAGCATGCGCGCGGTGGTGGTCTTGCCGTTCGTGCCGGTGACCGCGGCGATGGGGATCTTCGCCTCCGACCCCTTGGGGAAGAGCATGTCGATCACGGGGCCCGCCACGTCGCGCGGCTTCCCCTCGGTGGGCGCCACGTGCATGCGGAACCCGGGCGCCGCGTTCACCTCGCAGATGCCGCCGCCGACCTCGCGGTAGCTCTCGGATATGTCTGCTGTAATGAAATCGACGCCGCACACGTCGAGGCCGATCGCGTTCGCCGCGCGCACGGCCATCTCGCGGTTGTCCGGGTGCACCACGTCGGTCAGATCGATCGCGGTCCCGCCGGTGGAGAGGTTCCCCGTGCCGCGCAAAAAGAGCACCTCGCCCGCCGGCAGCACGGTGTCGGGGGTGACGCCCCGCGCGGCCATGAGGCGCTCGGCCTGGCCGTCGAGCTCGAGGCGCGTGAGCACCTTCTCGTGGCCTATCCCGCGTCGTGGATCCGCGTTCACGAGGTCCACGAGCTGGGCCACCGTGTGATCGCCGTCGCCCACCACGTGCCCGGGGACGCGCTTCGCCACCGCGACGAGCTCGCCGCCCACGACGAGCATGCGGTGGTCGAACCCGCCGAGGAAGTTCTCGACCACGACGCTGCGTGAGTGCTCGCGCGCCTTCTCGAAGGCGGCGCGGACCTCGTCGCCCGTGCGAAGGTCGAGCGTCACGCCGCGCCCGTGGTTCGCGTCGAGCGGCTTCACCACCACCGGGTACCCGAGGCGCGACGCCGCCGCGGCCGCCGCCTCCGCCGAGCGCACCACGCGCTGGCGCGGCACGGGCAGGCCGAGATCGCCGAGGATGCGGTTGGTCTCCTCCTTGTCGGACGCGATGGAGACCGCGATGTGGCGGGTCTCCGAGGTGACCGTGGCCTGGATGCGCTTCTGGTGCTTGCCGTGGCCGAACTGGATGAGGCTCTGCTCGTTCAGGCGGAGCCAGGGGATGTCGCGCGCCTCGGCGGCGCGCACGAGCGCCCCCGTCGAGGGGCCGAGCTGGCGCCGCTGCGCGAAATCGATGAGCTCGACGAGCTCGGCCGCGAAGTCGAACGGCGCCTCGCCCTCCTTGGGCGCGCTCGCGCGGAGGTCTCGCGGGAGCAGGTGCTCGAGCAGGCGCAGCGCGAGGTTGCCCGCCGCCTCGCCGACCCGCTCCTCCTCGTACTCGTACACGACGTGGTAGCGGCCCGGGGCGCCCTCGCCGCGGGTCTTGCCGAACACGACCTTCGCCCCGGTGAGCTGCTGGAGCTCGATGGCGACGTGCTCGAGCACGTGGCCGAGCCAGGTGCCGCCGTCCTCTTCGAGCCTGCGCACGAAGCCGCCCGCGTCGTCGTACGAGCACGTGTGCGCACGCAGAGACGGGATGGCCGCGAGCAGCGCCTCGTTGAACCCGGGGAGCTTCGCGCTCGGCCAAGCCTCGAGCGCGCCGAGGTCGACGGTGAGCCGGATGACGGGGAAGTGCGCGTACAGGCTGGGTCCGCGGTAGACGCGGCGCTCGAGGAGTTCCATCGCGCCCCAGGGTATAGCGGGTTTGTCCTGGCGGAGCGCGCGAAGCGGCGCGGCCTACCCCGTGCCGGCGGCGCTCACCGGCACGACACCACCCACCGGCCCTCGTGGCGCACGAGCGACAGATCTCCCTGCTTCGTGAGGCCCTTCACCGACATCGGGCCGACCTTCACGGCGACGGTCTTGCCGAAGATGTCGGTCTCGGTGCGCCCCTCTTTGGCTTCGAGCGAGCCCTTCACCGTGTAGCGCACGGTGGCCGCGTCTCCGCTCCCGTCGCCCTCGCGCGTCGTGGTGATCTCCGTCACGGTCATGCGCGCGCCCATCATCTTCACCGCGTCGACCGAGCCCACGCCGGTGGTCGCGCACCGCGGGAGCACCAGCGGGCGCACCTTGGACAGATCGCCCTGCGCGCCGAGCTCGAGGTAGCGCTTCGCGACGACCTCCGGCGCCTCCCCGCGCGCGGCGCACGAGGCGAGCAGCGGCGTGGCGGCCAGCGTGGCGACGAGCGTGGCGACGACCCGTACGGCGAGGCGCGTGGTGATGGGATGCACGCGTCCAGGATAGCGCAGCCCGCTCCCCTCGAGGCGGCCGCGGTCGGGTCGTGTACGCTCGCGACGATGTCCGAACCCATCGCGCTGCCGCTCCTCCGCGCGCTCGCCCGGCGCTACCCCACGGCGGACGCCGTCGTCGCCGAGATTGGGTATCTGGAGGGCATCCTCACCCTGCCGAAGGGCACCATTCACGTGGTCAGCGACGTGCATGGCGAGGACAAGAAGCTGAAACACATCGTGAACAACGCCTCGGGCAGCCTGCGCCCGCTCGCGACGCGCCTCTTCGCCGGGCGCCTCTCCCCGGAGGAGATCCGCGATCTCCTGGCCATCATTTATTATCCGCGCGAGGCCTACGCGTGGAACGCGGCGAAGCCCGGGTTCGAGCGCCGCGCGTTCCTCCTCGCCACCCTCGCGCGCGAGGTCGAGCTGCTCCGCCACCTCATGCAGGGCTACACCCTGCGCCACGCCGAGCGCCTGTTCCCGCCGGGCCTCGCGGGGCTCTTTCGCGAGCTCATCGCGGCGCGCGGCATCGAGCAGCGAAAGGCGTTCCTCGAGGCGCTGGTCGACCCCTTCGTGCGCAAGGGCCGCGACGTGGCCCTCCTCCGCGCCGCCGCCTACGTCATCCGGAACCTCTCGGTGGCGGAGCTCATCGTCGCGGGCGATCTGGGCGATCGCGGGCCGCGGCTCGATCGCGTCGTGAGCCTCCTCATGCGCCAGCCCCACGTGAGGGTCGTGTGGGGGAACCACGACGTGAGCTGGATGGGCGCGAGCCTCGGGAGCCCCGCGCTCATCGCCACGGTGCTCCGCATCTCGATCCGCTACCGACGCCTCACGCAGATCGAGGAGGGATACGGCATCAGCGTGGCGCCGATCGAGCGGCTCGCGCGCACCGTGTACGCCGATGACCCCGCCGAGCGCTTCGACGTGAAGGGCGAGGGGCTCCGCGATCCGCGGCTCATGGCGCGCATGCAGAAGGCCATGGCGATCATTCAGCTCAAGCTCGAGGGGCAGCTCAGCCGCCGTCGCCCCGAGTACGGCATGGAGCACCGACAGCTGCTCCACCGCATCGATCCGCGCGCCGGCACGGTCACCATCGACGGCGTCACGCATCCGCTGCTCGACACCTGCCTGCCCACGGTCGACCACGACGGAGATCCGTACGCGCTTTCGGCCGACGAGCAGGCCTGCATGGATCGGCTGCAAGCCTCGTTTCTGGCCAGCCCGACCCTCCGCGCGCAAATGGGCTGGCTCGCGCGCCGCGGGTCGATGAGCCTCTGCCGTGACACCACCGTCATCTTCCACGGGTGTGTGCCTGTCGACGAGGCGGGCCTACCCCTCTCTCTCGTCGTGGACGGCGAGCCTCGGAGCGGCCGCGAGCTCTTCACCGGGCTCGAGCGGACGGTGCACCGGGCCTTCAAAGGCCGCGCCTCCGCCGACGTCGACATGCTCTGGTATCTGTGGACGGGGCCGCGCTCTCCGCTCTTCGGCAAGGACCGAATGGCCACGTTCGAGTCGCACTTCATCGCCGATCGTGCCGCCGCGAAGGAGGTAAAGAATCCTTACTTTTCACTCCTCCACGAGCCGGAGTTCTGCGCGCGCATCTGCCGCGAGCTCGGGGTCGACGAGGCGCGGGGCCTCATCGTGAACGGGCACGTCCCGGTGAAGCTGGAGGCCGGCGAGTCGCCGGTGAAGCGCGGCGGGCGCGCGGTGACCATCGACGGCGCGTTCTCCGAGGCCTACGGCGACAAGGGGTTCACGTTGGTCATCGAGGCGGGGCGCACGGCGCTCGCCCAGCACCACCACTTCGAGTCGGTCGAGGAGGCCGTGGCGTCGGGCGCGGACATCATCCCCACGGTGACCACGCTCGCGTCGCACGAGCCCCCGCGCAGGGTGGCCGACACCGAGAAGGGCGAAGAGCTGCGGCGCGAGATCGCGGTGCTCGAGGCCCTCCTCGAGGCCTACGAGGGGAACCTGGTGTGAGCCCCGAGGGGGCGAACCAAGGTCCCGAGCCGGAGGCGAGGTGTCGCCATGAAGGTGCTCCGCGGGCAGGGGTGGAGCGAGGCGGCCCCTGCGGCTGTGCTACCGTCGGGCGCCGTTCTTGGAGGGTCGCGTGACGAAGGGCAAAGGAGCGGCGCCGGAGGCGCAGAGCGTGCGGCGCGGGCGCGGGGCCGAGACCCCGGGCGACGACCTTGGGGCGGCCGAGCTCGGGCGCCGCGTGGCCGACAAGCTCCGCGACACCCGGCGCGTTCGCGGCATGTCCCTCGACGACCTCGCCCGCGCCTCCGGCGTGAGCCGCGCGGCGCTCTCGCAGATCGAGACCCACAAGACGAACCCCACGCTCGCCCTCCTCTGGAAGATCGCCGTCGGCCTCGGCCTCCCCTTCGCGGAGCTCATCGGCGGGTCGAAGAGCGGCGCCGCGGTGCTGCGGCGCGCCGACGTGCAGGTGCTCCGTTCGCCCGACGGGAAGCTCGAGAGCCGCCCGCTCGCGCCGGCCGGCTCGTCGCCGCTCGTGGAAGTGTACGAGCTGCGCCTCGCGGCCCGCTCCATTTACGCGTCGGAGGCCCACGCGCCGGGCACGCGCGAGCTCGTGGTGGTGCTCACCGGCGCGCTCCGGCTGCGGCTCGGCGCCGAGGTGCACGACCTGGCCGCGGGCGACAGCGTGTCGTTCCTCGCCGACGCGCCGCACGTGTACGAGAACCCGGGCGCCTCCGAAGCGCGCTACCACGACGTCATCGTGTACGCGCGCTAGCGAGGGCCTCAGCGTCTACGGGCTCGCCGGGCCGCGTCTCGCTCTTTGTCGCGCGCGCGCTTCTCGCCCTTGTGCTCGCGCGCCACGTCGCGCCGGCGAGCCTCGTCGTTCCCCTTCAGCGAGGCGAGCGGGAAGAGCGTCTCCTCCACCCGCGCGAGGCCCGCGTCCGCGACCGCGCGCACCACCTCTTCGCTCGACTTGTAGCAGGCGTCCGACTCGTCGAGCGGCACCTCGAGGTCGGTGTTCACCACGATGCCGTCGCGGCGGTACTGCTCGTTCACTTTCTCCTGCGACAGCACGCGCTTCGCCTCGCCGCGCGACAGCCGGCGGCCCGCGCCGTGGTTCACCGAGAAGCCGCTCTTCTCCGCGCCCGGCAGCGGTCGCAAGATGAAGCTCTTGTCGCGGTTCGAGCCGGGGATGAGCACCGGGTGTCCCTCGACCTCCCAGGGTGTTCCCACGAGCGCCGGGTGCCCGCCGGGGAAGGCCCGCGTCGCGCCCTTGCGGTGGGTCCACACGGGGCCGTGCTCGGGGTGGTCCTCTGCTTGGACCAAATTGTGGCTGATCTCGTAGACCAGCTCGAGGTCCTCGCGAAACACCTTCCGGAAGGCCGCCGAGATCTCCTCGAAGAGCACGAGGCGGTTCACGATGGCGAAGTTCGCGCCCGCCGCCACCGCGTCGAGGTAGCCCTCGAAGTGCGGCGACTCGGGGGTGAAATAGCCCAGATCGAGCTCGCCCGGCTCCGCGCCCGCGGAGCGCTGCTCCTCGCGGTACAGCTCGAAGTAGTTCGTCGCGAGGCCGTGGCCGAAGCCTCGGCTGCCCGTGTGCACCTGCACGTGGAGCGTGCCCGAAGGCTCGCCGCGCTGCAGCTCGATGAAGTGGTTGCCCCCGCCGAGCGTGCCGAGCTGCTCGAGGCCGCGCTCGGGTGTGCCCTTGCCGCCCCACGGGATGTCCCAGGTGTCGCGCACGGGGAGCCGCTGCCGCTCCGCGCGGTCGCGGGGCGCCGCGGCCTCGCCTCGCAGCCTCGAGAGCTTCGCGGCGTAGTGCTCAGCGCCGCCCCGCACGATCTCTTGGAGCTCCGCCGGCGAGAGCGAGCGCCGGGAGCTCTGGCCGCCTGCGCCGAGCGCGACCCGCTTCGTGACCTCGGCGTTGAAGGCGAGCCTGCGGTCGTAGGTGGCGCGCTCGAACGGAACCTGGCTCTTCGCGCTCATCATGCCGCAGCCGATGTCGAAGCCCACGGGCCCCATGGCGACCGCGCCGCCGTCGCGCGACGTGAGGATCACCGAGCCCACGGGCACGCCGTAGCCCTGGTGCACGTCGGGGGTCACGCAGGCGAGCTTCGTGCCGGGGAAGCGCGTCGCGTTCACGATCTGCCGGTAGAGCGTGGGCTCGGCCTCGACGAGCAGCGCGCGCGTGAGGAAGAGGCGCACCGGCACCTCGCCCGTGTCGCGCGTGGCGAGGTCGAAGTACCCGTCGCGCGGCGCGGCGAGCTGCTTCCAGTGGCTCTCGTCCTGGAGCTTCACCGCGCGGTCCGCAGCGTGGTGACGACCGCCATCGCGAGGTCTTGCTGCCACGCCTCCGGGCGGTAGCTCGAGGGCTCGACGCGCGGGCGGAGCTCCTCGCCGATCGTGTCGAAGCGGGCGATGAGCGTGCGCTTGGGCGCGAGCTCGACCAAGACGACCGTGGCGTTGAAGCCGTGGGCCATGACGCGTTGCATGTAGGCCGCATGCGACGCGACCGTGAGCTTCTGCGAGCGTCCGGTGGCTTCGACGAAGGCGTCGCGCTTTCCGCCGGGGAACATGGGCGCCACGCCCTCGGCCTTGGCGGCCTCCACCAGGTCGTGCTGCAGGAGACGGAGCCGCCCGCGGAAGACGTAGGCCGGCGGCACCGCGCCGTCGCCGCCCTTCACCTCGAGGGGCGCCGCGCTGAGCTGCGAGGTGAGGACCACTCCGTTCTTCTCCTCGTCGAGGAGGAAGAGCTCGCCCGGGTAGCGCAGCTCGAGCTTCTCGCCGGGGAGCTTGGCCACCGACCACGTCGACTGCGCGGGGAGGGCGGCGTCGGGAGCGTCGGGCATCACCATGGCCGTGGGGGGAGGCACCACGAAGCCAAACGCGCTGCTGCTCGGCGCAGGCGCCGCGTCCTTCGCCGCGGCTGCGGGCCCGCTCCGATCGCACGCCGCGACGCCGAGCGCGCCGAGCGCGGCGAGCGCGGCGAGCGCGCCGAGGCGGGCGGACGATCGTTCGAGCGAGAGGCGAGGGGAAGGCGGCTGCATGCGCCTCGCAGAATAGCGAACCGTCGCGGCCCGTCACGCGCGGCGGCGCGTGCTCGGCGCCCGTCTTGCCGCCCCGAAGGAGCCCCACGGGGGCGATCCGAACCGGTCGCGGGTCGAATAGGCTCTCACGTGGTCCATGCTCGCCGTCGCCGCGCTCCTCTCCACCCTCATCGGGATCACGCTCGGCCTCCTCGGGGGAGGCGGGTCGATCCTCACGCTCCCCATGCTCGTCTACGTGGTGAAGCTCGACGCGCGCGAGTCCATCGCGAGCTCGCTCTTCGTGGTGGGCGTGACGAGCCTCGTGGGCGTGGTAGCGCACGCGCGCGCCGGAAACGTCGTGGGGCGCGTGGGCGCGGTCTTCGGCGTCGCGGGCATGGCGGGGGCCTACCTCGGCGGGCGGCTCGCGCACTTCGTCCCGGCGGCGGTCTTGCTCGGGGCGTTTGCGCTCATGATGCTCCTGACCTCTGCGGCGATGCTGCGGGGCAGGCGCACGGGTCACACCACGGAGCGCGAGCTCGCGGTCGCCAAGGCGCTCGGGCTCGGGTTCTCGGTCGGGGTCGTCGCCGGGCTCGTGGGCGCCGGGGGCGGCTTCTTGGTGGTGCCGGCGCTGTCGCTCATAGGCGGCCTCCCCATGCCCCGCGCGGTCGGCACGTCCCTGATGGTCATCGCGATGCAGTCGCTCGCCGGGTTCGCGGGGCACGTCGCGCACGTCTCCCTCCACCTGCCGCTCCTCGCGGTCGTCACCGCCGCGTGCGTCGCCGGCAGCCTGGTGGGCGCGCGCTTCGCGAGCCGCGTGAGGCCCGAGCTGCTCCGCAAGGGGTTCGGCTGGCTCGTGCTGGCGATGGGCGTGTTCCTCCTTGGAAAACAGCTCCCAGGGGCGCTCCGCGACGTGGGCATGCCGATCGCCTTGGCCCTTGTCCTGGTGGTGGCCGCCGTGTCGCTCGCGCGCGGGAGGGCGGCTGCGCCGGGCCATGCTACACCCCTGCTACACCCCCCGGAACCCGCGGAGAATAAACCTGTATGATACACGAGTCTGCCACCCCGAACGCCCTGGGCTACCGCGACATCACGCCGGCCGCCGTCGTCGCCGCTGCAGGCAAGGTTCGCGTCGTCGACGTGCGCGAGGCCCACGAGTTCGTGGGCGATCTTGGCCACCTCGACGGGGCCGAGTCCGTCCCGCTCGCGACTGTGGAGGCCGCGGCGGCGGGTTGGGACAAGGCCGCCGAGCTCGTGCTCGTGTGCCGCTCGGGCGGTCGCTCGGGCCGGGCCGCGACGGTCCTCGCCCAGCTCGGCTTCACCAAGGCCATGAACATGGTCGGCGGCATGCTCGCCGTCAACGAGGCGAAGCTCCCCGTCGTGCGGTAGAACGCGCCCGATGTTGTGCCTCACGATTGCTACCGATCCGGGGTGGGTGCGCGCCGCCGCGGCGGATCTCGAGGGCGTCCTCGTGGACCACGCCCACTGCGAGCTGAAGGCCGCGACCCACGCGCTCTCGCTCGTCGCGAGGCACCCCGGCAACCTCCCTCTCGTGCGCGCGCTCACGGCGCTCGCCCGCGAGGAGCTCGATCATTTCGAGAGGGTCGTGGGGTTCCTCCAGCAGCGCGGTGTGCCCCTCAGCCATCCCCCGGTGGACGCGTACGCGGCCGCGCTCCGCGCGGAGTGCAAGGCCTTGCCTCGCGACGGCACGCCGCTCCTCGTCGATCGCCTGCTCGCGGCGGCGCTCATCGAGGCGCGCTCGTGCGAGCGCTTCAAGCTGCTCCGTGACGTCGTCGAGGGCGACGACGAGCTGCGCTCCTTCTACGACGAGCTCTTCGTGTGCGAAGCGCGCCACTTCGCGACTTACCGAGAGCTGGCCGTGCGCGCGGCGCTCGGCGACGAGGCCTTGGTGGCGCGGCGCCTGGGGCTGCTCGCGGCCGCGGAGGGCGACATCGTCGAGCGCCTCGCCGAGAACGAGGCGCGGAGCACCGTGCACGGATGAGCGACGCGCAAGATCCCCTGGTCGTCGCCGCGCGCGACGTCGAGCGCGGCGCTCGCGCGCTCGAGCGCGGTCGCCTGGGCCTCGTGGCGTACGCGTCCGGCGGCGCCGGGGCGATCGAGGCCGAGCTCCCCGCGTGCCCGCTCGAGCCGCTCCGCCGCGTGTCCGGGCGGCGCGCGTACGACGCTTTGGTCCTCGCGGCGCCCGGCCACGGCGCGTCGGCGCTCCCGGCGTCCCTCGCCCGGTGGGTCGCACATCTCACGCTGGCGCGGGTCGGGTGGGACCTCGAGGCCGACGAGGCGAAGGCGCTCCGACCCCCGCCGGGCGCGGAGGAGCCCGCGGCCGAGCTGCCCGGGCCCGCGCTGCTCGAGCGGCTCGCCCTCGACTCGTCCGGCGGGCTCACTGGGCTCACCGAGCGCGCCGCGCGGATCGCGCCGCGGGTGCACGCGGCCCGCGAAGCGCGGCGCGAGAGGCTCGAGGAGACCGCCCGCCGGCTCGGGCTGCCCGGGAGGTTC
The DNA here is from genome assembly GCA_016720545.1 of Myxococcales bacterium. Lineage (NCBI taxonomy): Bacteria > Pseudomonadati > Myxococcota > Myxococcia > Myxococcales > Myxococcales bacterium. The sequence goes on from JADKKK010000005.1 coordinate 85,771, forward strand.
GGGCGCGCCATCCTCCAGCGGGAGCTCGTGCCGGGCGCCGCGGGCCCGACGCCTCCCGGCGGGACCGACGCGCCATCGTCACTCGTCGTCGGCGTGTCCGCCGACCTCATCGCCGTGCTCGCCGCGGAGCTCTCCCTCGCGCCGCGAGCCGCCCCCGACTCCAACCTGCCCGGCGTGACGGAAGCCGACCTCCGCGCCGCGGCAGAGCGCCTCCTGCAGGCGACCGACGGCCTCGCGCGCGCCGTGGTCGGCCGCGCGCACAAGGCGCGCACCGGGGGCGCGGGGCTCTCCGCGTTCGACGCCCTCCGCGCGTCCCTCGGGCGCGACGCCGCCGGGGTCGACTGGCCCGCGCGGCTCACGCTCGAGTGGCTCCACGCGCGCTTCGCCGCGCTCGGCGGGCGGGCGCGCCCCTCCGCGCGCGTCCCCCGTCCCCTCGGCGCCGGGAGCTTCCTCCTCGCGGCCGCGCGGTACGGTGAGGCGCTGCACCGCGAGGAGAGCCTCCGGTACGCGCCCTTCGCGCTGGCCCACGATCCCTATTTCGTCGACGCCCACCGAACCGGCGCGCTGCTCGCGCTGTGCATCGCTTCGCGGCCGTTCCTCGCGCGCGAGCTCGGCGCCGGGCGGGGCCCGGCCATCGACGCGTCGAGGGTGCTCGCGGTGAGCCTGCTGTTCGCGCTTCGCGATCGCGCGACCGCGATGCTCGTCGCCCTCGACGGGCCGCGCTCCCCGGCGGCGCGCAGCTCGGACGACGCCGTTGGCGGCCCCCACGCGGCCGCCGCCTATCTCAGCCCGCGCGTGTCCGACGACGAGCCCGCGCGCTTCGTCGCGGCCCTCACCTCGCGCGAGCACCACGACGCGCTCGTCTCGGCCTTCGACGACGACTACTACCGCAACCCCCGCGCGGCGCGCGCGCTCCGCGCCCGCTTCGCGCTGCCTGCGCTCGCGACCACCTTCGTCGGCGTGCCGCTCGACGGCGCCGCGCTCGCCGAGCGCGCGTCGACCGTCGCGTCCTCCCTTGAGCGGGAGCTCGGCTGATGGCACATCGCGTTCGCCTCGCCAGCGTCGGCGCCCTCCTCGCGCTCGCGGCCGCGCTGGGCTCCTCGAGCGGGCACGCGGCCTCGCAGCGAGAGGTCGGCCCGCTGCCGTTTCTCCCGAGCGTCGCGCGCGTCCGCGTCGGGGTGACCAAGGATCGGGTGGTCGTCACCCACTCCCTCACGTTGCCACGCGGCGACTGGAAGGGCGGCGACCTCGACCTCTACTTCGCCTTCGGAGGTCCGGGCGCCCCGCTCGCGCTCGACGCGCACCTGCACCACGTCGCCGACGGAGAGCTGGAGGCCCACGCCGCCGCGGGCGGGCCGGTGACCTATACGCGCGTCCCGCGTCGCCCGCCCACCGCGCACCCGCTCATCGGTCGTCCGCACATGGCCGGGGTCGTTCTTCACGTGAAGGACGACGCCTTCCGGGCCGCCGCGGCCGACGGCATGGCCGAGCTCCGCGTGCGTGCGCTTTACATGCTTCCGGTGGAGAGCGAAGACCACGGGCACGAGCTGCGCGTGCGCCTCGGCGCCTCGGGCGGAGCCCCGCTCACGCTGGCGCGCGTCCAGGTGGGCTCGCTCGAGCGGGACCTCACGGTGGCGCGCGCCGAGGCGCGGATGTGCGGGCCCGACGCCGAGGGGCGCCCCTTGGCCGTGCTCGGCGCTCCGAAGGTCCCCGCGGCGGCGACCACCGCGACCTCAGGCGCGGCGCTCGCCGGCAACGTCCCATCGCCGCTCGCCGTGCCCGTCCCGCCGATCGCGCCAATCGCACCGTCGCTCGCCGTGCGGCACGTCTCCGACGACGTCTGCGTGCGGGTGTGGACCGCCGCGAGCGCGGAGGCCGTTCGCGCCGCGGAGCCCGCCCAGAAGGACCGATAGGGCCGGGAGGGCCGTGCCGCGTCCCGTGCGACACGTCGCCTGGGTCCCCCGAGGATCTCAGGGGACCTTCGTCCACTCCTCTTGCGCGCCCGGCGAGCGCGGGAACGTGAGGGTGAACACGGGCGTGCCGCCCACCACCGTGGACTGCAGCGAGCCGAGGTCGGTCTCGCCGATGCGGCCCGGGTCGCACATTTCGACGCGCGAGAACGAGGTGCCGCCGCCCCGGAGCCACGCCGTGCCTTGGACCTTGACGCCGACGTCGCCGGGGGCCGCCCGCTTGAACACGAGGCTGCGCATCATGAGGTCGCCGCCTGGGGTCGTGAACACCTCGGCTGATCCGATGATGTAGGTCTGCGTGCAGTAGAGCCCGCGGGTGGCGCCGGTGAGGTTGTAGATGCCGGGGACGATCGTTCCGCCCGGGCTCACGGCCGAGGGGTTCGCCTGGCACCTGGTGACGAAGGCGGTGGAGGACAGCGCGCCCGGGACGCAGGCGATGTTCGGCGCCGCGTCGCCCCCCGCGTCGCCCCCCGCGTCGACCGTCGCGTCGGGGGGCGCGGCGGCGTCGGGCGGAGCGGCGGCGTCGGGGGGCGCGGCGGCGTCGGGAGGCGGAGCGGCGCCGTCGGTGGGAGGCGGGGTCGCGCCGTCGGTGGGCGCCGTCGCGGTCGTGGTGCCCGTCGCGGTCGTCGTGCCGGTCGGCGTCGTCGCCGCGTCGCCGGCGGACTGCGGATCGTCGCCTACGCAGGCCGCGGCCCCGCCCGCGAGGAGCACTCCGACAGCCGCGAGTGTGAGGACGAGCGTCTTCCGGGTGTACATGCCGAACAACCTACCAGACCGCTGGCCTCGATCAATCCGCGCACTGTTGTCGCTTCGGGGCACGCCGCGTAGCGTGTCGAAATGCTCCTCTATTCGCTGCCGCTCTCTCCGTACTCCGCGCGTGTGCGAGCGGCGATTTACTCGAAGGGGTTGAACGTCGACATCCAGCTCCCACCGCCCGACTGGCGCACGTCGCCCGAGTTCCGCGACATCAGCCCGTTCGCGCGCATTCCCGTGTTGCTCCTCGACGACGGGACGCCTCTCGCCGAGTCCGGCGTGATCGTCGAGTATCTGGAGGAGGCGTTCCCGGAGACCCCGCTGCTCCCGGTGGGACCCGCGGCGCGTGCGCGCGTGCGCTTCGTCACGGAGGCCATCGACGCCTACGTCATGGCGCCGATCATGTCGCTCTTCTTTCTCCTCGACGCCCCTGCTCGCGACGAGGCCGCGCTCCAGAAGGGCTTCTTGAAGCTCGAAGACGGGCTCACGCGGCTCGACGCCCTGATGGCGCATGGTCACCGCTTCGTCTGCGGCGAGCGTGTCACGCTCGCCGACGTCTGGCTCACACCGGTCCGCTTCTCGCTGGACGGCCTGATGGACTTCGCGCAGCGCACCGATCTCCTCAAGGGCCACCCCCACGTCCGGGGTTACGTCGCGGCGATCCGGTCGGACGGGGCGCTCGGGCGCGTGTGGCAAGAGATGGTGGACGGGTTGGCCGCTTTCTACGCGGCGCGCGCGGCGACCTGACGCCGGGGTCCGGCGCCGGCCCGGATCTGCGCGCGCGGCCCGGGCAAGCAGGCTAGGTTCTGCGCGCCATGATTGGGATCTCGCAGCTCGGCAAGTCGTTCGGTGGTCGCACCCTCTTCGAGGGCGTCACGCTCCAGCTCAACGCGGGCTCGCGCTACGGGCTGGTGGGCGCCAACGGCTCGGGGAAGACCACCCTCCTGCGTGTCGTGTCGGGCGACGAGCCGGCCAGTGAGGGCAGCGTCACGCTCCCGAGCGGCGCGAGCATCGGCGTGCTCCGCCAGGACCACTTCCTCGACGACGCGGAGCCCATCCTGAGCGTCGCGATGCGAGGGGACGCCCAGGTGTGGGCGCTCCTCGAGGAGCGCACGCGCATCATCGATCACGGGGAGGGCGAGCCCGAGCGCCTCGCCGACATCGAGATTGGGCTCGGCAGCCGCGACGGCTACACGCTGGAGGCGCGCGCGACCGCCATCCTCGTGGGGCTCGGAATCCCCGCCTCGTCGCACCCGCTGCCGCTCGCCACGCTCTCGGGCGGCTTCAAGCTTCGCGTGCTGCTCGCGCAGGTGCTCGTCGGCGGGCCCGACGCCCTCCTGCTCGACGAGCCGACGAACCACCTCGACATTCTGTCGATCCGCTGGCTCGAGAAGTTCCTCGCCGCCTACCGCGGGGCGGCGCTGGTCATCTCCCACGATCAACGCTTCCTCGACAACGTGGCCACGCACATCCTCGATGTCGACTACCAGACCGTCACCTCCTACACCGGCAACTACAGCGCCTTCGTCGTCGAGAAGGCCGCCGCGCGTGCGCGCAAGGAAGACGAGATCGCGCGCGCCGAGAAGATCATCGCGGAGAAGCGAGCCTTCGTGGAGCGTTTCGGCGCCAAGGCGACCAAGGCGAAGCAGGCGCAGAGCCGCCTCAAGCAGATCGAGCGCATCGAGGTGGAAGAGCTCGCCCAGACCTCGCGCCGGGCGCCGGTGTTTCGCTTCACCCCCGAGCGGCCGAGCGGGCGCGACGTTCTCGAGGTCGAGGCCGTCTCGAAGAGCTATGGCGAGAAGCGTGTGCTCACGGACGTCTCGCTCACGCTCCGCCGCGGCGAGCGCATCGCCGTGATCGGTCCCAACGGGCTCGGCAAGTCGACCCTGCTCAAGATCATCATGCGCGAGCTCGAGGCCGACGCGGGAAAGGTGCGCTTCGGTCACGAGGTGCGCGCGGGCTACTTCGCCCAGGACCACCACGACGTGCTCCGCAACGGCTCGATGACCCCCCTCGACTTCATGTGGGAGGCGTGTCCGGCCGAGGCGACGAGCTACGTCCGAGGACAGCTCGGGCGGGTCTTGTTCTCGGGTGACGACGCGAAGAAGCCCATCGGGTCGCTCTCGGGAGGCGAGGCCGCGCGGCTCGTGTTCGGGCGTATCGCGGTCGAACGACCCAACCTCCTCGTGCTCGACGAGCCGACGAACCACCTCGACCTCGAGGCCATCGCCGCGCTCGTCGAGGCGCTGCGCGCCTACGAGGGCACGCTGCTGTTCGTCTCGCACGACCGGTGGTTCGTCTCGCAGGTCGCGACGCGCATCTTCGAGCTCACTCCGGAGGGACCGCGTGACTTTCCGGGCACGTACGACGAGTACCTCGAGCGCTGCGGCGACGATCACCTCGACGCCGACGCGGTCGTCTTGAAGGCCAAGGCCGCACCCCGTGAACCCCGCGACAGCACACCGCCCCGTCGCGGCGCGGTCGAGGCGCCGAGCGCCGAGCCCACGCTCTCCTGGGAAGAGCAGAAGCGACGGCGAAACCAGCGAAACGCGCTGCCCGCGCGCCGCGACAAGGTGCTCGCCGCCATCGAGCAGGCCGAGGCCCGTCGTCGCGCGATAGCCGAGCTCTACTCCACGCCCTCGTTCTTCGAGGTGACGCTGGACGCAGGGAGCGGGCGCGAGGTGCAGCGGCTCGAGCGCGAAGACGCGGAGCTGGCCGCCAAGATCGATGCCTGGATGACCGAGTGGGAGGCGATCGAGGCGGAGCTCAGCCAACTCGGGGGCGAGGCCAGCCCAACGTCCTGAAGCGCTCGCCCCGCGCCAGGTCTGGCCAGATGGCCAGCGACCGTCGAGACCTCTTGCCCTGTCCGTGGTGCCGTCGCGTGCTATCCCTGAGGGGATGACCTCCGGCGCCCCCCCCTCCCTCGTGGGCCGCACCATCGGTGGCAAGTACTCGATCGTAAAGCGAATTGCGGTGGGTAGTATGGGCGAGGTCTACGGGGGAGTGGGCCCCGACGGCGCGGCGGTCGCGGTGAAGCTCATGTCGGCCTCGGCCAGCGATCTGATGGGCAAAGAGGCCCAGGTCCGCTTCAACCGCGAGTGCTCCATCACCGCGGGCCTTCGCCACCGTCACGTGGTGTCGGTCCTGGACGGAGGCGTCGACGACGCCCTCGGCGTCGGCTACCTCGCGATGGAGCTCATGCGCGGCGAGGACCTCGAGAAGACCCTCGCGCGCACGGGCCCGCTGCCGGCCCCCGTGGCCGCGCGCATCGTCGCCGATGCGGCCCGCGGCATGGCGGCGGCGCACGCCCTCGGGATCGTGCACCGCGACCTCAAGCCCGCGAACATCTTCCTCGACGTGGAGGGCAACGCCGTCGTCGTGAAGGTCTGCGATTTTGGCATCTCGAAGCTCGTCGACTCCGGCGTTTCGGAGGTCACCTCCACCCGATCGGCGCTCGGCTCGCCCCTCTACATGTCTCCAGAACAGCTCCTGTCGCCGAAGCTCGTGGACCACAGGGCCGACGTGTGGGGGCTCGGCATGGTGCTCTACTACGCGCTGAACGGGGCTCCCGCCTTCCCTCGGAACGTCAGCCTCCCCGCCCTGGCGATCGCGCTCACGAGCAACGGCGTCCCTGCGCTCCGCGACACGGCGCCGTGGGTGTCCGAGGCGCTGGCCGCGGTGGTCCACAGGGCGCTCGCGCGCGATCTTGGGACCCGCTTCGCAGACGCCGCTCAGTTGGCCGCCGAGCTCGAGCCGCTCGCGGGCCCGCCCATCCTCAGGTCGGACCAGCTCGTGGCCCTCTCTGTCCACACACGCGCGGCCGTGGCGCGCGTCGACGAGGCGCCGTCGAGCGAGCACGCGCCGCTCTCCGTGGGGTACACGGGCCGAACCGTCGGCGGTCGCTACGACCTCGGGGCGGAGCTCCGCGCGCTGCCTCACGGCACGCTGTACGCCGCGCGGCGCGGCCGCACCCCGTGCGAGGTCGCCCTCTTCGATGGCGCGACCGGCCCCCGCGCGGAGGCGCGCAGGGCGCGCGCGCGCGCCCTGCGGGAGGTGCAGAGCTCACTGTCGCTCGGCGTGCTCGACGTCGGCGTCGACGGCGATCAGACCTTCGTCGCCACCGAGGCGAGCGCTGACGTGACCCTCGCCGCGCGCCTCGCGCAGGGGCCGCTCGAGCTCGCCGCCGCGTACAAGGTCTTCTCCGCGGTCGCCGCTGCGCTCGCGCCGCTCCACGCCCGCGGGCTCGTGCATGGCCACGTGAGCCCCGAGGTCGTCTACCTCGGGGCAGGGGCGACGGCGCGCCTCGGTGGGCTCTTCCACGCCGAGCCGGCCGTCATCGCGGGAGACGAGGCCGAGGGCGTGCAGCTCGCGGACGCGCCGCCGGAGCCCGCGGCCCGCTGCATGTCGCCCGAGCAGGCGCGGCGGGCCGTCGTGCTCACCCCCGCCACCGACGTGTGGAGCTTCTCGGTGACGCTGCTCGAGGCGCTGTCGGGGAAGAACCCGTACGCCAACGCCCCCACGTTGGGCACGCTCATCCTGATGCTCTGCACGCAGACTCTCCCCTCCACGGCGAGGCTCAAGCACGCGCCGGCCGCGCTCCGCGAGGCGCTCGATCGGGGCCTCGCGCGGACGCCCGCCGAGCGGGCCCCCGACCTCCGCGGGCTGACGCAGGTCCTCGAGCAGCTCGGCGCGGACGACGACGACCCCTCCGACATGGTCAGGGGCCCATCCACCGTCCGCGCTCTGCGCGTCGAGGTCGCCCCATCGCCGGAGTCCGCGCCGGTCGCGCCGTCCGCCGTCCCTTCGGGCAAGGCGGCCCCGATCGGGCTGGCGCTCGGGATCGCCGCCCTCTTCCTCCTTGTCGCGATCGGGTGGCTGCTCGCGCGGTGAGCCGCAGAGGCGCAGTTTCTGCGCACTTGAACCGCGGTCGTGGCCCGCGAAAGTGGCTATCCTCGGCTTATGTTCGAATCAGCCGAGCTCGGTCACGCCATCGACGACGCCACCTTCAAGAAGCGCGCGGCCACCCTCCGCGCCGACCTCCTCGACGCCCAGTACGACCTCATCGAGAAGCACACCTTCCCGGTGATTATCCTCATCAATGGGGTCGACGGTGCGGGCAAGGGCGAGACCGTGAACCTGCTGAACGAGTGGATGGACACACGGCACATTCAGAACCACGCCTTCGGGCCGCCCACCGAAGAAGAGAGCGCGCGGCCGCTCATGTGGCGCTACTGGCGCGCGCTCCCGCCCAAAGGCAAGATCGGCGTGCTGTTTGGCAATTGGTACACCCAGCCCATCGTGGGGCGCGCCACCTCCAGACTCTCGAGCGAGGCGCTCGACGTCGAGATCGGTCGCATCAACCGCTTCGAGCGCATGCTCTGCGACGAGGGCGCCCTCGTCCTCAAGTTCTGGTTTCACCTCTCGAAGGATGCACAGAAGAAGCGACTCAAGGCCCTCGCCAAGAGCAAGGCCACGCGCTGGCGCGTGACCAAGACCGACTGGAAGAACCTCGCGCGCTACGACCGGTTCGCGAAGGTCTCGGAGCGCGTTCTCCGCCAGACCAGCACCGGCGATGCGCCGTGGATCGTGCTCGAGGGCGCCGACGCGAACTACCGAACGCTCACCGTGGCGACGCAGATCTTGAAGAGCCTGAGGGAGCGGCTCGGCGCGACCGTCCCGAAGGGCAAGGCCCAGCCCCATGCGGCGAACGTCCCGCCGCTCCTGCCCTCGGTCGACGGAGTGCGCATTCTCCAGACCTTGGATTACCAAGGCACGCGTCTCGGCAAGGCGCGCTTCGAGAAGGGGCTCCCGAAGATGCTCGGTCGCCTGAACGCGCTGAGCCGCCGTCTCGGCGATCGCTCGGTCGTCCTGGTCTTCGAGGGCAACGACGCCGCCGGGAAGGGCGGCACCATCCGCCGCATCACCTCGGCGCTCGACGCCCGGCAATACTCGGTGATCCAGGTCGCGGCCCCCACACAAGAGGAGCGCGCGCAGCCCTACCTCTGGCGCTTCTGGCGGCACTTGCCCGGGCGCGGCCGCTTCACCATCTACGACCGCTCGTGGTACGGCCGTGTGCTCGTCGAGCGGGTCGAGGGCTTCTGCGCGCAGGGCGCGTGGAGCCGCGCCTACAGCGAGATCAACGACTTCGAGCTGCAGCTCTCGACCCACGGCGTGGTGGTCGTGAAGTTCTGGCTCGCGGTCACCAACGACGAGCAGCTCCGTCGCTTCAAGGAGCGCGAGACCACCCGGTTCAAGCGCTTCAAGATCACAGACGAAGACTGGCGCAACCGCGACAAATGGGACGCCTACGAGATCGCGGCGTGCGACATGATCGATCGCACGAGCACCTCGTACGCGCCGTGGACCCTCATCGAGGCCAACGACAAGCACTACGCCCGGCAGAAGGCTCTGGAGACTTTGTGCACGCGCCTCGAAGGTTCGCTCGGGTGAGCTCCACGGGCCTGCCTGCCGGCGAGCGCCGTCGGCCCGCGCGCGCCTACTGACCGCCGCAGGTCAGGAAGGGGCGACCGCTCTGCTCGACGCACCTGGCGGGAGACGCCGCGCAGCGCGCCGGCCCGTTCGCCTGGACGCACGCGCAGGTCCACTGTCGCTCGCACGCCTTGGGGTAGTCCATGCACGCGTACGAGGTGCCGCCGCCGTCGACGCCTGAGGCCTGCGCTTGGCAGTACTGCGTGCCCGGGCACGTGCTCGAGCCGCACGGCACGGTCTGGCAGGGGCACCGCAGCTGCAACAGCTCCCAGGTGCCCTTCGTAGCGTCGCACACGACCTGGGGCAGGCAGCAGCCGTCGATCTTGTCGCAGCTCTTCTGGCCGCTCGTGCACGGCGTCCCTACCGTGGGCGCTTGGACGCACGTGCTCGCGTCGCCACCCTCGGGCGAGCCGTCGACCGGGCTGGCGTCGACGGGAGGCGGCGCCGTGTCGGGTGCGTCGGTCGCGGAGGTCGCGTCGGTGCTGGCGTCCGCCGGCGTGGTGCCGCCGTCGTCCGCGACGCTCGTGGTGCCCCCGCACGCGGCGAGGGCCGTGGCGATGGAGGCGGCGAGGGCGATGGCGAGCGCGTAGCGAGTCTTCATGGGCGTCCAATGGCAAGAAGCGAGCGGCGCGAAAAGTCCGCGAAATAGGTAGGATGTAATGTCAAAGTGCGCCAGGCGCGATCTCGGCGTCGCGCTCACGGCTTGAAGTCGTACACCTTGCTGCCGATGGTGACGCGCTCGACGGTCACCTTGCGTGCGGCGAGGTTGTTCGAGTCCCCGAGCACCAGCAAGATCGCGGGCATCACGGCACCCCGCGGCATCCCGTTGTCGCCGGTGTCGCCGTTCCAGAGTCGCGCCGCCGCCGGCGCGCTCGTGAGCGGGAGCGGCGTGCTGCTCAGGTGCGAGAACAGGCCGCACTTCAGCGGTCCCGGCGGCGTGCCCGCGCCAACGATCTTGAAGACCGGATCGGCCGGGTTGATCGCGACGTCGGTCATCGCGCCGGTGTCCAAAGCCAGGCCGGGGAGCGCCTCGGGATCGACCACCACGATGCCGTCGACGGCGTCGTTCCAGGTCCCGTCGCCGTCGCAGTCGACCTGGAGGTTCAGGTAAAAGAACGGCGTGCCCTGGTCACGGCGTGCCCGCACCACGATCGGCCCGAGCGCGCTGAGCGGCGTGCCGTCGTGGCCCGCGAAGCCGAGGAACGCCTTGTTGCCGGCGCCCGGTCCGTTGAAGGCGCCCGGCGGGTTCGCGGCGCTCGGCAGCGTCTCGAACGCCAGGCCCTCGGGCGTGAGCGTGTGGGCCGCCGAGTTCACGTCCACGGCGGCCGTGCCCGGCGGGAGCCCCCCCGAGTCGGTGCTCGCGTCGACGATCACGGGCCCGTCGACCCTCGCGTCGGCGCTCGCGTCGGCGCTCGCGTCGACCGAGGGCGTCACGGGTGGGACCGAGCCGCTCGGCGGGGGCGCGGGCAGCTGCGTGGGCGCCGGCGAGGGGGTGTCGGAGGCGACCTTTCCGCCGCACGCCCCGGCGAGTGTCAGCCCGGAGGAGACGGCGATCCAGCGGACGAGCTTACGCATCCCAACTTCCTCTCTTGGTAGCCTAGACTCTCAGAGTGCCAGTGAGGACGAGAATGTCAACGAATCCGCTGCACGCCAGGCCGCCGAGCGGAGCTCGTCAGCGGGCGAGCGCCCCCGCGATGAGCTCGCTCGAGCGCGCGAAGAGCTCCTCGCCCACGCCGGGGACCTCCGCGGCCCGGTTCACGCGGGCCTCCCGCTCCGACTTGTAGTACTTGCCCGAAGACCCCGCGAGGGCCGGATCGGTCGCGCAACGCACCTGTGTCCGCGCGCCTTCCTCGTTGGTGAGCATGAAGAGCTTCATGATCGACCGCACCGGCCACGGCACCTCGCGCCACACGTCGGACGCGACCACCCCGGGGTGCAGCGAGTAGGTCGTGATGCCAGTGCCCTCGAGGCGCTTCGCGAGCTCCCTCGCGTGGACCACGTTCATGAGCTTCGATTCACTGTAGAGTGCAAGTACCTTCCGCGGCGACGACAGCGGCTGGGTCACGTGGGACCAGTCGATGCCCTTGGCGCTGAGGTGTGAGTCGCTGGCCACGTTGACGACGCGCGCCGCGCCCGCCTCGCGCAGCCGCGGCAACAGCAACTCGGTGAGGTAGAAGGGGCCGATGTGGTTCGTGCCCGTCGTGATCTCGAAGCCGTCCTCCGTGGCGCCCGTGCTGCCGGCGAGGCCCGCGTTGTTGACGAGCACGTCGAGCTTCTTGCCCGAGTCGAGGAAGGTCTTCGCGCACCGCTCGACCGAGCGGAGCGACGCGAGGTCCAGCGACGCGAGCGAGACCTGCGCCTCCGGCAGCTCGGCGCGCAGCTCGGCGAGCACGGCCGCGGCCTTCTCATGGGACCGCGAGGCGAGCACGACCTCACCGCCGCGCCGCGCGAGCGCGAACACCGTGGCCTTGCCGAGGCCCGTGTTGCCACCCGTCACGAAGTAGGTCTTGCCTTCGAGGTCTCGCATCGCGCCACGGTACCCGCGCGCCCGTCGCGTAGCTAGCCGGCGCTAAACTGGCGAACTCGCGCGCGCTGCGGGACAATCGCGCCCATGGCCCTCCGACACCTCGCCGTCCACGCGTCGACCGCGCTGTGCGCGCTCTTGCTCGCGGCGTCGCCCGCCCACGCGCAGCCGCGCGCACCGGCCCCGCCCGCGGCCCCGCCCGTGCATGCCCCGCAGGTGCCGCAGGCGCAGAGGGCCGCACAGCAGCCGCAGACCCCGGCGGAGGCGCGCAAGCTCTCCGACGCGTTCGTGCAGGTCGCCGATCGCGTGAGCCCGAGCGTGGTGCAGATCGACGTCACCGCGAGGGAAGAGCCCGACGCGGTGATGAAGCTGTTCGGCCGCGGCGGCGACTCGCCCATCGCGCGGGGCACGGGCTCCGGCGTGGTCTTCACGCCCGACGGCGCCATCCTCACGAACAACCACGTCATCGAGAGCGCGCTGTCGATCGGCGTGCGCCTGCGCGACGGGCGCTTCCTCCCAGCGACGCTCGTCGGACGCGATCCGGGAACCGACCTCGCGGTCATTCGGGTCGACGCGAAGGGCTTGCCCGCCGCGCGCTTCGCCGACTCCGACGCCGCGCGCGTGGGCGAGTGGGTCGTGGCGATCGGTTCGCCCTTTGGCCTCGGCTACTCCGTCACGACGGGCGTGCTCAGCGCGAAGGGGCGGGGCGGCCTCGGCATGAACGTCATCGAGGACTACCTCCAGACCGACGCGAGCATCAACCCGGGCAACTCGGGCGGTCCGCTGTGCGATCTCGAGGGGCGCGTCCTCGGCGTCAACACGATGATCGTCGGCCGCGGCAGCGGAATCGGCTTCGCGGTGCCGTCGAACATGGCGCGGCGCGTGGCCGAGCAGCTCCTCCGCACCGGCAAGGTCGAGCGCGCGTGGATCGGCGTGGGCATTCAAGACCTCACCCCGGAGCTCGCGGCCGCGATGCGTCTCGACGCGGGCGCGGGCGCACTCGTCAACTCCGTCAACCCCGACGGCCCCGCGCAGCGCTCGAACCTGAAGCCCGGCGACGTCATCGCCGCCGTCGACGGCAAGGCGGTGCACGACGGGCGTGAGCTCATCCGCGAGGTCATCGCGCGCGAGGTCGGTAAGGTGGTGCCCCTCGAGGTGCTCCGCGAGGGCAAGCGCTACACGAGCCAGATCACCCTCGCGGCGCGCCCGGAGCCGCGCGCCGACGCGCTCCCCATGCAGCGGCCCGCCACGCCACCCTCAGGCCTCGGCCTCACCGTGCGCGATCTCACCGCCGAGCAGGCCGCGGCCGCCGGGCTTCGCCCCAAGCCCATCGCGGCCGTGGCCGCCCTCGTGCCGGGCTCGGCCGCCGATCGCGCCGGCCTGAAGGCGGGCGACGTCATCGTCGAGGTCGACGGCCACGCCGACCCCACGGCGGTTCACGTGCAGGAGGCCGCGCGCGACGGACAGATCCTCGTGCGCCTCAAGCGCAAGACCGCCTCGTTCTACGCGGTGGTGAAGCGACAGTAAGCTTGATTGACTAATGTCACGTGGACGGCCGCTCGGGGCGCCGCGAGCGCGGAAGTTTGCTAGAGAGGCGCCATGAAGGTCCTGGTCACCGGAGCGAGCGGGTTTCTCGGGAGCCACGTCGCGGAGCGCCTCGCGACGGCGGGCCACGACGTGCGCGTGCTCGTGCGCCGCACGTCGAACCGCAAATTCCTGGAGACCCTGCCTCGTGCGCGCATCGAGTTCGCCGAGGGCAGCGTGGAAGACGCGGCGCGGGTGGAAGAAGCGGTCGTCGGCGTCGACGCCATCGTCCACTCCGCCGGGGTCGTCAAGGCGCTCACCGCGGCCGACTTCCACACCACGAACGTGCAGGGCACCCAGAACCTGCTCGAGGCGGCGCGCAAGCTCGTTCGCGCGGGCGGCGCGCTGCGGCGGTTCGTGCAGGTCTCGAGCCTCGAGGCCTCGGGCCCCTCGCGCGATGGCGAGCCTGTGTCGCTCGCGCAAGAAGAGCCCTGCACCGAGTACGGGCGCTCCAAGCTCGCCGCCGAGAAGGCCTGCCTCGCGCTGAAGGACGAGCTGCCCATCACCATCCTGCGGCCCACCGCCATCTACGGTCCTCGCGACAACGAGCTGCTCGAGGCGTTCCGCGCGGTGAAACGTCGGGTGCTCCCGCTCACCGGCGACGGCACCACGAAGTACACCTTCGTGTACGGGCCGGACTGCGCGGAGGCGTGCATTCGCGCGCTCGACGCCGAGGTGCCCAGCGGATCCATCTACTTCGTCGCGGACGGCGACGTGTGGGAGCAGCGCGCCTCGATGATGAAGATCGAAGACGCCCTCGACCAGCGCGCGCTCATGCGAGCCGGCGTCCCCTTCGGCGTGATGCGCGCGGCGGCGTTCTTCGTGGAGGCCTACGGGAAGGCCGCGAAGAAGCCGGTGATGCTCACGCGGGAGAAGGTCGCCATGCTCGAGAACCACTTCGTGTGCGACGCCGCGGCCACGCGCGCTGCGCTCGGATGGGAGCCCGAAGTGCGTTGGCCCGAGGGCACTCGCCTCACCGCCAAGTGGTACCTCGAGCACGGCTGGCTTTGAGCGCGTCGCGGGGGCGCGCGCGGCCGTGGGCTCGCCCCGCGGGCCTCGTCGCGCTCGTCGCGCTCGTCGCGCTCGCGCTCGGCCTCCCGGGGTGCCGCGGCTGCTCTCCCCTCGGTCGCCGCAACGTTCGGTTCGACGGTGGGGCGGGCGACCCCGTCGCCGTCGATCCGGGCGCGCTCTCGCCCGAGCTCCGCTTCGAGGCCACCCCCGACACCGCGACGCCGCCCACCACGCCGAAGGCGAGCGAGCAAAGGCGGCCGAGCTTCGCCCCCGCGAGCGAGGGCTACGGGCCCTCCCTCACCGAGGCGCGCGCAGAGCGCCTCTACGAAGAGCTCCTCGGCGCCCCGCGGCCACTCGGGGAGGGCGCCGTCGGCATGCTCGTCTGCCACTTCGAGACGGCCGCTCGCGTGCGGCAGGGGCTCAGCGGCCTCATCGGCGCATACACCACCCCCACGGTGACTCTCGACGTCGACCTCGGCGACGCGCACCTCGCGCGCGCCGGGGCGTCCGGCACGGCGCACGTGGGGTTCACCGTCCCGCTCGTGACCCTCGGCCCGAAGAGCGTGTTCGTCGTCTCGGCCCTCGGCGCGAAGGTGCCCGTGGCGCTGTCGCCGCGCGGGCTCTTCGAGGGCCGTCGCGAGGAGCACAAGGTCGCGTGTGCGCTGCTGCCCCACGCCGAGGTCGAGGCGCGCCTCGGCGCCGAGCTGCCGGCCGCGACTCGCGCGCTCCGCAACGCCGCGCTCGACGCGCACCTCGTCGACGCGAACGTGCGCGGGTTCGGGCAGGCGAAGCTCACGGGTGAGCTCACGAGGCAGACGAGCTCGCTCGCCGCCCTCGTGGGCTGGGCCGATCCGCGCGTCGCGCGACGCACCGAGTGGGGCGAGCGGATCCTCCGGCACCACCGCGCCCAGGTGCTCACGGAGCTGGCCAAGTGGCCCGCGGCGAGCACCACGCTCGAGGGTGTGGGCACACTGGCCCCGGCCGCCAACCACCCCCCTTGCAGCAAGAAGGAGCTCGACGCCGCCAGCGCGATGGTCGCCGAGATCTTCCGGCCGCGCGACGCGTGTGCGTTTCGTGTCTCGATCACGGCCGCGCCCGACACCACGCTCGTGGCCGACGTGTTCTTCAAGAACACCAAGCCCGAGGTCGTCGCGGACGTGGTGCTCGACGACGGCGAGGTGCTCGAGAGCGCATGGACTCTCCCCGAGGGCGCGGCGTTCCGCCAGTCCCCCGAGGGCCACAACGCGCGCACGCTCGCGCCGGGCGCCGCGGGCTACCTCCACTTTGGCGTCGATCTCGCGCGTCGCGTATCGCTTGGCCGCGCGCGTGCGCTCGTGGTGCGCGCGGGCGAACATGCTTCGCTCGTGCCCGTCGGCTCGGGCGCGGCGGACGCGGGCGGGGCTCCAGACGCCCGGTAGCCGGCGCCCGCGCTGCGGGGTGATACAACCACCGCATGGTCGAACTGCTCGGGCTCGTCTACTCACCCTGGACGGAGAAGGCGCGGTTCGCGCTCGACGCGCGGCGCGTCCGGTTCCGCTTCCGCGGCTACACGCCGCTCCTTGGGGAGCCCGCGCTGCGCCTCAAGACGCGGCGGTTCACCGGCGCGGTGACGGTGCCCGTGCTCACGCGAGACGACGGCGTCGTGCTCACCGACTCGCTCGCCATCGCGCGCTGGGCCGACACGCAGGGCGCGGGCCCTCGCCTCTTCCCGCCCGAGCGAGAGGCTGAAATGATCAATCTTGTTGATCTTTCGGAGCGCGCGCTCGCCGCGGGCCGAGGCCTCTCGCTGCTGCGCATGCTGGACGACAGCGAGGCGCTGAGGGAGATGGTCCCGAGGGCCGTGCGGCGCCCGCTCGGCCCGCTCGCGGGCGCGCTCGGCCGCGCAGGGGTGAAGCGCACCCTCGCGAAGTACGGCGTGTGTGGCGCGGCCCGCGAGCCGCACGCGTCCGAGCTCGCGCGCTGCCTCGACGCCCTCCGCGAGGCGCTCGCGGCGGCGCCGCCCCCCGAGGCCTCACCGACCGCACCGAAGGCGCCCCGCACCCTGCTCGGCGAGCTCACCTTCGCCGACATCGCGATGGCGCAGGCGCTCGCGTTCGTCGAGCCGCCGGCGTTCGGGCTCCGCCTCGGCCACGCCAGCCGGCGCAGCTTCACCGACCCCGGGCTCTCGGCGCGGTACGCCGATCTGGTGACGTGGCGCGACGCGCTCTACGAGACTCACCGGCCTCGGTGACGGGCTCGCCCCTCGCGCGAGCCTCGACGCGGGCGTGCGGGAACGCAGGACGCCCGCCTCGAGCCTGCGCCGCAGCGAGGCGACGAGGCGACGAGGCGCGTCGCGACAGACGAGACGGGACGGGAGCAAATCAACGGGCTGTTAGAACACGCCGACGAGTTGGAGCCGCGGCCCGTGGAAGAGATCCGTGCCTCCGAGCTCGACCTTCTTGTCCACGGTGTAGGTCGTGCCCTTGTCGCTCTCGGTGGCGCGCAGCCCCGAGATCACCGTCTGGTAGAAGATCTCGGCGTGGTATTGCAGCTCGAGCAGCACGCGCAGGCGGCTGCGACGCGGCGTGAGGCGGAGTCGCCCGCCGAGCCCGGCCGAGCCGTCGAGCACGATCACCGTGGGCTTCTCGACGTTCAGGTTCGCGAAGAAATACCGCGACGGCCCAGCGCCCCCGTAGAAGCCGAGATCGCCGAACAGCGACACCATGCGCCCCTCGCCCTGGCCAAAGCGGAACGTGCCGCCGCCCATGTAGTACTGGGTCGTGAGCTGTTGGGCGGGGCTCTCGCGATCGAACTTGAAGTTTTGGCCCTCCGAGCCCGGCGGCGCCACGTCCTTCAGCTCGTAGAGTATGCGCGGCAGCCGGTAGCTCATGTAGCGAAAGCCGAGGACCGTCTCCTCGATCCACAGTCGCCCCACGGCCTCCGGCGGCAGGTGACCGGCGATGTCATAGCCGATGTCGAGCTGCGTGAACGAGAGGCGTAGCGGCGCGCGGCTCACCTCGCCGGTGTCCTGCCCGGTCGTAGGATCGACCGCAATTTCACGGACTTGTCCTGCGGTAAACGTGGCGTTCTTCAGCCGTGTACGAATGCCCACGAGCCCGGCGCCGATGTCGAGGATGTCGCTCGCGAAGCCGGTGAGGCCGAGCCGCTCGCCGAGGGACCCCGAGCTCTGGATCGTGCCGTTGGCGCCGAAGAGGCGATCGGTGGTGAACGCCCCGTTCAAGCTGGCGGCGTTCTGCAGATGGAGCCAATCGAAGGCGACGATGAGGCGCGCGCCCACCATCGCCACGGGCGCCACGTCGTACTGCAAGCGGCGCGTTCGCCCGGTGTAGTCACCCGCTACGCCGTTGGTGCTGATCTGGTTGTAGAAGAGCACCTCGCCGTCGAGCTTCGCGTGGGCGCGGATCGAGTCCCACTGCACGCCCACGACCTGGTCGACGATGCTCTGCCGGTAGCGGAAGCCGGCCGTGGCCTCGCGCTCGGTGTGGAGCTCCGTCGCGAGCGCGGAGACGGCGCGGCTGAGGACTCGCTCGTCGGCCGCGCTGCTCGCCTCGAAGCGCTGCGCGCGCCCCGGCACCTCGGAGAGGCCGAGCCGTTCTTCGTGCTCGGCCGCGCTCCCTCCGCCCGTGAAAATGTCCCGCTGCGCGGACTGTATCGCGCGCGCCGCTTGCCCCCGCAGCACCGGCACGAGCGCCTGGCCCTCCAGCGTGACGCGGAGCGCGACGGAGAAGACCGCGAGCCCGTCGCGGGCGACGCGGTCCTTCACCGGATCGGACGTGTCGGCGCGGGCGAGCGAGTCGAGCGCGGCGACGAGCGGCGCCTCTGCGGCCGCCGCCTGCGTGGTCGCGACGGCGAGCACGCGCCGGGCCTCGACGAGCTCGCTGGGCACGGGGAGGGGCGCGCCATCCCGCGGCCGCGGCTGTCGCGCGAAGGCCTCGGCGAGGCGGCTCTCGACGACGAGCGCGTCGCCGTGGGCGTTGACGGCGAGCGCGTAGCGGGCCCACAGGCCCTTCAGGTTCTTCGCCTCGGGCGTGAGCGTGGCCACCGCGTCGAGCACGCTGGGGTACGTCGCCGCTCGCGGGGTCGCGGCGGACCGCGCGACCCGCTCCAGGTGCGCGCGGTAGATCTTTACGGTCGGGATTTCGTGCTCGTGGCTCTCGTACGGGGGCTTCGACGCGAGCTCCGACTTCAGCCGATCGCCCACGGTGCCGTCCAGCCCGAGCATGGCTACCCAGCCCCCGGCGCCGTCGGACGGAGAGTAGGGGGTCGCGGCGAGCAGCTGCCCGACGAGCGCGCGCGCCGCCGCGAGGTCGCGCGCGCGATCGATGACCACCTCCGGCACCGCCTCTTCGTTGGCGAACGCGCGCGCCGCCCGCACGTTGAACGTGGCGGGAGCGCACCCCCCTAACGTCGGCGCGGCGAGCGCGGCGAGTAGCAGGCCGAGCCCTCCGCGCGCGAGACGAGCGAGGCTCACTGCCCGGCGATCACCCGGTCGAGGTCGAACATGCCGGCGCTGATGATCGAAGACTCCGACCCCTGCGCGGCGAGCGCGACGCTGCGGAAGCTCGCCTTCTGGAAGCGCTCGCGGTTCTGCCAAAAGGTCGACTTGGTGTCGGTCTTGATGTCGAGGCCGAGCTGCACGTTCTTCGGAGGGACGAGGGCCAACAGCGGGAAGGCCGCGGTGTGCTCGTCGAACAGCGCCGCGTTGATACGATCCGACTCCTTGTAGAGTGCATCAAACAGACTCGCGGCTGCCCGGGCGCGGTCGCCGCTCGTCGACTCGAGCACGGCCGACTCGTACGACTTGGCGAGATCGCCGTCGACCGAGAAGCGCACGCCGAGCGGGTACGTGGAGTAGCGCTTGCCCGCGAGCACCTGCGGGACAAGGCGCTCTGCCTCCTGGATGAGGCGGTAGGCCTTCACCTGTTTGTCGAATACGCCGGCGAGGGCGTCGAGGTCGCGACTCCACTTCGCGTCGACGTCGCGCCGCGCCGCCTCCTTCGTGGTCTTGCCGCGCGCGTTGTCGATGCGGTCCATCTGCACCGTGGCGAGGTACTCGCGCAGCGCGGCCCGGTACTGCTCCTTCGTACGCGCGGTGAGGACCTCCAGGGCCTTGTCGTCGAGCCGGTAGTCGACGGTGATGGATGCGTTCGGTCCGTTGAACGCGTCCGGGTTGTCAGAGCCGACCGACTGGAGCGCGAGGCGGGTGAACGCGACCTCGTGGAGGAGCTTCTTGTAGTCCTCGGCGAGGCCGGCGATCTCCTTGTCGAACGCGGCGAGCCCCTCGGTTCGGAGGCGCACGTGCGCGGGGTCGTCGAGCAGCGCGACCACGCACTTCTCGTCGAGCTGCGCGGCGGTGTGGTGGCCGTTCTTGCCGGCGGCCGGCTTGGCCGCGATGAAGCACTTGGTCTTCACGGCGGCGTCGAGCGCGTTGCCGAAGCTGTCGAGGGTCTCGAGGGCCTTCGCGCCGGCGACGGAGAGGATGAGGGCGTCGCCCGCGTCGATGAGCAGATCGTCGTCGAGGTGGCTGTCGCTCGCGACGGTCTGGATGAAGAGGTTCGCCTCGCTGCGGAAGTTGTCGGGGTTCTTCGCGTCGAGGGTCTGCGCGGCGACGCCGACGCGCGTGAACCCGTGGTCGGTCTGGAACCAGCCGCCGTGTTTGTTCAATGAATCGAAGAGGATAGCGCGGGTTCCCTCGGGCGTCTGGACGACGAAGGTGCCCTCCTTCTCGACCACCGCGCGGTGGTAGACGTTCATCCCGAGCAGCTCGAACCCGAAGTTTCGCGTCGAGGTGGTGGACGCGCGGACCGCGTCGAAGTCGACCCGCACGGCGGGGTCTTTCTGGTCGAGATCGCGGTTGTACATCGCCTGCGCCAGGCGGAGATCGAGGTGCAGCGCCTGCTCCAGCGCGCGGTCGACCTCTTCCTTGTTGCCGCCGTCGAGGTGCACGCGGATGCGCGACATGCTGATGCGCCCGGACGAGCTCGAGGCGCCCGCGTCGACGCTGAAGGTCAGGTACTGGTTCAGGCGCTTCTCGACGGCCTTCTCGACGAGCTTCGCCAGATCGACGCTGCGGCCGCCGAGGGTCACCGGCCGCAGGCAGCGCTCGCGGTCCTCGCAGACGCCCTTGATGCCGAACCCGTCGCTGATGCCCGCGCGCACCGAGAGGCCGCGCCCGTTCTCCACGCCCACGTCGATGGCCACCTCGTCGCCGGCGAGGCGCACGAGCTGCACGTCGACCTGGCCGCCCACGACCGTGGACACGCCGGCGGAGGCTACGACGCGATAGAGCACGCCGCCCGTCGGCTCGGCGACGAGCAGGGGCATGCCAAGTCCCACGTTCGCGCCGAGCTTGCCCTGGCCGCGGAGCGCGAACGACTCGCCCACCTTCATCTTGCGGATCTCGGCGGAGCTGCGCGGATAGACGAAGCCGCGGGTCTCCTTCAGCGCCTTCAGCGGCGCGTTCAGGAGCGAGACCAGCCCCGAGTCGGGCGTGGCGATGATGACGCGCGACGAGAGCTCGGTGTTCGCGTCGAAGCCAAGGCTGGTCTGCACCGGGAAGCCTGGGGCGTCGAACGACCACGAGTGCCCGATGCCGGCGCGCATGAGGAAGCCCGACTCGACGTAGTACTCGTCGCCGCCGGCGCGCAGCCGCTCGAGGCGGAGCTTGTTCACCTCGGTGCCGATCTCGTTCTCGCCGAAGCGCGCGCCGAGCCCCGTGACCACCTCCCCGAGCCCCTTCACGCGGGCCGAGGCGGGCAGGACCTTGTTCGGCTCGGCGGCGACGCCGAACACCTGCGGCGGCTCGAAGCGCAGCGCGAAGTTGCCGGTGGAGAGGCCGTCGTTCAGACCGTCGGTCGCGAAGCCCACCGCGACGCGGGAGAGATCGCCCAGGTCGAGCTTCTTCGCGTCGGCCCAGTAGGACTTGAGCTCGGTGACGTGCTCCTCGGCCTCGCCGGCGGCCGCGTCTTCGGGCAGCTCGCTCGAGCAGGCGACGCTCGTGAACAGGGCGAGGGTGAGGACCGGGACGATTCCAAGACGGCGCATGGGCGAGACCTCCGAAGATCCCACGTTATGCGCACAGCGGGGGAGAACTGCACGGAAATTCCGCCAGAAACCCGCGGTGCCCGCTCGCGCGTTCAGCTCGGCGGAGCCGCCGTAGCGGGCCGCTAGGTCAGGCGGCGCGAGAGCCGCAGGATGGCGTCAGGGCGGGCGGCGTCTTCGAAGAGCTGCGGCAAGAAGGAGGGCCGCACCGGCAGCTCCTTCGCGAGCCGCGCGAGGCACGCTGCCTGGACGCGCTCGCGGGCGGACCGCGCCTTGCCGACGCTCACCGCCGCGTCGGCCGGGGAGCGGTCGCCGTCCGTCGTGGTGGCCTCGAGCGCGGCGCGCTCCTCCCGCGAGAAGAGCGGCGGGAGCACGCAGTTGACGACGATCTTGCCGATGGGCAGGCCGAGCTCGTCGCGGAGCGAGCGCGACAGCTCGATCGTCTCTTGGGTGGGCATCTCCTCCGGCAGCGTCACGAGCACGATCGCGCACGTCGCGGGGTCTTGGAAGAGCGCCCACGCCTTCTCGGCTTCGCGCCTCAGCAGGCCCGCGGGCGCCACGTCGAGGATGACCTTCGGCACCCGCAGCATGTCGAGCCCGTGGCCCGTCGCCGGCGCGTCGAGGATCACGACGTCGTACTTGTTTCGCCCGTCCGCCAGGGTCTCCGTCGTGTGCCACCACGCCTTGCCCAGCATGGCCCACTCGTGCATGCCCGGCACAGCCGCGAAGAACGCGCGCACGTAGTCGTTGTCGAACAGAAGCGTGTAGAGTGCACGGGAGTTCAGGGTCATCATCCCGTACTCCTCCATGGCCACCTCGGGCTCCATGTTCACGGCCCACACGTTGGGCGCGACCGCCATCACCTCGGTGCTGATGAGGTCGGACCCGAACATGGTGGAGAGGCGCTCCTTCGCGTTGCACATCGCGACGAGGACGCGTTTGCCCTTGTGGGCCAGCGCCAGCGCCTCGGCGGCGGCCACGGTGGTCTTGCCGACGCCGCCCTTGCCAGTGACGATGAGGAAGCGCCGCGTCTCGAGCCCAGACATCCCGCCGGTGATAGCTTCTTTTGCGCCCCGAGGACAGACGCTCCCGCGGGGGAGGCTTCAACGCCGCGTGGTTTGCGTGTAGAACCCGCCGCCGTGCCGCCAGAGACCCCCGCCGTCGTCGCGAGCCCGCCGGGCTCCCCGGTGGGCCTCACGCGCCTCCGCGCGGTGCTCGACGTGGTCACGCGGTTCGACCTCGCGCTCGCGCTCTGCGGGATCGCCTTCGGCGCCCAGTCGCTCCTCTACCCCTTCGGCCGCGACCAGGCCACGCACGGCTACATCGGCCGCGAGTGGCTCGCCGGACGCCTGCCGTTCGTCTCGACCTTCGACATCAAGACCCCGGGCATCTTCTTCGCCCACATGACCGCCTTCTTTCTGTTTGGCGATCACATGTGGGGCATTCGAGTCCTCGACCTCTTCGGCTGCGTGCTGCCCGTCGGCGTGCTCGCCGCGTACGCCGTCACGCCGCGCGGCGAGCGCCCGCGCCCCGGCCTCATCGGCTTCGGCGTGCTCGCGGCGAACCTGCTCACTTTCGGCCCGTTCGACTTCTGGAACACCGCGCAGTGCGAGAGCTTCTGCAGCGTCTTCGCGCTGGCCGCCATGACGAGCTCCGTCCGCGGCTCGTCGCGCGCGGCGCTCGCGTCGGGCGTCCGCGTGGGGCTCTTCGCCACGCTCGCGGTTTTGTTCAAGCCGCCCACGGCGTTCTCGGCGCTGGCCGCCTACGGCGTGCTCCTCTGGGCGCTCGCGCGCCAGCAGGACGACCGGCGGGCCACGCTCCGCAGCGCGCTGCTCGCCACGGCGGGCTGCGCTGTCGGCGCGGCCCTGCCCCTCGCCCTCATGTTCGGCTACTTCGGCGCGAAGGGCGCGCTGCCCGCCATGCACGAGGTGCTCGTGGTCATCGCCCGGCAGTACGTCGTCGGGGGGAGCTACGTGAACGGCGTGCTCCAGGGCCTCCAGTCCACCACCTGGGGCATCACCAATTTCAACGCGACGTTCATCGTGGTGGCGAACGCGCTCCCGGTCCTCGCGTACCGCGCCCGCGCGCGCGGCGACCGGCACACGGTGCTCCTCTGTGGGGCGGCGGCGGCGGGCCTCGTGGCGGGCGTGCTCACCGTCGTGATCCAGCTGAAATTCTTCACCTACCACTGGGTGGCGATGGTGGGCCTCCTCGTCTTCGCCGTCACGGCGCTGGCGCGGGAACTCGACGACCGCCTCCGCGCGTCCGGTGGCGTGGTCGCCATGAAGGGGCCGCTCGCGGTCCTCGTGCTGCTCCAGCTCGTGGGCGCCGCGCAGGGCGCGCGAGGCCTCCAGGTCGCCAAGCGCGCGCTCTACCTCGCGCGCACTGGAGATCGCGCACCCCTCGATCAAATGTGGACCCTCCCGAATTTCTACGCGTGGACCGACTCGCGCGCCGTCGGGATGTGGGTGCGAGACCACGCGGCACCCGACGATCGCCTCGCGGTGCGCGGCTTCGAGCCTCAGATCTACTTCGCCGCGAACAAGCGCTACGACGGGCGCTTCTTCTGGAGCACGTTCCTCACGGAGAAGCGCTTCTCGGCCGGGCGAGACCGCCTCTCGCAGGAGGACTTTGCCTCCTTCAAGGCGGCGCCGCCGCGCTGGGTCGTCGCGCTCACCTACGAGCACACGGGCGTGAACGCCGCGGAGACCTACGAGCGCCTCGGCTACGTACGTCGCGAAGAGACGGACTCCTTCACGGTGCTCGAGCGCCCGGCGGCGCCCACCTTCAGAGACCAGACGTCGTGGTGAAGCCGCGACTCGCCAGGGTCGACGCTGCGCTGTTCGCCTTCGCGGCGCTCATCGGCGCCGTCCACCTCACGACACCGTTCGGCCGCGAGCACGCGCTGACCGCGTACGTGGCCCGCGCGTGGCTCCATGGCGCCACTCCATACCGCGCGACCCTCTCGTTCGACGCCCCCGGGCTCGTGGGGCTCCACGCGTTCCTCGCGCTGCTGGGGAACCACGGCGCCGTGCCGCTGCGGGTCGCGGCGCTCCTCGCCGTCCTCGCAGTGGGGGCCCTCGCGCCCTTGGTGGCGCTCCCGCGCGGCACGACCCTCGCGCCCGGGGTGCGCGGGCTCGCCGCCTGCGGCGCGAGCTTGTTCGCGCACGGGTACTTCGACTTCTGGACCTCCGGGCGCGGCGGGGTCTTCGTGGCCGCCGCGCTCCTCGGGGCCGCCGCGGCGCTGCTCCGCGATCGCCACGCGCTCCGCGGGCCCTTGGTCGCCGGCGCGCTCCTCGGCGTCGCGCTGACCCTGCGGACCGCCGCGTTCCCGTTCGTGCCGCTGCTGCTCGGCGTGGCGTTCACGGACCCCGCCGGAGGTGCCCAGCGCGCCCGTCGAGTGGGCCTCGTGCTCGCGGGGGGCGGTGTCGCCATCGCCTTCGCGCTGCTCCCGATCGCCGCCGGCGGTGGCCTGTCCGACGCCCACGATCTCTTGTGGTCCGCGCGCTGCGTCTTCCTCGGCGAACCGCGCTGGGAGACCTTCGGCGCCGCCCTTTTCTCGGCGCGGCTCTGGGCCACCTATGAGCCGGTCACGAGCCCGCTCGCCTTCGTGTTCCTCGCGGGCGCGCTCCGCGCCGCGCTCCAGCGCGATGCAGCCGCGTTCGGCCGCGCGGTGTTCGTCGCGGGCTTCGCGCTCGCCTCCGTCGTGAGCCTCGCCGTCGTGGGCTCGAGCGATCTGTCGGAGCCCGAGCTGCTCGTTGGGCTCGTCGCGCTCGTCGTGGCCTCCGTCGCCCACGAGATTGCGCGCATGTTCCCCCAGGCGGTGAAGCGCGCTCACGCCCTGTTTCTTGCACAGTGCATCTTTTTCTATGCCATCTCCTGCTGGGAGATCTGGACGCCGCCCGCCGTCTACGGGCTCCGCTGGCGGGCCCTCGCGCGCCGTGTCACGGGCCGCTACGACCAGCGCGCCTACCTCGCGACCTTCGACGCGCGGGCGCTCGGGTTCTTCCCCGCGGAGCAGTGGGAGCTCGCGGCGTGGCTCCGCGCGAACACGGGACCGGGCGACAACATCCTCGTGCGCGGCTACGAGCCCGGCCTTTATCTCTTCGCGGGGCGCCGGTACGAGGGGCGCTTCTTCACGACGGCCCAGCTCACCTGGCCGAACTGCGCCTACAAGCGCGGCGCGTGGCTCGCCCAGGACCGCGACGATCTCGCGCGCACCCGGCCGCGCGTGGTGATCGCCATCGCCGGCGCCCCTGGCCTCGACGGGGAGGAGAGCGTCCGCTCGGAGGGGTATGAAGTGCGGTTCCGCACCGCCCATTTCGTCGCGCTCGCGCCAAGGTAACGCGCCGGCGTCCGGCCGGGCGCCACCAAGGGCCCGCCCCCACGGGACCGAAGGCGAGCCGACTGTGCTACGGGTGCGCGATGTCGGACGCACGTGTGCGCATCGTGCCGCTGGGCGGGCTCGGCGAGGTGGGCATGAACTGCCTCGCGGTGGTCGCTGGAAAGCGCGCCGTGGTCATCGACTGCGGCGTCACCTTCGCAGACGCGCACCTCGGGGTCGACGTCACGCACGCCGATCTCTCGTTCCTCGATCACGTGCAGCTTGCAGGGGTCGTGCTCACCCACGGCCACGAAGACCACATCGGCGCCCTGCCGTACCTCTTGCGGCGCCACGACGTGCCGGTGTTCGGCCCGCCCTACGCCCTCGAGCTCGTGCGCGAGCGCCTGCGTGAGCACGAGGTGCTCGCCCACGCGCGGCTCATCGAGCGCCGCGTGCGCGAGCCCTACGACGTGGGCCCGCTTCGGGTAGAGCACGTGCGGGTCACCCACTCGATCGCCGACGCCACGGCCCTCGCGCTGCGTACCTCAGCCGGGCTCGTGGTCCACTCCGGCGACTTCAAGTTCGACGAGTCGCCGCCCGACGGCGAGGCCTTCGACGAGGAGCGCCTGCGGGCCCTCGGCGACGAGGGCGTGGCGCTGCTCCTCAGCGACTCCACGAACATCGAGTCCGAGGGCAGCGCGGGGAGCGAGGCCGGCGTGGGCGACGCGCTCCTACGGGTCACCCAGGCCACCCGCGGCGCGGTGGTGGTGGGCATGTTCGCGTCCAACGTGCATCGGCTCCGGCTCCTCGGCGAGGTCGCGCGGAAGACGGGCCGCAAGCTCGTGCTCCTCGGCCGAAGCGTGCGCACCCACGCGAAGGTGGCCCACGCCACGGGGTACCTCGAGTGGGCGAGCGACGCCACGTTCCGAGACTCTCGCGTCGGCGAGCTGCCGCGGAGCGCCATCCTCGCCGTCGCCACGGGCACGCAGGCGGAGGAGCAGGCGGCCCTCGCGAAGCTGGCTCGCGGCGAGCACCCCACCCTCACGCTCGGGCCGGGCGACGCGGTGGTGATGTCGAGCCGGGTCATCCCGGGGCGCGAGCCCGAGGCCTACGCCATGCTGAGCGCTCTCGTGCGCCGCGGCGTCACGCTCCACACGCGCAGCACCGACCGAGGACTCCACGTGAGCGGCCACGCCCACCGGGACGAGCAGCGCCGGCTCCTCGAGCTCGTTCGGCCGCGAGCGTTCATGCCCGTGCATGGTACACGTGTTCACCTGGAGCGCCACGCGGAGCTCGCGCGCCAGGTGGGCGTGGCAGACGTCGCGGTGATCGAGAACGGTCAGTCCCTCTGGCTCGACGCCGACGGCCTGTCGCGGGGCGACGATGTGCCGGCCGGGCGGGTGGCGATCTACGCGAAGCGCGCGATCACGCCCGAGGTGCTCGAAGAGCGCCGCGCCCTCGCGAGCTCCGGGCTCGCGTCCTGCGTGCTCTTCGTGGGGCCACGCGGCGAGCCCTCGGCCGCGCCGCGCGTCAGCTTCACGGGCGTGGTGGAGGCCGCGGGTGAGGCGCAGATCGCGCGCGACGCCCGCGAGGAGATCACGCGCGCGGTCGAGGCGCTCGGCCCGCCGCTCACTGACGAGCGCCTCTCCGAGTGCGCCAGCATGGCGGTGAGGCGCGTGGCTGGGAAGGCGCTCGGGAAGCGCCCGCTCACGGCGGTGCACGTCGTGCGGACACCGTAGTCTGCACGAGGGGGGTGCGGGGCGCGCGGGGGTGCGGGGGTGCGGGGGCGCGGGGGTGGGGCGCGCGTGGCGCGCGTGAGAGAGAGAGAGAGAGAGAGAGGGAGAGAGAGAGAGAGAGAGAGAGAGAGAGGGAGAGAGAGAGAGAGAGAGAGAGAGAGAGAGAGAGAGAGAGAGAGAGAGAGAGAGAGAGAGAGAGAGGAGAGAGAGAGAGAGAGAGAGAGAGAGAGAGAGAGGGAGAGAGAGAGAGAGAGAGAGAGAGAGAGAGGAGAGAGAGGAGAGAGAGAGAGAGAGAGAGAGAGAGAGAGAGAGAGAGAGAGAGGAGAGAGAGAGAGAGAGAGAGAGAGAGAGAGAGGAGAGAGAGAGAGAGAGAGAGAGAGAGAGAGAGAATCGCGCGGGTGGATGTTGGTGCATCCTGCACAGATGCGCTCCCCGCTGCTCGCCCGCGTCGTGCTTCCCCTTCTCGCCACCCTCGCGCTCTCCGCGAGCGCTCCGGCGGCGTGGGCGGACATCCCTCCGAACAAGCCTGGGTGCAAATGCAGCGCCCCCGGGGGGTCGACCGGGGGCGCGTGGCCTGCGCTGCTCGGTGTGGCGGCCGGCGCGCTCGTGCTCGGGCTGCGGAAGCGACGAGACTAGAGCGCCGAACCGCTTGATTCGGTCGGCTTCTCGCCGATTTACGTCGCCGTACTTCGTTGCTCCTCCTCGCCCAGCAGCAGTAGGACTCGTCGTCGCGCCTCGCACGGCTCGCAACTCGGCGAAAATCCTCGGTCATCAAGCGGTTCGGCGCTCTAGCCGCGCTCCTCGGCGTGGCGGCCGGCGCCCTCGTGCTCGGGCTGCGGAAGCGACGGAGCGAGCGCTAGCTCACTCAGGCGCGGCGTCTCCGGGGCCTGCGTCGGCTCCGGGGCCCGCGCCGCAGAAGAAGTCAGCGACCTTCGCGTACGATTCGTCGAAGTTGCCCCCCTCGCACACGGGCTTCCAGCGCTCCGCACCGGCCGCCAGCGCTGCCTCGCAGGCGGAGTCCACCGTGTCGCGGCAGACGCCCCCGGTCGCCCGGGCTTGGCAGTCGCTGTGCTCCGCTGCCCCGCACGAGGCGCAGCTCGACGCGACGCACACCGCCCGCTGCGCGACCTTCACCGCGCACGCGGGCAGCGCGAGCACGAGCGCGGCGCACGACCACACGTTGGGCCTCACGGTGCTCTCGGTCGTTTGCACGAGCGCGCCGATCGGGGTCGTGTCGACGGGATCGCCCGGCAGCGGCCCGATGAGGCATCGCGCACATAGCTTGTTTTTCTCGATCACCGCGGTGCACGCCTCGTAAGCAGCCGAGCTGCTCAGGCACGCCGCGCGAAACTCCCGCGCCTCTGGCTCGCTGCACCGCATGGTGCCCGCCGAAGGAGCCACTCCAGGCAGGATCAGCGCCGCCGAGTCGTCGTAGCAGTCGCGGGGCTCGGTGCGGCCCGAGTCCACACGGGGAGGCGGCGCGGCCTCCGGGAGCGGCGTGGCTGGCGCGCCGTCCCACTCGGGGCCACCTGGAGCGCCGTAGGTTAGGACGGAGCAAGAGAGGCTCGCCTCCCCCGCTACCACCACCATCGCGCCCGCGCCGAAGAGCACTCCCGCGCGCGTGGCGCGCGCCACCCCGTTCGGCGGAGCCGGGACCGCGCGCGACTCGTGCGCGCCGCAATACGGACACGCCGCGCCGTCTCGAGCGTGTCGGTCGCACCGCGCAGAGTCGGAGAGCCATGGTGCAGTGTGCGCGCAGTGGCCCGAGTGGCTATGAGAGATGGCGGCAAATCCCGGCTTGTAGGCAGTCCAAGCGCGAGCCACCCAGGAATCACGGGTAGGTTTAGCGCCGCGGTGCGGGGGGACGCGCGATATCCGCCCGCGGGGCGCGGCTCGCCGTGGATGTCGCATGGACATCCGAACAGCCCGCCGCTGCGGCGCGCTTCGCGCACCGTCACCGTGAGCTCTCACTGCCCCGGGCTTCAGCCCGGGCAGCTGCGAGGCGGGACTTGCACGCTGAGAGATCGCGAGCGCCGAGCGCCTTGGACCGGCGAATGGGGCTGTTCGTCCCGCCCGTCACGTGGTGTCGTTCGTTCATGGTTCCTCGCACGCCGCTCCGCGCCCTCATGGTCGCCTCGTCGCTCTCGCTGGCGCTGCTCGCCTGTGGCGGCGGGGTGCCGGAGCCGGCGGTGCCGCCCACCCCGGCGCCGGAGCCGCCGCCCACGCCGAAGCCCGCCGTGGCCGCCGTGCCGCCCGCGCCGGTCAAGCCCGGGCCGTGCGCCACGGTCGACGCGTGCGCGAAAGAGGCCCGCGAGCGCGCCGAGCGCCATGAGGTGCCCGCGCTCCGCGAGGCGCTCGCCCGCGCGTGCCACATGGGGTCGATGCCCCACTGCAGCGAGGGCGGCGCCGCGTGGCTCGCCGAGCCCGCCGACAAGGGCCGCGCCCTCGCGCTCTACTCCCACGCCTGCGGCGAGCGGGCCAAGATCCCGACGCGTGCGCCCAGGTCGTGGGGCTCCGCGCGGCCGCGGGCGACGAGCCCACCGCGCTCGTGCGCGAGGCCGAGGCGGCCTGCAAGGGCGGCGCCCGCGACGACGCGGCCAAGCGGGCGCGCGCCGCGGCGTGCCTCACGCTCGCCGAGGCCCGCGTGAAGGGCGGCGCGGCCCCGGAAGGCGCCGCGGTGGCGCGAGCGCACCACCAGGCCTGCGAGCTCGGCAGCGACGAGGGCTGCAAGGCCGAGAAGGCCAACGCGAAGCCTGAGCTGCTCGCGGGGGCGAACCTCCACGTCGACGGCATCACAGGCAACGGCATGAAGCTCGACGAGGTGGCCTGCAAGGTGTCCGGCCTCGGCGGCATGTTCGGCGCGATGACCGTCGTCGCCAGCTTTTCGCCCCGCAAGGGCCGGCTCGACGCCTGCGCGAAGACGAAGACCGAGGTGGTCGTGAAGTGGGTCGGGAAGGGGGGCGCCATGACCGACATCCGCGCCTCGGGCGGTCCGCCGCCCGTCAACGCGTGCGTCGAGCGCGCTTTGGCCGGCTCCAAGGTCGCGCTCGCCGGGCCGTGCGCCGCACGCTTCCAGGTGCACTGAGGGGCACGCGATCTCTTCGAGGAGACTGGAGACGCTCGCGTCCCTCGTGATCCCGCTCGTCGCGGCGCTGCTCGTGACGAGCGCCGCGGGTCGAGAGAGCCCATCGCGCGCGCCGCTGGGGCCCGCCGCGTCCGCGGAAGCGCGGGCGGAGCCGCAGGACACGATCGCGGCGATCGCCGCGCGTCGCGGCGTGCCAGGGCTCGCCTTCGGCTTCACGAACGGCGCTCCGGGAGAGCCAGTCGTGGGGAGTCTTGGTGTGGCCGACCTCGGGTCCCGCACGGCGGTCACGCCCGATACCGTGTTTCGCGTCGCGTCGATGAGCAAGCTCTGGCTCGCGCTCTCGCTCCTCTCGCTCGAGGGGGCGGGGCGCCTCTCTCTCTCGTCGCGAGTCGCCGAGCTCTTGCCCGACCTCGCCTTCGACAACCCGTGGGAGGCGACGCACCCGCTCCGGGTGGTGCACCTGCTCGAGAGCACGACCGGCTGGGACGAGCTCTCTCCGCGCGCCTTCGCGTGGGACGAGCCTACCCCCGCGACCGTCGCGGACGCCGTGCGGGAGACGCGCTCGTCGCGGGTGTCGCGCTGGGCGCCCGGCTCGCGCTACGCGTACAACAACGCCGGCCCCGCCGTCAGCGCGGCGCTCGTCGAGAGGCTCACGGGCATACCCTACGACGAGTACGTCGCCGAGACATTCTTCCGCCCGCTCGGGCTCGCGAGCGCGACGTTCCTCCCGCCGCCGCGCGGCCGAGGAGGCGAGCCTGGCTCGCGTTGGGCCCGGGCCTACCACGCGGGGACCGGGCGCGAAGTGCCCTATTGGAACATGCTGGTGCGCCCTGCCGCCGCCCTCAGCCTGTCGGGCCGTGACCTCGCCCGGGTGCTCCGCTTCTTCGTCGCTCGGGGCGAGGGGAGACTCCCCGCCGGCGCCCTCGAGCGCATGGAGCGCTCGGGTGGGCCAGGAGAGGCGGCCGGGCTCCCCACGGCCTACGGGCTCCACACCCAAGCGCTTCAGGACCAGGGCCTCACGTGGCGTGGGCACCGCGGAGGCATCACCGGCGCGAGCGCCGAGCTCTTCTACGTGCCCGAGCGCGGCGTGGGGTATTTCTGCGCGCTCGGCTCCGACGACGACGAGGCGCTCGACGAGCTCGGCCGCGCCCTCCGCGCGCACGTCGCGGGGGCCGGTCACGCACGTGCGCGGCCATCCGCCCCTCCCGGGCTCCCGGAGGAGGTCCTGCCCTTCTTGGGTTGGTACGAGCCCGCGAGCCTCCGCGCCGAGCGCGATCACGCGCGCGCGGCCCTCCTCGATCTCGCCCCGCTCCGGGCCCATGAAGGCAGCCTCCGACTTGGCGGGCGGGCGACCACGACCGGCGACTACTTGCCAATCTCGCCTCCACAGCTCGGATTCCGGCGCCCGAGCGAGCACGCGCCCACCCTCGCGCTCGTGACCGACGAGGGAGGCGAGAGGCTCGTCGTCACCCCTGCGGGCACGTTGCGCCGGGTGCCCACGTGGCACGCGTGGCTGCGTTTCGCGGGGCTCGGGCTCGCGCTCGCTTCGATGGCCTCGTCGGTCGCGCGCGTGGTCGTGGGCACGGTACGAACGCTCTGGCGGCGTGTGCGTCGTCAGCCTCGCGACGAGGGCCGCCCACTCCACGTGTGGCCCGCGCTCGCCGCCGTCACGCTGGTGGCGGGCGCGCTCCTCGAGGCTTGCGGCGATCCGGCACGGCTTGGACGCCCCACGGTCTGGGCGCTGGCGCTCACCCTCTGCTCGGTGCTTCTTCCCGCGCTCTCGCTGGTGTCGCTGGTGTCGCTCGTGTCCCCTCGCGTGCGCCGGTCGAGCCGCGCTGGGCAGGTCCACTCCGGCCTCGTGGCGCTCGCGCTCGTCGGGATCACGGTCTATCTCGCGGCGTGGGGGCTCGTCGGCGCGCGGACGTGGCGTTAGCACTCACTGCGGGACTTCATTCTCGGAGCGGTCTTCTGCGCCGTCAGGAAGGGGCTCCGACCGTCTGCGCCGGGCGTGACGGGAGTCAGCCGACGAACGTCCGGTAACCGATGAGCCCGAGCACGACGACCTGGATCAGCTGGGCGATGGCGAAGCTCATCGTCCGGAAGGGCTGGAGCCCTTTGACGTAGCAGACGCTGTGGAGCACGCGGAGCGCCGCGTAAGAATAAAAGAGCGCGGCTGCGACCGTCCCCGAGGTCCCCATCATCGTCAGCACGAACGCGGTGATCATGAACCATGGCGTGTTCTCGAGCGCGTTGCGGTGCGCGCGCCGGTAGCGCGCGGTGCGGTCGTTGTCGTTGTCGAGCGTGACCTTCGCCGTCTTGTTCAAGGCCTGGTCCTCGGGGTTGACGACCTCCTTGGCCTGGCCGCGAGTGAGCGCCGTCGCGTTCGCGAGACCGACGAGGTTGAGACCGAGCACGATGACGGTGGCGGCGTAGGCAGGGAAGGCGGGCAAGGACGCGAGCAGGTTCATGGGCTCTCCACGGTGTGAGGCATCGCAGGGCTCGACGCGCGGCGCAGCGGGCGCCGCCCGGATCTGGAAGTGAGCCCCCGGCCGTCACCGTACCCCATCCGCGCGCCCGGCGGCGCCGCTCCACCGGCGCCCCGAGCGTGGCAGCGCGAGGGCGAACCCAGCGGGGCTACAAGATTGTGCATCCTGCATGCAGATCCTTGCATGGAGATCGCCCGTGGCCTTCGCGCTTCCCAAGCGCGCCCGTGGCAGCGATCCTGGGGAGAATGGCCCGCGAGAAGCCCTGGTGGAAGCAGACCCCGAACCCGCCGCCCGCGCCCGCCGCGGCCGCCGCGGCGCCGGAGCCCGCCCCGCACGACCCCGGGCCCCCCGCGCTCGCCGATCTCGCCGACGGGGAGAGCACCACGATCCAGGGGTCGGGGCGCGATCCGTACGTGCTCAAGAACGTGGGAGGTGTGTATTCGTGCTCGTGCCCCGCGTGGCGCAACGCGGGCGGCGCCATCGACCAGCGGACCTGCAAGCACCTCCGGAGGCTCCGAGGCGACGCGGCCGAGACGCACCGCGTCGGCGCGCATGCGAACGCGAACGCGCGGGCTCCGCGGGAGAGCGCCGCGACGAGCGCGTCCTCCTCGGGCACGGCGCCGCCCGTGCTCCTCGCGCACGCGTGGGACAACGTCACCGACGTCACCCGCTGGTGGATGAGCGAGAAGCTCGACGGCGTGCGTGCCTATTGGGACGGCGAGCGCTTCCTCTCCCGCCTCGGCAACGAGTTCTTCGCGCCCGCGTGGTTCACCGAGCGCCTCCCGAAGACCCCCCTCGACGGCGAGCTCTGGGGCGGCCGAAGGCAGTTCCAGCGCACGGTGAGCACCGTCCGCCGGCAAGACCGCAGCGAGGCCTGGCGCGAGATTCGCTACCTCGTGTTCGACGTGCCCTCCATGCGCGCGCCGTTCGAGCAGCGCTACGCCGAGCTCGCGAGGCTGGTCGCCGAGCTCGGCGCGCCCCACGTGGAGGCGCACGTCCACGCCGAGTGCGAGAGCCTCGAGGCCCTCCGGGCCGAGCTCGCCCGCGTCGAGTCGCTCGGCGGCGAGGGGCTCATGATGCGGCGACCAGGCTCGCTCTACGAGGTCGGGCGCTCGCACACTCTGCTCAAGGTGAAGAGCTTCCACGACGCCGAGGCGCGGGTCGTTGGACACCTGCCCGGGGCCGGCAAGCACAAGGGGCGCCTGGGCGCGCTCGAGTGCGCGATGCCGAGCGGCACCCGCTTCTCGGTGGGCACGGGCCTGTCCGACGACGAGCGCCGGAGCCCGCCGCCGATAGGCAGCGTCATCACCTATCGCTATCAAGAGCTCTCGAACGACGGTGTGCCTCGCTTCCCGAGCTACGTGGGTATCCGCGACGACGTGGCGTTCCCCGCGGCGCCCGAAGCGCCGGCCCCGCGCGACTCACCGCGCCACGTGCGCTCGGTGCAGAATGCATCGAGCGCTCCCGCCGCCGCCGGGCCCGCCGGGCCCGCCCCCGGGGTGGAGCTCCGGTTCCGGCGCTTCGTGCGCGATGGCGTGTCCTGGGAGATCGCGCTCGACGGCGCCTCGCACCGCGTGCGCCGGCTGCTCCCGAACGGGGCCCTCGAGGTCGTCGCGACCACGTTTCCCCACAGCGCGGCGGCGTGGCGTGACGCGGAGGCCCGGCTGCGCGAGCGCGTCACCGACGGCTACGAAGAGGCCACCGACGACTGACGTTTTCGCTCGCGCGCCGCGTGCGCGCGCGTACGCTCTCCTCCCCATGAGCGAGCGCACGTATCTGGAGCTCTCCGAAGACGCCGGCTCCCACAAGTTCTACGAGGTGCTGGTCGACGGCAAGACCCTCACCATTCGCTACGGGCGCATCGGCGACGCCGGCCAGACCAAGGTGTCCGAGTGCGCCTCGCCCGAGAAGGCCCGCGCCGAGGCCGCGAAGAAGATCGCCGAGAAGACCAAGAAGGGGTACGCGCCCGCTGTGATGGGCGGCCGCGCGAAGCGCACCGTCACGCGCCGCGAGACCACGAGCCAGAAGCCGAGCCGATCGACCAAGCAGGCGCCGATCGTGTGGAAGTTCTCGTCGGGCAAGGAGGGCGCGTTTGGTGTCTTTGTCGACGAGGCGCGGGTGTGGGTCGGCAACCAGTCGGGCGCCATCTTCTCTCTCGACCGCGAGGGCAACGTGCTCGGGCAGTTCAAGCTGCCCGACGGCGTAAAATGCATCGTGGCCGACGACGACTGGCTGTACGCCGGGTGCGACGACGGCAAGGTCTACGACCTCGGCAGCAAGGTGCCGCGCGTGGCGTACGAAATAGCCGACGACGTCGACATCTTCTGGCTCGACATCAAAGACGGCGTGCTCGGCGTCTCCGACGCAGGCGGCAACGTCGTGATCGTCAATCACGAGGACGAGTCGCAGTGGCGAAAGAAGTCGTCGGGCTCCGGCGGGTGGATGATCCGCTGCGACGAGCTCGGCGTGTACCACGGGCACTCCGAGGGGGTGACCATGTACGACTGGGAGGACGGCAGCGAGATCTGGTCGCGAAAGACCGACGGGGCCGTGCTGTTCGGCTGGCAGGAGGAGTCGTCGGTGTTCGCCGCCACGAACCGCAACAAGGTGCACCGCTTCACGAAGCGCGGCGATGGCGACATGGTCTACTCGTGCGACGCGACAGTGTTCTCGTGCGCCGCCGCGGAGGACGGCAAATACGTGTTCGCCGCGGACAACTGCTCCTCGGTGTACTGCTTCGACGAAGAGGGAAGTCGCCTCTGGAAGCTCGCGACGGGCTGCGGCTCGGCGCTCTCGATGCAGTTCTTCGACAACCGGCTCTACCTCGTCACGAGCGACGGCACCCTCGCGTCGCTCGACGCGAGCGAGGCGGCGATCAAGGCCGCCCAGGCGGGCGAGGTCATGGTGGCGAAGACCATCGCGACCCCGAAGCCCGTCGCGGCCGCGCCGCCCGGGGAGGTGGAGACGACGGTCGACGTGAGCGACGGCGTGGTGGTCGAGTGCGTCAAAGAGGGCTCGCAGGTTCGCGTGCGAGTGGTGTCGAGCGGCTACGACCGCGGCTGGAACGTGCAGTTCCCGAAGGACCTCCGCCACGAGGGCGCGCGCTACGTCGTCGACGAGGTGCGCGAGGCGGGCCGCGGAGAGTTCTACCGGGCCCACGGCGCGATTCGTCGCCTCGTGACCTGACCGAGAAACAAGGGCCCCGCGTGAAGCTCGTCACCCAAATAGTCCTCGTCTTCGTGGAGGGTCGCACCGAGAAGGTGTACGAGGTCGACCTCTGCGAGGTCGGCGCGGGGCGGTTCGTCGTCAACTTTCGGTATGGCAAGAAGGGCGCGGCGCTCAAAGACGGCTCGAAGACCGTCGCGCCCGTCTCACGCGCGGAGGCCGACCGGGTCTTCCAGAAGCTCGTGTCGGCGAAGGAGGAGCAGGGCTACGTGCGCGAGGCCGAGGCCGAGGCCGCGCGGGTCCGTGCCCAGGGAGCGGCGGCGCGGGCCACGGCCTCCGGTCCCGCGCGCCCCGCGGGCCGCGTCGCCAACCCCGCCGCCGACGCCGCCCGTGCGCGCATTCTCCTCGAGCGCCTCGGGCAGGCCGGGGCCGATCGGCGATGGTTCCGTCGCGCCGGGGCGAAGCGCTCGTGGCCACTCGAGCGGGCGATCTGGCGAGCGGGCGAGGTGCGCCTCCGCGAGGCCGAGCCCCTGCTGCTCGCGCTGCTCCACACCGCCTCCAGCTCCGACGTCGCCGGCGGCGGCAAGGGCGTCCGCGACTACTCGATCGCCTGGGCCCTCGGGCGCCTCGGCGGCGAGGCCTCCATCGAGTCCCTCGCGCGGATGCGCGCCGACCCCAAGCAGCCCGGGCACGTCCAACGCATCGCCACCGAGGCCCTCCTCGCGCTGAGCGACGCCGAGACCCGCGCCGACTTCCGGCGCGACATCGTGGCCACTCTGCCCGCGCCGCTACGCGACGCCCACGCCGCGGGCGTCGCGGCCGACTTCGCCGGCGCCCTCGAGGCGCACCTCGCCGCCGATCCGCGCGCCTTCGCGGTGATGGATCTCCTCTATCTCGTCGACGACGAGGTGGTGCGCCCCGCCTTCCTCGCGGAGCTCGCGCGCGCGCCGCTCAATCAGCCTCACTTCTACTGGCTCCGCCACCTCTTCAAGGCCGCCGAGTACCGCCGCGATCCTCGGGTGTTCGGCCTCTTCGCGGCGCGTTTCGAGAAGGTCCGCGCGAACCCGGTCGTGTGGCGAGCCACGCCCAAGTCCGTGTATGCTGCACCTACTCGCGAATATCTGCGTCGGCGCTCCTGGCGCACGCTCCGGCGCATGGGCGAGCTCGCCGACCCCGAGTTCGTCCCGCTCGCGGCCGGCGTGCTCCTCGCGTTCACCGACGCCGACGCCGTCGCGCCGCGCGGCGACTACGACACCTTGGCGCCCTATCGCGTGCTCAATCATTTGCTGTTCACGAACAGCCCACGGTACGAGCTCCGCCGTAACACCAAGGCGTTTCGGCTACGGCGAGGTCAGCGCGCGGGGCAGCCCGCGCCGCCGGCGCGCGAAGAGGCGTTCCCCGCCCTGTGGGAGGCCCGCCCCGAGGGCCTCATGCAGCTCGTCGCCGAGAGCACGTGCACCCCGGTCGTCGAGTTCGCCGCCCGGGCGCTCGTCGCGTGCGGCCCGTTCCTCGCCTCGCTCGACGACGACGACGTCGCGCTCGTGCTCACTCGCCCCTACGCCGCCGCCGCTCGCCTCGGGCTCGAGCTCGCGCGGAGCCGCCACGCCTCGGGTGCGCTCTCGGCGAAGGTGCTCGGCGCGCTCGCGTCGTGCGCGCACGAGCCCGCTCGCAGGCAAGCGTTCGCGTGGATCGACGAGCGGCGCGCAGCGCTCGCGGCCGACACCTCCTTCCTCGCCGCCCTCATCACGGCTCGCCACGCGGACGCGCGCGGGTACGCCCGCACCTGGGTGAGATCGCTCGCCCTCGCGCCGGAGACTGGCGCCGCGCTCGTGGGCCGGGTGATCGCGGCGCTGCTCGCCCTCCCGGACGACGCGCCCTCCGCCGAGGTCGCGCTCGACGCGGCGCAGACCCTCAGCGCGGCGCTCGGCAAGCACCTCGGGCAGGTCGGCCCTGCGGCGCTGCGCGATCTTCTCGGGCACCCGCTCGCGGGCGTCCAAGAGGTCGGCGCCGAGCTGCTGTCGCGCCTCGACTCGCGCTCGGGGCTCGTGCCCGTCGACGTCGTGCTCATGGTCGTGCGCTCGCCGTTCGCCAACGTTCGCGCGGTGGGCATGCGCCTGCTCGCCGAGCTGCCCGACGATGCGCTCACCCTGAACTTCAAGCTCCTCGTGCACCTCACGGCCGACGCCAACGCCGATCTGCGCCACGCCTCGCGCCCCCTCGTGGCGAGGGTCGCGCGCGCTCACCCCGAGATCGGCCTCGCGATCGCCGAGGGGCTGGTCGAGGCGCTCCTCCGGCGGAAGCTCGCCGAGGGTGCGCCGAGCCACGTCCTCCGCGTGCTGAAGGAAGACCTCACCGAGGTCACCGCGCAGCTCACGCGCGAGACCGTGTGGCGCCTGCTCCGCTCGGGGTCGCCGCACGCGCAAGAGCTCGGGGGCTTGCTCCTCGCCGACCTCGCCGGGTCCGCCGCGTCGGAGCTCGAGCTCGAGGACCTCGTCGAGCTCGGCAGCCACGACGTCCTCGCGGTGCGGCAGGCCTCGTGGCGCATGTTCGAGGCCGAGCGAGCGCGCGTCCTCGCGAGCCTCGTGACGGCGGCGAGGCTCTGCGACGCCAAGTGGGCCGACACCCGCGAGCTCGCGTTCGCCTTCTTTCGAGCGGTCCCCGCCGAGCACTTCACGGCTGACGTGCTCGTCTCGGTCATCGACAGCGTGAAGGAAGACGTGCAGTCGTTCGGCCGCGAGCTCGCCTCGCGCGTCTTCAAAGAAGAAGACGGCCCGGCGCTGCTCCTCAAGCTCTCCGAGCACCCGCAGCGCAGCGTTCAGCTCTTCACCACCAACTACCTCGAGCGCTTCGCCAGCGACAAAGTGGGGCGCCTCGAGCTGCTCGTGCCGTATTTCACGAGCGTGCTCTCCCGGGTGAACCAGGGCCGCGTCGCGAAGGCGCGCGTCCTCGCCTTCCTTCGCCGCGAGGGGCTCGCCAACCCGCAGGCCGCCGCGTTGGTCGTGAGTGTGCTGCACCGCCTGTCGGCCACGATCGCCATCGAAGACCGCGCCCTCGCGCTCGAGGCGATGGTCGCCGTCGGCCGCGCCCACCCGGAGGTGCCCCTGCCTCTCCGCGTGGTGCCCGTCGAGCAACGACCGAGGGCCGCCGTCCCCGCCTCCGGAGGTCGCTGAATGGAGCTCGCCTACGCCTTCAAGCGCGCCTCGCAGATCGACGACCGCTTCGATCGCACGAGCCTGTCGTTCTCGCCCGATCTGAAGCGCCAACCTACGTATTTCTCGGGCGAGCTGCGCAAGAGCGTCGCCTTCCGCGAGGCCATCAGCGCCCTCCACGACATTGTGGTCTCCGATCTCCGCTTCAAGCCGAAGGACAAGACCGCTTACAAAGAGTGGGCCGCCACCCAAGAGCTGGTCGACCTCGCCGAGGTGGCCAAAGACCGCGCGGGCGTCGCCGCGCAGATCGAGTCGCTCACTCGGAAGATCGGCGAGCTCCAGCGTCGCCGGGCGCACCGCATGGCGCCGTTCTATCGGGCGCAAAAGGCCTATTTCGATTATCTGTACAAGAACGATCGCGACGCGTGGATCGTGCTCGACCCGGTCATCACCGTCCACCCCGACGAGGTCTTCTTCGAGTGCTTCAGCCAAGACGAGTCGACCTACGGGCGCCTCGGGGCGAGCCTCGACGTGTTCAAGAACGTAGGCACGTTCGCCTGCGGCACCACGAACATCGACTACTCGACGCCGC
This sequence comes from Myxococcales bacterium, assembly GCA_016720545.1. Taxonomy (NCBI): domain Bacteria; kingdom Pseudomonadati; phylum Myxococcota; class Myxococcia; order Myxococcales; species Myxococcales bacterium. The sequence goes on from JADKKK010000005.1 coordinate 125,680, forward strand.
TCTACGAAGAGTTCCAGAAGATCCGCAGCTACAAGACCACCCGCTTCGAGGTGGACCCCAGCGGCTTCGAGGTGAAGACCACCGGCGAGGAGACCTACGAAGAGAAGAAGATCGACCTGCCCGACTCCTGGGTGCGCGGCTTTCTCCAGGTGAGCTCGGCGATGGCCCTGCCGGCGCGCAGCTTCGAGCTCCACCCGATGGACCTGCACAATCTCTGCTTCGTGCTCCGCCGTAAGCGCGAGAAGCGCGGGCCGCGGGCGCTGCGCTGGGTGCTCACGCCCGGCGAGCCCATTCGCGCGGTGTTCGAGCCGTGGGATCTCACCGTGGTGTGCGCGAGGTCGCCGTACCTCGGCAAGGAGCGGGAGGAGATCCGCGTGTGGGGCCGGCGCCGCCTGCTCACGCTCGAGCGGCTCATCGCCATCACCGACAAGCTCACCGTGCACCTGCTCGGGCAGGGGCTGCCGTCGTTCTATGTCGCCGACCTCGGCGACATGTCGTTCACGCTCGGGCTCTCGGGCTGGACCCGCAACGACTGGGCCACGGCCGGCAATTTCGACCTCCTCGCCCCGCGCGCCGACACCGACGACTTCACGAAGCGCCGCGTGTTCGAGGGCCTGAAGACCACCTGGTTCTCCGACACCGACGCGCTCGCGAAGAAGCTCGACCTGCCGCGCTCCGCCGTGCTCGGCGCGCTCTCGTCGTGGACCCAGGCGGGCCGCGCGATGTACGACCTCAACAAGGGCGTCTACCGCGTGCGCGAGCTCGCGCGCGAGCCGCTCCCGATGGACAAGCTGCGCTTCTCGAACGAGCGGGAGGAGAAGGCCACGCGGTTTCTGGACGCCCGCGCCGTCACCGTGGCGTCGCGCGCGCTGCCCGACGCGGCCCTCGGGCTGTTCGGCACCGTCAAGGACGGCAAGCACACCTACCAGTCCGACCTCACGATCGACGCGGACGGTCGCCTCGCCAAGGCCACCTGCACCTGCAACTTTTTCCAACAGAACAAGCTTCTCAAAGGCCCGTGCGAGCATATGCTCGCGACACGTCTGTTCGAGGGAGCGCCCCTCCTCGCGAGGGTCTTCGCCTCCTCGCTCTCGCCACCTTCGTCACGACAGAGTTCATCCATCGCCCGGGGGCCGTACCGATGACACGGCACCTCTCGCATGGAGAAAGGAGTTTCACGCGCGGCGGTCTTCGGGGTGACATCTTGCAACACGGGCGGCGTTTCGCCGTCCATGCGACCTGGCCCTCCATGCGTCACTGGCCCGCTCTCGACTGTGCGGACGACGCCTAGCTGGTGCTGTTCCGGGGTCAATCCCGAGAATTCAACGAGCACCAGCTAGGCGCGTCCGCTTGAGTTGAGCGAGCCAGTCCCGAGACATCTTCGAAGGTCCCCGAAGCCGCCGCGCGTGAAGCCGTGAATTTTTCCGTCTCTCGACTCGCCATGGACCGACGCCAACAGCTCTACGACCGCATCCGCAGCACGTCGAAGGACGAGGTCGTCCTCGAGGAGATGATCCGCCTCGGCTTCTGGCCGGCGCGCGGCACGCTCCCTTCGGATCCGGGCGACGAGATCCGCGACCTCGCGGAGGCGCAGCGCGAGCTCGCCGCCCTCCGCACCGAGCAGTCGCGCCTCCACAACCTCGAGGCCCTCAAGAAGGAGCTCTTCAAGCGTCGCCTGGCGGAGTCCAAGGCGCGGCAGGCCGAGACCAAGGCGCGGCGCGAGCGCGAGCGCGTAGCCCGCGCCGAGGCGTGGAAGAACGAAAAGACCCGCGCGATCGTCTTTCTCGGCCGAGGTGTCTCGGGCGGTCTCGCGGACACCACATGCGACGAGGCGCGGCTCCAGAAGCAGGGGCTCCCGGTGCTGCGCACGGCCGAAGACCTCGCCCGCGCCGCCGGCGTCACGGTGCCCGAGCTCCGCTTCCTCGCCTATGCGCGCACCACGACCGCCGCGCGCGTGTCGCACTACCGGCGCTTCCAGATTCCCAAGAAGACCGGGGGTGTGCGCATCATCTCGGCGCCCATGCGGCGCCTCAAGGCGCTCCAGCGGTGGCTCCTCGACGCCGTGCTCGCGCGCGTGGAAGTGCACGACGCGGCCCACGGCTTCCGCGCCGAGCGCTCCATCGTGACGAACGCAGGGCCCCACGTGGGCGCCCGCGTGGTGGTGAACCTCGACCTCAAAGACTTCTTCCCCACGGTCACGCTGCCGCGCATTCGTGGGGTGTTCCGCTCGCTCGGGTACGGCGAGCACCTGGCCACGATCTTCGCCCTCCTCGCCAGCGAGCCCGACACGGTGCGCGTGGCCCTCGACGGCGCCGAGTACGACGTCGCCCAGGGCCCGCGGCGCCTCCCCCAGGGCGCCCCCACGAGCCCGGCGATCACCAACGTGCTCTGCCGGAGGCTCGACAGGCGGCTCTTCCACGCGGCCAAGAAGCTCGGGTTTGCCTATTCGCGGTATGCCGACGATCTCACCTTCTCGTCGACCTCGAAGGAAGAGAACGCCGGTCAGCTCCTGAAGCAGGTGCGCTTCATCGTCGCCGCCGAGGGGTTCGTCCCGCACCCCGACAAAACGCGTGTACTCCGCAAGGGTCGCCAACAGGAGGTGACGGGCGTCGTCGTGAACGACAAGCTCGGCGTCGACCGGGTCACGCTCCGCCGCTTCCGCGCGCTCCTCCACGCCCTCGACAAGGACGGGGCGAACGGCAAGCGCTGGGGCAGCTCGCCCGACGTGTTCGCGTCCGCCTGCGGCTTCGCGTCGTATGTCGCCATGGTCGATCCCGTGAAGGGGCGCGCGCTCCTCGCGCGGGCGCGGGAGATCGCGGCGAGGCACGGGTGGAAGGGCCCGCCGCGCGGCCCGGATCGTTCGGGGGGGCCAAGTGGCCCAGGCGGTGCGCCGAAGCCGCCGGCGCCCGCGACGCCAAGCGAGCGCGCTCCCGCCCCTGTCGCGGGGTTGCCCGGCGAGCCTCTCGCCGCGCCGCCCACGCCCGAGCCGCCCGCGCCGGAGCCTCCGGCGCCCGCATCGCCGCCCACGCCGGAGACCCCCGCGAAGAAGAAATGGTGGAAGCTGTTCTGAGCGCCGCGGGGCCGGGCACGGCCGGAGGGTGGGGCGTGCCGAAGAGCCCGGTCAAGGCGCGCTCCTTCTGGGCGAAGGCGTGCAAGACCGGCGGGCAGAAGGCCTGCGGAAAGCAACAGTAGCCGGCGGACGGTTCCGCACCCGCCGCCGTCCGCACCCGCTGCCGTCCGCACCCCCGCAGCGCGTTCGGTCGTAGGCGAAATTCCTGCGTGAACCAGGCCCACACACGCCGTCCCGCGCGGCTGAGCTGCGCTCCGAACCCGACGAGCGTCCCGAAAGCCTCACCTGGGGCCTCGGCTCGCGGTCTCGCCATGAACGTTGACACCGGCGATCGTGTCGATAGGATGCGCGCCCTCGGGAACTGTCTGTACGAATTTCCCGAAACTTTGCCCTCTCTGGCGCGCCCTCACGCGGCGCGCCGGCACCCCACCCGGTGCGCTCGGTCCTCCACGGAACCTTTTTTCGTCCGAGGGGAACAAATCCGAAGCCCGTCCGGTTGGGGCGTCCGTCCAGGCGGCTCCGCCCGCCCCCTTCTCATTCTTTTCCCGGAGGTCGGATGTCCACCGACGTGATGATCTACGCGAGCGACCTGTCGAAGAATTTCGGGTCCTTCCGTGCGGTCGACAAGATCAACTTCGAGGTGAACCGTGGCGAGGTCGTGGGGTTCTTGGGCCCGAACGGCGCCGGCAAGTCCACCACGATGCGCATCCTCACGTGCTTCATCGCGCCCTCGTCGGGCACCGCGAGGATCAACGGCCACGACGTCTTCGAGCACACGCTCGCGGTGCGCGAGAGCCTCGGCTACCTGCCGCAGCGCGCGCCGCTCTACCTGGAGATGAGCGTCTACGAGTACCTGAAGTTCGCCGCCGACCTCCGCAACCTCGACGAGAGCACGTTCAAAAAGCGCGCCCGCTCCGTGGTCGAGGTCGCCGGCCTCGCGCAGGTGCTCGGCAAGGAGATCCGCCAGCTCTCGCACGGTTACCGCCAGCGCGTGGGCCTCGCCCAGGCGCTCATCCACGACCCGCCGATCCTCATCCTCGACGAGCCCACGAGCGATCTCGACCCGAACGAGAAGGCCGAGTTCCTCGACTACCTCAAGCAGATCGGCAAAGACCGCACGGTCCTCCTCTCCACCCACAACCTGAAGGAGGTCGAGACCGCCTGCGCCCGCGCCATCATCGTCTCGCGCGGTCGCGTCGTCGCCGACGGCTCGCTCGACGACATCAAGGGCAAGAGCGGCCGCGTCCGCTACGTGGTCGAGGTGCAAGAGTCGGGGGGCGACTCCCCCTACCGCGGCTCCGGCGCGCCTCCGCGAGCGAAAGAGGTCTCCGACCTCCTCGCCTCCCTCAAGGGCGCCGCCAGGGTGAACGAGCTGCCGACCGACGAGCGCGCCCACGCGTTCGAGCTGACGAGCGATCGTGGCACCGATCTCCGCGCGGCCATCTTCCGCGCCATCGCCGACAAGGGGTGGGTGCTCCTCGAGCTCCACCGCGACACCCAGACTCTCGAAGACGTCTTCCGCCACCTCACCATCGGAGAGGAGCGAAGGAATCGCCACGTCGGAAAGGGCGAGCCCCCGCCCGTCAAGGACGAGGACGAAGACGACGACGACGACGACGACGACGAGGACGAGGCCTGAGCCATGAGCGACAAAGCCAAAAAAGAAGAAGACGAGAAGAAGACGAAGCTCGCGGAAGAGGGCGACGACGAGGAAGAGGACACCACCTCGGAAGACGGCGGTGACGACGACGAGACGACGACGAGAGCGACGAAGAGGCCGCCAAGCCCGCCGCCAAGGCGCCGCCCATGGCTGCGCGCGAGGCCCCCAAGGTCTCCGCGTCGTTCGCGCGCAACCTCTGGACGATCACGAAGCGTGAGTTCGCGGGGTATTTCAACTCTGCGCTCGCCTACATCGTCATCAGCGCGAGCATGGTCCTCTTCGGGCTCTACTTCTTCTTCTATCAAGGCGGCATCTGGCAGGTCGACCGCGCGTCGATGGGCCGCATGTTCGACTTCGTGCCGGCGTGGATCTGCTTTCTCACCATTCCGCTCTTCACGATGCGCGCGATGAGCGAGGAGAAGCGCCTCGGCACCATCGAGCTGCTCATCACGCTGCCCGTTCGCGACAGCGAGGTGGTGCTCGGCAAGTACCTGGGCGCCCTCGGCGTCCTGCTCGTGCAGATCGCCTTGCTCGCGATTTACCCCATCGCGATGTTCAAGTTCCCCTGGAACATGGGCGCGTTCGACTGGGGTCCCTTCTGGTCGTCGATGTTCGGCCTCTTCCTCATGGGCGCCGCCGGCATCGCCATCGGAATGCTCTACTCCGGCATGACCGAGAGCCAGATCGTCAGCTACTTCGCGACGGCCTCCACCCTCCTCATCCTGTTCTTCATCGGCTCGCTCGTGCAGTTCGTGAAGGGCTGGCCGGGCGAGGTCATCTCGTTCTTCAGCTTCCAGACCCGGTACGAGCCCTTCTCCCGAGGGCTCATCGACACCCGCGCGGTGGTCTACTTCGTGTCGGTCACGGTGCTGTGTTTGCTCGAATCCTTCCGGCAGCTCGAGGGCCGGCGGTGGCGCTGAGCGCTGAATAAGTAAGGTCCGAAACAGCCATGGAACGCAAAGCCAAAGCAGCGACGGAAGCCGGCGCGCTCATCCTCGTCATCGCGGCCATCTTGGTCGCAGTGAACGTCTTGTCCGCCGTCGGCGGCTACAAGCGAATCGACGTCACCAAGAACGAGCGCTTCACCCTCTCCAAAGGCAGCGGAAACCTCCTCCGCAGCATGAAGCAGGAGATGAAGTGCGACGTGTACGTGACGAAGGGCTTGCCCAAGCTCGACGCCTTCGTGCGCGATCTCCGCGATCTCCTCGGTGAGTACAAGGCCGCCAGCGGCGGGAAGTTCGACTTCAACCTCATCGAGGCGAAAGACGAAGAGCAGAAGAAGGCCGCCAAGGACGCGGGCCTCGTGGAGCAGCCCTTCGGCGAGGCGACCGACGACCAGGAGAAGGCCTCGGTCACCCAGGGCTTCATGGGCGTCGTCTTCAAGTACGGCTCCGAGAAGGACGCCATCAAGTTCCTGCCGCCCGATCGCTCCGAGGGTCTCGAGTTCTGGATCACGAACAAGATCCGTGAGGTTCGCGACAAGGGCGACAACATCAAGCACAAGATCGGCATCGTCGCGGGCAAGGACGAGTTCAAGCTCACCGACACGAACCTCGTGCCGGCGAACATGGGCAAGCCCAACCTCCAGCAGATCGTGCTGCAGAACTTCCCGTTCTACCAGTTCATCGACGTCGATCTGAAGGACGGCGCCTCGGAGATCGACGACTCGCTCGACGGGCTGATCATCACGCAGCCGAACAAGGACTACAACGAGAAGGAGCTCAAGCGGGTCAACCAGTTCGTGATGAAGGGCAAGACCCTCGTCGTCGTCGCGAGCGCGGTCAACGTGAAGCCGAGCGACGCGCAGATGCAGGCGACCCTCTCGACCCACGGGCTCGAGAAGCTGCTCGACGGCTACGGCATCGAGTTCCGCAAGGACGCCGTGCTCGACTTCGGCCGGCCGTTCCGCGTCGGCATCATGACCCAGGGCGGGCTCGCGAGCATGCGCTTCCCGCAGTTCCTCGACGTGCAGGACAACCCGGCCTTCACCGGCGACGAGCAGCTGCTCGACACGAGCTTCGCGGGCTTCTTCCGCATCCCCGCGCTCGCGTTCCCGTTCTCGTCGTCGCTGGTTCTCCACAAGGACAAGCAGCCCGACGTGGCGCCCGAGAAGTTCCGCGTCGTCGCGCGCTCCACCCCGCGCACGCTCCGCGAGACCACTGACAGCGTCGACCTCAAGCCGTTCCGCGCGTGGAAGCCGAAGGGCGAGTTCGCGCAACAGAACCTCGCCGCCACGGTCGAGGGCACGCTGAAGACGGCGTTCCCCTCGGGTGACGGCGTCACCGTCCCGGAGAAGAGCGAGAAGCCGGCGCGCGTGCTCGTCATCGCCTCCTCGCACTTCCTCACGAACCCGTTCGCCCGCTCCGGCAACGGCCCGGACATGGGCCAAATGGGCATGATGATGCCCGGCGGCGGCGGCGACGAGCAGCTCCTCCAGGTCGCGGGTCCGTACGCGCAGCAGGCGCTCACGAACACCATCCTGGCGTTCAAGAACACCCTCGACTGGATGACGGGCGACACCGATCTCCTCGCGGTGTCCGCGAAGATCCTCTCCGAGCCCAACCTCGTCTACGGCGACGTCTCGAAGCCGAAGTTCGAGGATGAGTCCGACGAGCAAATCAAGAAGCGCGAAGACGACATGAAGTCGGCGCGCAAGAAGCAGCAGCACTGGATCGAGGGCACCTTGGTGCTCATCGTCCCCATCCTCTTCGCCTTCATCGGCGTGTTCCGGCGTATGCGGCGCGACGCCGCGCGCGCGGGCGCCTCGCTCGCCTGAGCGTCGCCGAGAGAGGCCTGCCTCCCGCCTGTCAGCGCGCGGCCGGCCTCTCCTCCTCCGAAGGCGTCGCTCCTCCGACGTTGGTCTTCAGCGGCCCGCCCGTAGGCTGGCCCTGCTGGTAAAGGGTATTGAACGATGGATACGCAGAAGAAGCTCATCCTTGGTGTCGTCGTGCTGGCGGTGCTCGGTGGTCTCGCCTACCAGCAGGTCAAGAAGGACCAGCAGGTCGGGAAGACCACCACCACCTCCACCGAGGCGCTCCCCGAGCTGAAGGCGCCCGACGACGCCGACAAGCTCCAGATCACCAACGGCAACAAGGGCAAGGTCGTCCTCGAGAAGAAGGGCGACAAGTGGGTCATCTCCGAGCCCGTGAAGGCCGAGGCGAACCAACAGTCCGTGAAGGCGCTCCTCGACAACATGAAGGAGCTGAAGGTCAAAGAGCAGGTCAACACGGCCGTGACCGACGAGCAGAAGAAGGACTACGAGCTCGACGCCGAGAAGGTCGTCCACGTCATCGCGTGGAAGGGCGCCGACAAGAAGTTCGACGCGAGCTTCGGAAAGTCGGGCGGGCGGGGTCAGCTCATCATGATCGACGGCAAGGCCGGGGTCTTCGCGGGCACGGGGTACACGAGCTACGTGTACGCCCGCGAGGTGAAGAGCTGGCGTGACGCCGAGATCTTCAAGTTCGACGACGCGAACGTCACTCAGGTGTCGATCGTGGGCAAGAGCGGGGAGTACTCGTTCACCAAGGGCGACAAGTGGGCGGGCACCTTCAAGGCCAAACCGGCCGACGCCGCGAAGCCCATCCCGAAATTCGACGACGGCAAGCTGACCGAGCTTCTTCGCACGTTCAAGAACCTCTCGGCGGAGGACTTCGGCGACGGAAAGGGCGCGGCCGACACCGGGCTCGACGCGCCCGACAAGGAAGGCGGAACCATCACACTCTCTCTCAAGGACAACGCCGGGAAGTACACCCTCGTCGTCGGCAAGGAAGAGAAGGAGAAGAAGCACTACGCCAAGAAGGGCACCTCCGACGTGATCTACGTCGTGGGTCACTCCGTGGCGGAGTGGGCGACGCCAGAGCTCGCGAAGTTCCAGAAGCAGGGCGACGCGGGCGCGCCGGCCGCGCCCGGAATGGGCATGCCGCCCGGAATGGGCATGCCGCCCGGAATGGGCATGCCGCCCGGAATGGGCATGCCGCCCGGGATGGATCCTCACGGCCACTGAGTCGGCGGGTGGAGGCCTCCGTCCTTCGCCGAGCCGGGCTCGCGGTGCCGGGCGACTCCGGACAATCCCGACAGTCGCGTGCTTGGGCGCTGGAGGGTGGTCACACTTGTGGGGCTCCCCGCGACGACCGGCATGAACCTCCGCGCCACGCTTCTTCCCTGCGGGTTCGCGCTCCCTGCGCTCCTAGCGGCGTGTGAGGGGCCGCCCGGTGGGGCGGCTCCCGCGCGGGGGACCGAGGTGCACAGCGCCGAGACGGCCGGGCTCCTGGCCGACGCACCCCTCCGGGAGAAGCTCCCGACACCCGCCGCGGTGGAGGCAGTGCCGGTCTCCGGCGACGCGCCGGCCTACGTGGTCCGCGGGCGCTCGGGGCGGCCGCCCGCGATCGTGTTTCTGCCCGGGGTCTGCTCCAACGCGAGCGCGTACCTGCACACGTTCCCCGAGGCCGCGGCGGCGCACGGCGGCGTCGTCGCGATCGACGGCGACGAGCCGTGCCCCGGCGTGCCGGGGTTCCACACGTTCTCTTGGGACACCCAGAAGCAGCACCGGCGCCTCGAGGCTGCGCTCGCGGCGGCCGGGGCTCGCACACCTCGCGAAGGTGGTGTCACCCTGGTGGGCTATTCACAAGGCGCCACGATCGGCGAGAAGCTCGTGTACGCCTACCCCGAGCGGTACAGCCGGGTCATGCTCATCGCGGCGCCGGTCGATCCGTCGGTCGCGGCGCTCCGGAGCGCGCGCGCCGCGGTGACGTGCGCCTGCTCGCTCGACGTCACCCAGCGCATGCGCTCGGCCGCGCTGCGCCTCTCGGCGGGGGGCGTCCCCTCGACCTACCTCGAGATGCCGGGCTGCACGCACGGCAACGTCGCGAAGGGCGAGGAGACCTTCGGCGCCGCGTTCGCGTGGCTCGACGAGCACGCTCGCCAATAAGTCAATGTGATTGACGTCTTCGCGTGACCCCTGCAACGATTCAGGGGAGGCGATGGTCAGTTTCGCCCGGCCTGCGACTTCTTCAGGGTCTCTTCGCGGGTCGGCTGCTTCAGCTCGGCCGCCGTGGGCGCGCCGCCGAGCTCCTTCCAGAGCTTGCACTCGTCGCCGTAGTGCATGCGCTGGCAACCCATCTTCGCCGACTCCAGGTAGCGCTTCAGCGTCTCTTCCTTGGGGTTCCCGCCCGCGGCCTTCAACCTCAAACAGGCGCGCGCATCGTTGCGCTGCTCGCACCGGAGCTCGTAGAACTTCACGAGCTCGTCCTTGCTCTTCGTCTTCAGGATCGCCTCTTGGCCGGCGCATGCCTTTGGCTCGCTCCAGGACGAGCAGCCCGCCTCGAAGGCATGGAGCGCCTTCTCGGGCGAGGCCGTGAGGCCGTTGCCGCCGCGGCGATAGAGCTCGCCTGCGCGCGCGCACGCGCCCTTGGCGCAGCCGAGCTCGTAGGCCTCCGCGGCCTTCGCGAAGTCTCTCTGGAGTCCGAGCCCGCCCTTCTCGTAGGCCTCGCCGAGCGCGAGGCACGGCTCCCACCCGCGCACGTCCTTGTTGCAGCCGCGCTCGAGCATCGAGCGCGCCCGGCCAGAGTCCTGCGCCGTGACCGCGAGCCCGTGGCCCGCCATGCACGCGAACATGTTGCGCAGGCTGCACGCGCGGTCGAAGGCCGAGAGCGCCTTCGTGGGATCCGCCGGCAGCCCCTTCCCGTTCGCGTAGATCGCCCCGATCTTGTAGCAGCCGTCGCCGTCGCTGTAGCCCCCGGCGCTGCACTGCCTTTCGTACGCGGCGATGGCGAGCGACGAGTCCTCCTTGGCGCCCTTGCCGTCGCGGTGCATGTCGCCGAGGCGCCCGCAGGACCGGCCATTGCCGAGATCGCACGCACGCTTCACGTACCCCACGAGCTTGTCGACGCTCTTCGCGAAGCCGACGCGCTCGGGCTGGTTCGGATCGTAGAAATCCGCGAGGTCGAGGCAGCCGTAGGCGTCGCCCAGGTTGCACGCCGCCTCGAACGCCTTGCCGGCTCGTCCCGTGGCCGCCGCCTTCTCAGCCTCAGCCACGCCCGGCCGGTAGAGCGCGCCGAGGTCGGAGTGCGCCCCTGTCATGCAGGCGGGGGCGTAGCCGAGCGAGCAACCCTTCGTCAGGGCCGCCGCGTCCACCTGCGCCGGCGGCACGGGGCGTCGACCGATCTTGGTCGTGGGGTCGGCGGGCGGCGAGCCGGCGTAGAGACCGAGCACGAAGCAGCTCTCCCCGTTGCCCGCCGAGCAGCCCGCAGAGCACTCCTCTTTGGTGCCCGTCGCCTGGCTGCACGCCTTCGCGGTGGACTTGCCGCCCACACACTTGAGGCCGTCCCACGCGAACCCCTCCGGGCACGCAGGGGCGTGCGCCTCGGCGGTCTCGGCCTTCGGATGGTCTTTCGGGTCCTTCTTCTCGGCCACGATCGGCACGAGCTCGAGCCGGGTGATGGCTGCGCACTGCTCGGGGGGAGCGTTCGCGTCCGGCGTCGACTTACGGCACGCGTCGAGCTCGCCGTCGCGCGCCTCGGTCTTCTTGCCGGCGGCGCTCGAGCCCGCGGTGCCTGCCCCGAAGATCTGCGCGACCGCGCGCACCTCGCCCTCGGTGCCGGTGGCGAGCGCGAACGCGCCCACGTACACGCCCCGCACGACGTGGGTGGCCTCGGCGCACCCCGAGCCCGTGAGGTCGGACTTCGTGATCTCGCTCGCCGTGGCGCGCTTCTTCCCCACCGTGACGAGCGCGAGATCGAGCGTCGACCCGCGCTTCATTCCCGCCGAGATCGACGCGCCGCTCAGCGGTAGGTTCGCCGCGAGCTCGTCGGCGCTGGTCATGCGCACCACGTCTTCCTTGCGCGTCACGCCCGCGAAGCGATAGCCGCCGGGCGCCGCGCAGCTCTTCACGATTTTGAGCGATTTACAGTCGAAGCCGACGACCACCACGCCGTCACGCATGGCCACCTCGAGATCGCTGCGCTCGCTCGACTTCAGGTCGACGACGAGGGGCTCGCCCGCGATGGCCTTCGCGCACGCGGCGATGTTGGCCTCACCCAGGGCCTCGTGTCCCGTCGCCGCCTTTGGGCGAACCGACTCGCCGAGCTGCCCAGCGGGCGCTCCACACGACGCGACCGCGCTCAGAGAGACAAGGGCTCCGCAGCCGAAAACCAAGAAGGAACGCATGCGACCTCTCACGAAAAAGCAGTTGGAATCGGGCATTCGTCGCAAACATTCCCCGCGGGGTCAACCGACGAGAGCGTGTTCGCGCTGACCCCTGTCGACGCACATCGGCGCACGTCGATCTGTCGAATCGGGCCGCTCCCCCCGCTTCCACGACCGCCGCGAGGAGGACTCGCGGAGTGCTAGGAATGAGGCATGCTCCCCGGGAGTCGCGCGTTTGGTCGCTGGGCCGGACTTGTCTACTCGCTCGCCGCGGCGTGGCTCGTGGGGGTCGTGGCGCTCGCCGCGTGGCCGACCCCTGGGAAGTACCCGCTCGGTCTCGCCGCGTGGGTGCTCGCGGTGCTCCTGGTCGTCGGCTCACTCAAGCTCTGGATCGACGACCTCATGGGCCTCGCCGGGGCGACCCTGGTCCTCGGTGGCCTCGCCCTCGCGTCGCTCCACGCGTGGCACCTCCCGAAGTCGGCGCTGGCGGCCTTCCTGGGCAGTCTGCTCATCCCCGGGCTGGCGCTGCTCACGGCCCTGCGCGCCGCGGGCTCCGCCGATTCCCCCTACGAGGAGCCGTACGATGACCCTTGAGCGAGTCGGCGTGGCGCGACTACGTTCTCGCGCATGACCTCCGCCGCCGCGCGCCGCGCGCTCCCGTGCTCGCTCCTCCTCGCCTTCGTCGGCGCGTGCGCAGGGGCCCCGCCGCCGCCCGCGCAGCCGTGCGTCGCCGCGCCGGCGCCGCCTCCGCCCCCGCCCCCGGTCGCGCCGCCGCCCCCGCCGGCCGCCTGTCCGGAGCCCGCGCCTGCAGCCACGCCCGCCGAGGCCCCGCCGAAGCCGCCCGCGCCTCCGCCGCCGACGCTCACGAAGGCCCAGGGCGGGCCGCGAGGCGCGCGCCCGTGCGAGTTCCACGAGAGCGTCGACAGCTACCCGCGCTCGTGCTCAGTGAAGGTGGAGAGCGACGGCACCCTCACCGTCACGGCGAAGGGCACCGCGCTGAACCCGAACAACGGCTTCACCTTTCGCATGGGCGGCGGACCCACGTCGTTCGACGCCGTAGGCACCCTCGACGCCTTCGGCGCCTGCAAGGGCCCGTTCGTCGCGACGGTCGCGACGGTGCTCGAGGGCAAGGGCAAGACGTACGAGCTGCGGTTCCGCGATCACTGCAAGATCGTGATTCGCTGAGCGAAACGAGCGGCGCCGCCCGCCGGGCGCGGGGCGGCGCCGACGTCCGCGTGTCGCTCCCTCGCGTCGCCGCTCAGTTGCAGTTGACCTTGTCGATCATGACCGAGCACTTGCAGTCGCGGTCCTTCACCATCTTTCCGCCCTTGCACACGAGCCGCGAGCGCTTGTCGGTGGTGCAGGCGTAGCCGCCGTCGTTGCCTTCGCAGGGATCACCCAGGTCGGCGATGGTCTGCATGCAGTCGAGCTTCGTGCCCATTTGACGACACCCATGCATCCCCTTGCAGGTCTGCGCGAGGGTCATCTTTCCGCCCTTGCACACGAGCAGGTTCTTCTTGTCGGGTGTGCACGACGCGTTGCCCTCGTTCTCCTTCGTGCATGCGTCTCCTGCGGACGCCGCCCCGAGATCGCACTTCGCGCCGTTTACGTTCGCGACGCAGCCGAGCGCGCCGCCGCACTTGTTCAGGAGCTTCCAGTGGGCGTTCTCGCACTTGATCATCGACTTGCGATCGCCCGAGCACTGCGGCTCACCCTCGTTCAGGCACGGCTCGCCGACCGCGTACTTCGTGTGCGTGCAGCTGCCCGAGCCAGCGACCGTCATGCAGCCGATCGGGCCCTCGCACGACAGGGTCTCCCACACGTCGTTCACGCAGATGACGCCCGTGGTCTTGTCGACGCACTGGATGTCCCCCTTCTTCTTGCAGGCCCCGCCGGGCTTCGCCTTCTTGCACCCGGCCGTGAGCACGGTGAGGGACAACGCGACGAGGGTGAGCACGGCGGCGTGGCGGAGCTTGGGGGAGGCCATCTGGCGAGTCTATCGGACTCGGGCCGCGCCGGAAGGCGGATGGACACGTCGCGCGCGGGGCCGCGCGGTGTGGACCTCGCGCCCGCGATTTGAGCTACCCTCGCGGGGCGCATGCCCGTCTCGCCCGCCTTCGCCAAAGATCCCGCCGTGGTCGGCCCGCTCGGCGGGCTCGCGCTCTCCGCGGTGCGCGCCGCCTCGCCGATGATGGTGCTGCGCGCGCTCCGCTGGTACCGCGATTTGGCGAAGCTCGGCGTGCACTTGCCACTGTTCATGGTGCACGATCTCGGCCTCCTCTACGCGTGCCCCAAGGAGCAGCTCGAGATAGGCGCGCGTTCGAGCACGGAGGCCGCGCTCGCGCGCGTGCCCAAGGGGCCGAGCTCGCGGCCATCTATCGCAGCGTCGTGAACGAGATCGCCGAGAGCGAGGCCTCGGCCCGCGCGGCGACCATGAGGCTCTCCGACGATCTCGTGGTGGTCGTGCTCGCGCGCGTGCTCGGCTCGCTCGTCCAGCGCGCGCGACTCCGGCCTCCCTACCCCGCGAGCATCCCGCTCGACCCGGAGATGGTGCGCGACCTCGACCCCCAGCTCGCGCAGCTCTTCGCCGGAATGCCCCGGAACTTCGAGATCGCCATGCTCGAGGCGCTCGCGCGCGCGCGGCTCCACGTGCTCACGCTCGCCGACGCCCTCGACCTCGACACGCTCCGGCTGCTCGGCATGCTCGGTCCCGAGTCCACGGCGGCGGGCGCGCTCGCGCACGTCGATCTGCTCGCGGCCATGAGCACGCCCGCCGCGAACGACATCGTGAACTTCAGCCTCGAGCTGCTCCCGAGCGTCCTCGAGACGCGGCGCACGCAGGCCACCGGCACGCACGCCGTGCACGGGTATGCGGGCATCGGCCAGAAGGGCTCCCTCGACTCTCTCGTGCTCACCGAGCTCGCGTGGGACGAGACCGAGTTCGCGCGGCGCCTCATCGAGAACGAGCTGCTCTTCTATACGCGCGAGCAAGCGCCCGACGAGGCGCGACGCCTGCACTACTTGCTCATCGACGCCTCGGCCTCCATGCGCGGGGATCGTCAGGTGTTCGCTCGCGGTCTCGCCATCGCGCTCGGCAAGAAGCTCCAGCTCGCCGGCGAAGAGGTGTGGCTCCGCTTCTTCGACTCACGCCTCTACGACGTGCAGCGCGCGCGCCCGGGCCAGCTCCCGGCGGCGTACGTCCTCGGCTTCAAGGGCGAGCGCGGCCGCAACCCGGCGCGCGTGTTCGCCCAGCTCGCGACCGAGATCTCCCTGCTCCGCGCGCGCGATCAGCGCGATCCGGTGATTCACCTCATCACGCACGCCGCGCTCCACGTGCCTCGGCCGCTCGTCGCCGAGATACGTCGCCAGGCGCACCTCTTCGGCGTCTTCATTCTGCCCTCGGGCGGCGAGCTCGATCTCGAGTACTTGGACCTCCTCGAGGGGCACGCAGTGGTCGATCACGACACGTTGAGCCAGAAGAACGCGCGCGCGGCGGCGGCGACGAAGATCGTGAACGACGCCGCCGAGATGACCGAGAAGATGCCCGCGTCGATGGCGAACCCTCCCACGTCGAAGGCCTCGGAAGAGGGGGTGCCGCCGTCGCTGAGGCCGCAGCGCCACTCGATCCCGCCTTCGCTCCGCTGAGTGATCCCGGCGCTCACGCCGGGATCAGCGCACCTCGAGCGCCGACTTGCAGGCCTTCTCCGAGTCGGCGTCGAGCGCCCCGCCGATGGGCACGCGCAGCCATCCGGTGATGCACTTGTACGCCGGGCCGTTGAAGGCGAGCACCTGCCCGCCCTTGTGCCGCTCCACCTTGAGCGGCTTGCGCAGGAAGATGAGGGTCTCGGGATCGGTGCCGTTGCGGGCCATCACGCGGCGCATCTCTTCCGGCTGCAGCGTGACCAACGACTGGAAATTGTAGCGTTTTTCTTCCTCGGTGGTGGGGTTCAGGCCGGAGCCGAGCGAGCCGTCGGGGTTGAAGATGCGCAGGCCCGTGCGGCCGTACAGGCGGTAGGCGCGCCCCGCCTGCCCGTGGCAGTCGAGGGTGCCGCACTGCCGCTCGAGGATCTCGTTTACGTGCGCCTTGTAGATCGCGTAGTCCGGCTCGAGGGGCGCGCCGTCGTCCGCGACGAGCACGGTGAGGCGGGCGTTGTCGGGCACCGACGCGCACGCGGCGAACGCGAGCGAGCCGCCGACCGCTGCGCTCATCACCAGGGCCACACGGACACTTCTTCGCTTCAGAGCACCAGGCAGGGCGCGCGGGCTTCGAGGGCTCATGGCGGGTTCTCCGGGCACGGGACGAGCTGCTCGGGAGCCGCCGGCGGGCAGGCCTCGGTGCTCGGCGGGAGCGCCTGGTCGCCGGAGGCTTCGGTGTCGTAGAGGCGCACCACGCCCGGCGTGTCGAACGACGCGACCGACTTGGCGTCGGGCGGCGGCTTGTGGCACGCGGAGCACGAGCCCTCCCGGCCGATGTGGCTCGACATCGCGCGGTTCGCGCCGACCGGGTTGCCCGGGAGCGATCGCTGGATGCTCACGAGCAGCGGGAAGCTCGGGCCGGGCTTCTCTTGGAACTGGCCGTTGGGCGTGAAGTCTTCGTCGCGGAAGAAGAAATTGCCCTTACAGTTCGTGGTCTTGCACACCTGGGTGCCCTTCGCGTCGACCACGCGCACCCAGGTGTTCCCGGCGCCCCGCGCCGAGAACGGGCCCACGAAGACCGTGCCGGCGACCGCGAACGGCTTGTCCGACGCGGGGCCCGTGGTGCTGTGGCAGAGCACACACGGTTGCCCTTGCCGGTGGTACTCGCCCCGCGGGATGTTCGGATCTTCGTCGCCCAGCGCCTTGATGCTGCCGCTCTGCACCGGGTCGAGCGAGCAGCCGCCGACGAGCGCGGTCACGAGCGCGGTCACGAGCGCGGCGGCGCCGAGGAGCTGGGTGGAGCGGGGAGGGCGTTGCATGGGCCGGGGGCGGGGGCGGGGGCAGGTGGCGGTGCGAAGGGGGCTAGAACTCGGCGTCGAAGGCGACGGTGCCGTAGACGCCGGTGCGGGCCGTGAGGAAGAGCGCCTTGAAATAGCGCGAGTAGAGGAGATCGCCCACGAAGCTGATGCCGTAGCGCACGTCGCCCTCGAGCGAGCCGAGCGCGACGCGCAGGCCGCCGCCGACGGTGGCGGAGACCATGGGCGACAGCTCGCGGTCGTTCGAGCGGTACGTGAACAGCGTGGTGGGCGTGATGCCGCCGGGGTCCGCGAGGGCGGGGTAGGCGAGCTGGTAGAAGTTCGCGGCCGTCTGTGCGTGGAAGCGCAGGTGCGGCCAGAGCCGCAGGCGACGCGTCAGGTCGACCATGTAACGCATGTCGGTCGTCGACGCCTTCGTGAGCCACGTGTCGAAGTAGAAGCGCTGCTCGAGCCGGAGGGTGGCGTTGCCGATGCGCTTGTTGAGGCGCGCGCCGAACGCGTAGCGGTCGCGCTCGGTGGGGAGCTGCTCCAGCGGACGGATCGGCTGGCGGTACTTGTTGACGAGGTCGATCGTCGCCCCGTTGGGGACGAACGGGGCGACCGTGACCGGGTCGAACGTGGGCACGTAGCGGTAGGGCTTCGACTGATCGCCGCGCTCGAACTGCGCCGTCGCGCCCACGAGCACCACCATGGTGGGCGAGAGCACGAAGGTGACCCCGAGCTCGAACTCGTGCACCTGGAACAGGTTGTTCGTGGGGTTGTCGGGCCCGCGGTAGATGTTGTCGTGCGTGTACGAGTAGCCGAGTCGCGGCGTGATGAGCTTGTCGTTGAGGTCGGCCGTGATGGCGGCTCCGCCGGTGACCGAGAGGTAGTCCGGCTCCGACGAGACGTTCATCAGCGCCTGCACGCCGTACGTGCCGGGCTTGTACCCGCCGCTCAGACCGCCGGCGTAACGGCGCTCGCGGAACGGCGGTGACGCCGTCGACACGATGTCGGGCGAGGCCGCGCTCACCGCGTCGACGAGGAAGTTGCCGCCCACGTTCCAGCCCGAGGTGGGCGACGTGACCGACGCGTTGAAGCCCGGAGACACGACGTAGACCGAGTTGGTGTCGGCGTAGCCGCTGAAGTCGGCGCCGACGCGGATCACCAGGTTCTTGGTGTTCTGCGGGAGGCACTTCTGGACCTCCTCCTGCGACTTCGCCTGCAACATGCACTTGATTTGCGCAGGCGTGACCGCGCCCCCCTGGGGCTTCAGGGTGATCGTCACCGTCACGAGCTCACGCTCTTTGATGTCGACCTGCTGCTCGAACGTGGCGGGGAGCCCGTTCACGAGGCCCTCGGCGACGACCTGGTGCTTGCCGGGGTTGACGCTGAACTTCTTGGTGAGCGCGTTCGTCGGGACGGGCCGGTCGTCGAACTTGACGACGAGGTCGGTGACGCCTGCTGGGGGCGCGAACGTGACGTGCGGGATGCGGTCGAGCAGGTCCTTCACGCGCTGCCGCGCGACCTTCATCACGCCCGCGTCGCGCTTCTGGAGGCCCATCTCCAGGGCCTTCTGCGCGTCCTTCGTGGCCTCGACCAGCTTGCCGGCGCGGCTCTCGCACGAGGCCAAGTGCAGGCGCGTGCGGGGCTGCTCGTCCAGCTCGAGCGAGGCCTGGTCCTTCGCGATGCACTCGTCGAGCTTGCCCGCCTGGTCGGCGTCGAGCCCCTGCTTGGCGAGCTTGAACGCCTCCGCGCTCTTCCAGCCCTCGGGGATCGCCGCCTCCTCCGCGGGGGGCGGCGCCTCCGTCGCGGGCGCCGCCGGTGGCGCGGCGCTCTTGGCGGCGAGCGCCCACTGGGCCCGAATGTTGGGCGTCACGCCCGTGGCGGGGAGCTTGGCCGCGGCGTCGGCCCGGAGCGCAGAGGCGAACTGCTCCTTCGCCTCGTCGACCTGCCCGAGCTGGGAGGCGACCATGCCGAGCGCGACGTGGACCTCGGCCTTGACCTTCCCGGTACAGCCCTTCCGCAGACAGAGGCCGAGGGCGTCGGAGAGCTTCGACTTCGCCGGCCCGAGGCTGCCCGGGTAGTCCTCGGTCATCGTGTCTTGCACGGCCTTGTGCACCGCCGCGTCCTCGCTGGCGTACGCCACTCCGTGGGCCGTGAGCCCGGACACGAGCGCGCCGCCCGCCAACAGCCACCTCACGATGAGCGGCGAGGCGCTCCGGAGGCCGCGGAGCGACGCCGCTCGCGGCCGCGCGGGGCGAGGCTGGCGCGTGAGGGTGCGCGAGTTCACGGCGTTAACGTACACGAAGCGCGCGGCCGCATGAGGGCGAAAGTCTTAGGGGATCTCCGCACGGGGGGAAGACCTGCCGGACAGGCTTCAGTTGCAGCCGCAGCCGCCGCCGCCCCCGCCGAGGCCGCCGGCCGCGCCCTCGGAGACACCGCGCACGTGCGCGTCGACCCCGAGCGACACGTCGTCGGTCGTCATCGTGGGGTGGGCCAGGGTCCCTCGCTCGTACGGCGCCACCTTCACGCACGCGGTCTGCGTGAGCGCGGCGACCGCGGTGAGCGCGAGCGCGAAGAGCGCGGCCGCGGGCCGAAGCGAGGCGCGCGCGTCGTGCGGGAGCGTTCGTCCCGAGGCGGTGAAGGCGGCGAAGACGGGCATGGTCACCTCTCCTCCAAGGTAGCGATTCGGTCCCGGATTTCCAGCCCGATCGGCCTGGCGGCCTGGATCGTGCGCACCCGAGGCCCGCTCGATCCATGTGGGCGCGCGCTTCGCAGTTGCGATGGGGCGATCGTGCCCCCAGAATGACCGCATGCAGCGGTGGACGATGGCGCTGGTGGGCGTCGCTCTCGTGGGCGTGGCGCTGGCGTGCGGCGAGACCGACTACACGAAGGGGGAGTACGACAAGAAGTACGCCGATCCCGACAGCCTCCGCGGCGATTTCCCACCCGATCCTTACAACCCCGCGCTCGACGGCGGCGACGCCGGCGCCGCGGTGGGGACGCTGTGCGACGGAGGTGGCCCGGTCGATGGCGGCGTCTGCACCGTGAGCTTCAAGAACGATCTGATGCCGAAGCTGATCAAGGAGTGCGGCTCCTGCCACACGGCCACGGGCACGGCGCCCCGCATGGACAACGCGAACGCCGCGGTGACCTACCAGAACTTCCTGCAGCAGGGGCGCACGAAACCCATCAACGGCAAGCCGTACATCAACCCCTGCAGCACCGACAAATCGACGTCCACGATCGCCTGCAACATCGCCGCGACCAACCCTTGTGGGCTCGCCATGCCCCAGCTCACCCCGGGCGTGCTCAGCAAAGAGCCCACGCTGGCCGCCCAGCTCGACACCTGGCTGGGGTGCGGCTCGCCCGACAACTAAGTCTACTGCGAGAGGTTCCCTCGCGCTACGCAGCTCGCTGCGCCCGACATCAGCAACTAATTTCTGGGCGGGCCCTGAGCCCGGCCGCCCGGGGCGCTTCCTGCCTGACGCCGCGGGTGCTACCCAGCGCGAATGGACAGCGTGCTCACACGCCTCGAGCGGCGCCTCGGGCGCTTCGCGATCCCGAACCTCACCGCGTACGTGGTCGGCGGCATGGCGATCGCGTTCGTGCTCGGGATCGTACGCCCGGAGATCGTCGACGCGATGGCGCTCGACTTCGCCGCGATCCGCGCCGGGCAGGTCTGGCGCCTGGTGAGCTACATCTTCCTGCCAGGCACCACCACGAGCCCGATCTTCCTGCTCTTTCAGCTCGGCTTCACGTGGTTCGTCGGCCGCACCCTCGAGAGCGAGTGGGGCCCGTTCAAGCTGAACGCGTACTACCTGCTTGGCATGTTCGGCACCACCGTCGCCGCGTGGCTCACCGGCGGCTCGCCTGGCAACCTGTACCTCAACACGTCGCTCTTCTTCGCGTTCGCGACGCTCTTCCCGAACCAGCAGGTCACCCTCTACCTGCTCATCCCGGTGCGGGTGAAGTGGCTCGCGCTCCTCAGCCTCGGGCTGCTTGGGTTCTCGTTCGCGACCGGCTCCTGGGCGACGCGCGCTGGCATCCTCGCGGCGCTCGCGAACTACCTGCTCTTCTTCGCGCCCACGCTCATCGGTTTCGTGCGCGCGCGTCAGGGCGCCGCGGCTGGAGAGCGTCGCCGCGCCTCCATGCGCCCCGCCGAGGCCCCCGCCGCTGCGCGGGCCTGCGCGGAGTGCGGCGCGACCGAGGGCGACGGGGCGGACATCCGCGTGTGCTCGTGCGCCAAGTGCGGCGTGCCGACCACGTTCTGCCTCGAGCACGCGCGCAACCACTGAGCCTCGCGTCTCTCTGGACCTCGCGAGGTCCAGGTCCGGACGGGCGGCGGTCCGGCGAGCCTCGCGTCCGCGCAAATGTCCGCAAAACGGCGGTGAATCCCGCCGCTGTTTGTCACATCGTCCGACGGCACGAGGGTTGCTCCTAGGTGGGTATCGCCGCAGTCCCGCGGCCGCCCAGCCCGCCCCCAGGAGCCTCCCATGCGCCACCTCACCGTCTTCGGAAACGCCTTCGCTCTCCTCACCGCCGCCGCTGTCCTCGGTGCCCTGCAGGCCGGCTGCGCGGTCAAGACCGTCGACGACTCCGACGTCCTCGGGACGCAGGACGCCGCGCTCGTGGAGGACGACGGCGAGGCCTCGGAGGTCGAGACGGACGCCGAGGCGGGCCTCGAGGATCCGCTCGCGGGAGCCGACGCCGCCAACCCGCTCGCCACGGCGGGGGCGGCCGAGACCGACGCGGAGCTCCGCGATCGCCTCGTGAAGAACCCCGGCCGCTTCTTCACGCCCGCCGGCTGCGTCGTCACGACGGTGGACCCGAGCGCCAACACCGCCACGAGCGTGTTCACGAGCTGTGTCGGCCCCTACAACCGCCGCACGTACAACGGCACGGTCGTCACCACGTGGTCGCGCGCGGCGGGCAAGCTCACGGTGAAGCACGACGCGGTGGGCTTCCGCGTCGACGCGGCCACCGTCGAGCACCACGCCACGATCACCTACGAGAAGTCGGGCGCCACGCTCGTTCGCACGCGGCAGGCGCAGACGACCGGCGTCACGAAGAAGGGCAAGGCGCTCTCGCGCTCGGTCACCATGAGCACGGTGTTCGACCCTGCGGCGCGCTGCACCACCCGCGACGGCAGCGCCGAGACGACGGTGGGCGACCGCTCGCACTCGCGCACGGTCACCGGCCTGAAGGTCTGCGGCAACCGCTTCGCGTGCCCCACCGCGGGCACGATCGTGCTCCAGCGCAAGAACGGCGAGTCGGTCACGCTCTCGTTCGACGGCGCCGCGGCGGTCTCGGTGTCGTCGCCTCGCCTCGGCCGCCCAGTGCGCCACGCGCTGCAGTGCATCGCGGCGCAGGGGGCCGCCGCTTCCCCCTCCGCGAACTAATCGTCGTCGCCGCGCCTTGCCTGCGACGCGCGGTCCTCGCCGATATGAGCAACACATCTCTGAGTGGGCCCTGACGCGTCGCGGGTCGCCGCGCGGCTCAGCCCGGGCCCGCGCCGCAGTCGAAGTCGAGCACGATCTTGCCGAAGCCTACGTTCTTGGCGACGAGCGCGTGGGCCTCCGCCCCGCGCTCCAACGGCAGCACCGCGTGCACGACCTGCGCGTCCGCGCACCTCTTGCGTCCGGGGAAAAAAGCACGCTGCCGTGACCCCTTATTGCCCGTGGCGTGCACTTACCTGCCGGGGACCACGGAAGCCAAAAGTCGTGAACTCGTTCCAGCAGGCTGTGGCCCTCGCGGCCGTGATCGCTCTCTACGCGCTCATGCGGTCCGCTGTGCGCGGCACGCGAGCGCCGGGCGGGCCCGCGCCGGTCCCCGCTCCGGCGACGGAGGGGGCCTTCGGTCACCTCGCCACACAGGACTGGATGGTCACGAGCTATCTCCTCGTCCTCACGCTGCTGGTCGGGTTTGGTAGCGGCGATCGGCAGCCCCAGGCCATGCGCTGGATCCTGCTCGACGACCTCGGGTTCGTGTTCCTGCTCGCCCTCGCGCGTGCGCCGCAGACGCCGAGGCGCCTGGCCGACATGGCGTACCGGATCGCGCTGCCGGGCGCCATCATCGCCACGTTCACACAGCTCCACTACATTCTCCCGAGCGCGAGCGCGACCTCCTGGGACGCGCAAATTTACGCGGCGGACAAGGCCCTCTTCCATTTCGAGCCTGCCGAGGCGTGGGACCGGTACGTGAACCCGCGAACGACCGAGTGGTTCTCGTTCTTCTACTATCTCTACTTCGGCATTCTGCTCGTGCACATCGTGCCGATGTCGCTGTTCGAACGGCGCATGCACGTGCTGCGCGAGTTCTCGTGGGGCATCTTTACCGTGTTCTGCGTGGGGCAGCTCGTCTACACGCTCGTCCCGGGGTTCGGCCCGTACCGCCTCCTCGCTGCGCGGTTCGAACACCCGCTCGAGGGCGACGTGTTCTGGCCGCTCGTCGCGAAGACGGTGGCGTCGTTCGACGGGACGCATCGCACCGACATCTTCCCTAGCCTGCACACGGCAGTCCCGTCGTTCTTCACCCTCTTCGCGTATCGCCACCGCGACAAGCTCCCCTTCCGCTACACGTGGCCGCTCATGGCCTTCGTGACGACGAACATCATCCTGGCCACGATGTTCCTGCGCTGGCACTACCTGCTCGACGTCCTCGCCGGCCTGACGCTCGCCGCCACCGCGTTCGCCACGGCGCGCCGCCTGCCGGCCCGCGAAGACGCGCGCAGGAGCGAGGCCGGTCTGCCGCCCATTTGGCGCCCGCTGTTCGGGGACTCGCTCCCCGCGCGGGGCCGGAGCGACGCCGAGGCCGGGGGCGACGCGCCCCAGCCCCTCGACGCGCCGTACCTGGCGCCCTCGCGCACCTCGGCCGACCGCGCGGACCGCGCGCGGAAGTATTGAGCCCGTGCGCGCGGCCACACTTCACGCAGGGGCTCGCGCCGCAGCCGTCGTGGTCGCGCTCGGCGCGTGGGCGGCCGACGCCCGTGCCGACGCCGCGCCGCCCGACAGCGCGAGCCGACCTCCGCTGGGCAAGCTCGTCTTCCACCCCGAGGGCCCCGCCGCCAGCACGGTCGCGTTCGCTGTTGGGCTGCTCTGGGACTACCCCCCGCAGCGCGTGGTCGAGGGGCAGATCAGCGCGTTCCCCATGGCGGAGCTGAACCTGCGCGTCGGCCTCCCGCTGGGCTTCGCGGCGCTCATGCGCGTGCAGACCGCGATCGTGACGAACGAGGCGCTGCTCGGTGCCTCGTGGACGCACGTGTTCGACGACGTGCCGGGAGCCCCGTCGATCGGGCTGCGACTCCTCGGCGGCGCGGGGTTCGGAGGGCTCGTGGGCTTCGGCTATGACGCGTTCCTCTATTCCTTCCTGCTCCGTCCAGGGCTCGCGGTCGGCTGGAAGTGGCGCTCGCAAGAGGTGGCGTTCACGCTGCGGGAAGACCTCGTGTTCAGCTCCGCGCAGACGGGCGTGTTCGGTGGCACCGCGACCCGTACGGCCAACGCGCGCGTCGTCGGCAGCGAGAGCGCGATCGTGGTGGAGAACCCGCTCCACGGGGGCGGGAACTGGTACTTCGGCACCGCGCTCATGATCTCTCGCGCGTCCTACGCGCTCTGGCTGCCGTTCGCCGCCGACGAAGCCTTCGTGGCCTATCCCCGCTTCTTCGGTGGTTATGCTTTCTAGTGGGCCGTGGCATGCGCTCGGCGCGCTCGGCGCGCTCGGCGCGCTCGGCGCGCTCGGCGCGCTCGCGCCGTCGTGCAGCGTTCGTCCGGACATTCGGGTGCCATCCTTCGCCAACGGCGGGCTCCTCCGCGACGCCGTGCAGCTCCCGCAGCCAAGCTACGACGCGCTCGGCGCGGCGTGGCGCGTGGGCGGCAAGGGCGGGGCGCTCCTCGGCCCGGATTTCGTGACCAAATCGGCCGTGAATCGCCTGTCGCTCTTCGGTCGACCCGACGCGATCTACGCCATCACCGAGGGCGGCTGCCTCGACGGCGGGGCGCGCGTCGTGTTCGAGGGGCACTGGCGCTACGCCGAGAACGTGGACGTCGGGCTCATTCGACTCCAGGTCGTCGACGCGGCGATCGCCACGAAGCTGTGTGCCGGCACGTTCGTCGCGGGCGACGCCCCGCAGGTGCAGTTCGAGGGCGCCTGGGGGAAGGGTGACCAGGAGCCCAGCGCCCCCCTGACGGCCACCTTTCAGGCGCCGCTGCGCGTCGCGCTCGACGACGATGGACAGCCCGACTTCCTCGCCGGCGGTCACCGCGCGAGCGCGACCATCCAGGACTATGGCGCCTCCGAGAACAGCCTGCCGGGTATGCGCCTGATCGAGCTGCTGGGCGCCGAGTTCGCCGAGGTCGACACGCGCCTCACGAAGGATGGCGTGGTCGTCCTGATGCACGACGCCGAGCTGTCGCCCCGCCTCGTGCAGGGGCGCTTCTGCAAGGGCTTCGTCGGCGACTTCACGCTCGGTCAGCTCCGCGCGAACTGCCGCCTCGAGAACGGTGAGACCATCCCGACGCTGGCCGAGGCGCTCGACGTCGCCTTTCGCTCGACCCGGCTCCGCGGGGTGTGGCTCGACACGAAGGCGCCCGAGGTGCTCGCGCACCAGCTCCCGCTCGCGGCCGACTACACGGTGCGTGGGGCGACGCGACTCCGCGAGGGCGGGCTGCCCTTCACCGTCGTGAACGGCATGTACGACGCCTCGCTCGTGGACGTGTGGCGCGGGCTCCCTCACCCGGCCGGCACGGTGTGCCTCCTGGAGACCGACGCCGCCCAGGCGCTCGACGCGGGTTGCTCCATCTGGGCCCCACGCTTCACCCTCGGCCCCCAGGCCGAAGAGGTCGCCGCCGCCCAGGCGAACGGCCTGCGAGTCGTCTACTGGACGGTGAACGGCACCGACGTGATCGACAGGTTCCTCAAGCTCGGCAAGCCGAACGCCATGATCTCGGACACGCCAGGACTTGTATTTTACAAGTATCATGTCGGCGATTTCACTCCACCGAGGCCCGGGCGGAGATGATCCCTCTCGCGCTGCTCGCCGACATCGCGCCCACCCGCGCGCTCGAGGCTGACCTCCACGTGGGCGTCGGCGTGACGCGTGGTGAGCAGGCCGTGCAGGAGCTCGCGGTCGCTGATCGGCGCGTGGGGGGCACCGCGTCGGCGGCGCTCGTTTATCGCACGCGGTACTTCCTGAGCCCGTTCGTGGACGTGGGGCACACGGTCGTGTCCTCCGGCGGCACCCTCGTGCCCGCGGACCAGACCTCGCGCGCGGAGATCGCCGACCAGCGGCTGTCGCTGTGGAACGCGTCGGGCGGGCTCACCTTCGACACGTGGCGGCTCCGCTTCCAGGGCGGCCTCGGCGTCGGCGTGGTGGTCGTGCGCACCCGCCTCGCGGGCGACGAGGCCCGCAGCGCGCGCCTCGGCCCGCTGCCCTACTTCAGTCTCGGCATCGCCCTCGTGCGCGCCCCGCGGTTGACCCTCGCGCTGAAGCTCCGCGCGCTGCCCTCGTCGCAGCACCTCGACGTGGAGGTGTTCTCCGTGGGCTTCGAGGTGCGCGGCGATCTGCTCCGGTTCTGAGGCCGCGACGTCCCGCCGCGAGCTGCGGCGTCTCGCGCCACCGCGCGGGTCACCCCGGGCTCGCGCCGCAGTCGAGCACGATCTTGCCGAAGCCGACGTTCTTGGCGACGAGCGCGTGGGCTTCCGCCGCGCGCTCCAGCGGAAGCACCGCGTGCACGACCGGCGTGAGGCGGCTGGTCGCGAAGAGGGGCGACAAGTGGCGCTCGAGCACGCGGGCCCCGGCGATGCGCTCCTCGAACGGCCGCGAGCGCAGCACCGTGCCGCGGAGGGTGAGCCGCTTGCGCAGCACCGTGACGAGGTCGAGATCGCAGCGAGGCCCTGCGAGCAGGCCCACCAGGACGAGGCGCCCCCGCGGTGCCGCACCGGCCGCGGACTCGCCGAAGTAGTCGCCGCCGACGAGATCGAGCACCACGTCGACCCCTCGGCCACCCGTGTGCTCGAGGACGGCGCTCGAGAACTGTGCATTCTGCACTAAAAGGCCCACGTCGAGCCCGAGCGCGCGGGCGTCGTCGAGCTTCTCCTCGGTGCGGGCCGTGCCGATCGAGCGCGCGCCCACGGCCCTCGCGATCTGGACGGCCGCCGTGCCCACGCCGCTCCCGACGGCGTGGATGAGCACCGTCTCGCCCGCGGCCAAGCCGGCCTGGGTGACCATCGCGTCGTACGCGGTGAGGTACGCCTCGGGCAGGGCGGCCGCTGCGGTGAAGTCGAGCCCCTCGGGCAGCGCGCACGTGAGCTCCTCGTGGACGACGAGCGCCTCCGCGTACGACCCGCCGCCGACGAGACCGAACACGCGATCGCCCACGCGCCGGCGGTGGGCGCCCGGGCCCACCGCGTCGATCACCCCCGCGTACTCGAGCCCGGGCACGTCCTGCACCGCGTCGGGCGGGGCCGCGTAGCCGCCGCGCACCTGCAAGAGGTCGGCGCGGTTCACCGCCGTGGCGTGGACGCGTACGCGCACCTCGCCCTTCTCGGGAGTAGGCGCAGGGCGCTCTTCGAGGACCAGCTGGTTTTCGCGGATGGCGATGACGCGCATGCCCGGAGCCTACCAGCCCGCGCGCGCGCACGGGCGAGCCGCGGCGACCCACGCTTGCCTCGACGCGCCCCGGGTGAGCGAGACGAACTATCCGATATGAAAAAATGTCTGATAAGTCGTAATGATATGCTCGATTTGAGCCGTCGCTCGGGCTACGGGCCGTGCGAGAACACGCGGTCGTGCGCCGCGTCGTCGTGGCAGCCCCAGCAGCGCTCGGTCTTGCCGTCGAAGAGCAGCGCGCCGTTCGAGCCCACGATGACCCAGCGCCAGTCGCCGTGGGCGGGATCGTAGCCTTTGGGCTTCTTCTCCATGGCCATCGTCGGGCCCTTCGCGCCGTCGGTGCGCTCGAAGTGGTCCATCACGAGCTTGGCCCCCACCGGCGCCTCTGCTGCGGGGTCGGTCGCGGTGAGCGCGGCGCGCCCCGCCTCGTTGGCGAAGAGCCGGTAGTCCCACCGGCCGCCCGCGTGGCCCAGCGACGGCCGCGGACCGCCCAGCGCCGCCGTGCTGGCGCGCAGATCGGGCGGCTCCTTGGTGGCCGTCGCCGACGCGGCGGGGGGCGTCGGCCTCCGCGAGAGCCGAGGCTTCTCCGAGACGCCGACCGCGGCGCCGTCCTGCGGGTGCGGGCACGCCGTCAGCAGGGCGGCCGCGACCGCGGCGAGGGCAGTGCGTGCGCGCCAACCGTGGGGGCGCCACCGTGGGGTGCGCCAACCGGGGGAGGTGCGCCAGGCCATGCGCGCGAACGTACACCACGACCGCGCCGGACGCCCACGAGGCTTCAGCGGCGCCGGGGTGGACCGCCCTCGGACGAGACTGGTCTTGGGCGGCGCGCGCTCCTAGAGTGCGGGCGTGCCGCGGACCTCCCTCGAGACGAAGCGCCTGCGCGCGAAGGTGGAGCCTGGCGCGCTGCCCTTCCACGTGGTGCTCGTCGAGCCCGAAATCCCGCCGAACACAGGCAGCATCGCGCGCCTCTGCGCGGCCACCACCTCGCCGCTCCACCTCGTGGGCAAGCTCGGGTTTCGCATCGACGAGCACGCCGTGCGGCGCGCTGGCGTCGACTACTGGCACCTCGTCGACGTCCGCACGCACGGCGATTTCGACGCGTTCCTTCAGGTGTTTCGCGCGGAGTCGCCGCTCGGTGCGCTGCACCTCTTCTCGGGCACCGCAGCGGATAGCTACACGCGGCGCGCGTTCGCGCGCGGCGACGCACTCGTCTTCGGCAAAGAGAGCGTGGGCCTCTCGGAGGAGCTGCTCGCGGCCTACGCCGACCGGGTCGTGGGCATCCCCACCCTCGGCGCCGTGCGATCGCTCAACCTCGCGAACGCCACGGGCATCGCCCTGTTCGAGGCTCTGCGGCAGGTCGGCGCGCTCGACGCGACCGAGCTCGCCTGACGCTCAGGTCGCCGCGCTCGACGGGATCGACGCGATCGAGCTCGCCCGACGCGCGCCGTTCGACCCCCGCGCCCGCTCACGCGAACGCGGCGATCCCCGTCACGTGCTGGCCGAGCACCAGCGTGTGGATGTCGTGCGTACCCTCGTAGGTGTAGACCGTCTCGAGGTTACAGAGGTGGCGCATGATCGGGTACTCGAGCGTGATCCCGTTGCCGCCGAGGATGTCCCGGCAGGCGCGCGCGATCTCGAGCGCGGCCCTCACGTTGGTGCGCTTCAGCATGCTCACGTGCTGCGGCGTGAGCTTCTTCTCGGCCTTGAGGCGGCTCGCTTCAAGCACGAGCAGCTGACCGGTCGTGATCTGCGTGAGCATCTCGGCGAACTTCGCCTGCACGAGCTGGTGCGACGCGATGGGCTTGCCCCCGAACTGCACACGGTTCTTTGCGTAGTCGAGCGCCGAGTCGAAGCAGGCCTGCGCGGCGCCGAGCACGCCCCAGGCGATCCCGAAGCGCGCGGCGGTGAGCGTGGAGAGCGGGCCCTTCATGCCGCTGACGTTCGGGAGCAGCGCGCTCTTCGGGACGCGCACGTCTTCCAGGATGAGCTCGCTCGTGACGCTCGCCCGCAGGCTCATCTTGCGGTGGATGAGGCGCGCCTCGAAGCCCTTCGTGTCCGTCGGCACGATGAAGCCGCGCACGTCGGCGCCGGTCCCGTTCGCGCCCCCCACGCCCCCAAGCTTCGCCCACACGATCGCGAGCTGCGCGATGTTGCCGTTCGTGATCCAGCGCTTCGTGCCGTTCAGGACGAAGCTGTCGCCATCGTCGATGGCCGTCGTGACCATGCCGCCCGGGTTCGAGCCCCAATCGGGCTCGGTGAGCCCGAAGCAGCCGATGATGCGGCCTTTCGCCATCTCCGGGAGGTAGCGCGCCTTCTGCTCCTCCGAGCCGAAGGTGTGGATGGGGTACATCGCCAGGCTGCCCTGCACGCTGGCGAAGGAGCGGATCCCGGAGTCGCCGCGCTCGAGCTCTTGCATCGCGAGCCCGTAGCCCACCTCGGAGAGGCCCGCGCAGCCATACCCGTGCAGATTGCACCCAAGTAGGCCGAGCTCGGCGATCTCCGGGATGAGGTCGGTGGGGAAGGTGCCCTTCTCGAAGTGGTCTCCGATGGTGGGGAGCACGCGCGTCGTGACGAAGCGGCCCACGCTGTCGCGGACGGCGCGCTCTTCGTCCGTGAAGTGACGGGAGAGTTCGAAGAAGTCGACCATGGCGGACTCTTTATCACGCCTCTCGGGCGGCGCCGCAGGCGGCGACGTGGGGTCCGCGACGGCGTGTGACGAAGGTCAACGGACGACGCGGACGGTCGGAACGGCCCCGGTGAACTCGGAGCGCAGCGACACCTGCTCTCCGGCCCTCGCCGAGACGCGCATACCCTGCGACTCGCCGGTGGCCTCGAACGTGAAGCGCACGTCGTGAGGGCCGGGCTCGACCGAGAGGCGCACGGGAGTGCGGCCGCGGGGCGTCCCGTCGACCGAGACGCGCGTGCCGAGCTCGCCGAGGAGCACGAGCTCGGCCGCGCGGGCAGGGGTCTCGCGCGCCGCCCCCGAGGGGGGCGGGCGCGTCGCGGCGGAGGCGGCGGGAGAGGGGGCGGGCGCAGGCGCGGGCGTCGGCGCGGAAGGCGGAGCTGAGATCACCGTGGCCGACGGCGAGGCGGCGAAGGGGGCCCTCGGGTCGGAGGACGGGTCGAGCGGGGCGGTGGCCGCCGGTATGGAGAGGTGGGGCGGGAGCGATCGGCTCTCGCGTCGCGCGTAGACCGACCACGCGGCCCCCGCGACCGCGAGCAGCGCGAGCACGCTGGCCGTGCGCGCGAGAGGCGAGCGCCCCGTCGGGACGGGCTCGTGGGCGCGCTGGGGGACCGGGGCCCGCCCGGAGACCGGAGTCGCGCCCTCGGGAGCGACGGGCGGCGCAGGCAGCGCGGGCGGCGCGGGCGGCGGAGGGAGTGGGCTGTCGAGCCGGCGTGTCGCGGGCGCGTTCGAAGGGGTTACCTCGGGCTCGCGTGCCGCGAAGGTGCGGGTGATCGTGGGCGCCTCACCGTCGTCGAGCTTGCGCGTCGAAGGAGGCTCGCTCGACGCGAGCTTCGACGCGCCCTCGTCGCGCGCCTGGCGTACGCGCTCGCCGAGGCGTCGGGCCAGCTCTTCGGTCTCGCGCTCCTTCAGGAAGCTGCGGAGGGCGCGGCCTAGCTCGTCGACCTCCTGCGGTCTCTCTCTGGGGTCGAGCCGCAGGCACCTCGCGACGACGGCGTCGAGCGGCGCGAGCTCCGGGTGCGCGTCGCTCGGGCGCGGGTGCGCGGCGTGCATCGCGGCGGCGCAGGCCTCCTCCGTGGCGCGCCGAAACGGGGCCTCGCCCGACCAGGCCTCCATGAGCAGCGCGGCCAGCGCGAAGACGTCGGTCGCGGGGCCGAGCTCGCCTCCCGCGAGCTGCTCGGGCGGCATGTGCCCGGGCGATCCCAGCACCTCGTGCCCCGCGGCGCGCGCGGGCGCCGCGATCCCGAAGTCGATGAGGCGCACCTGCCCCTCTTCGTCGATCATGACGTTTCGCGGTGTCAAATCGCGGTGAACGACGTTCATCCGGCGGTGCGCGTAGTCGAGCGCGCGGCACAGCTCGGCGCCGACGTGTGCGCCCTCGTCGGCGGACAGACCGACCGCGCGCCCGGCCGTCACCCGGTCGGCCTCGAGCAACTCGGCGACGCTTACGCCGCTGACGAGCTCCATCGCGATGAAGTAGACCCCTTGCTCCACCCCGAGCTCGTAGACCGGGACGATGTTCGGGTGGCTGAGGGCGACCGTGGTCTTCGCCTCCGCCACGAAGCGCGTCACGAACTCCGAGTCGTGCGCCCACTCGTCGCGGATCTGTTTGACCACCAGGCGCTTCTCGAACCCGCCCGCGCCGCGCAGCGTCGCGAGGAGCACGCGCGCCATCCCGCCACGGGCAAGCTCCCGCTCGATGACGTATTTCCCGAAAGATTGCGGATACATGGAGCCAGGGTGGGCGGCCTTCTGTGGCGCCCGACAGCGAGCGTACCGCACCTCGCGGCAGGCCGCCGAGCCGCGCGGCCGTAGGCGGAGTCGCGTGCGGCCCGCGGCAGTCGAGTACGCTGTGCGCGATGGACCGCCGCCCGTCCACCCTGACCACGCTCGCGCTGGGCCTCGGCCTCTCGGGTGCGGCGTGTCGCCCGGAGCCCGTGGTCGATGACCGGCCCGTCCACTTCAACACGCTCGCGGCGTGTCCGGTCGCAGCCGATCGGGCCTACTCGGTGGTCGTGGGGTGGGGCGACTTCGAGCCCGCGTCGCCTCAGATAGGCTCGTTCTTTCTGCGCGCGCCCGGTGCCTCGCTCGGCGCCATCTCCGCCGACGCGCGCGTTCTGGTCGCAGACGTCACGCAGCCGGGCCCTGCGGCGGCCTGGCTCGGCGTAGGCGCGGTGCCGCCGAGCGGCCCGGTCGATTTGCTCTTGCTGCCCCACGGCGCGGCCTGCCCGTTCTCGGCCCCGCTCGAGCGGCGCGTCGAGAGCGCGATGGCCGCGCTCGATCAGGGCCACGTCCTCGTCGCGGGGGGCATGAGCGCCCGCGGCCAGGTGCCGCGGACCTACGTCGGCGATCTGGCGCGGGGTACGCTCACGGCGCTCGCGGTCGGGCTCGGAGCGCGCCGCCTCTCGCCGTCGATCACGCCGTTCGACGCCGGAGCGGGCGTGGGCGCGGGCGTGGGGGGCGCCGCGTTCACGGGCGCGTTCGGCGGTCTCGTCGCGGGCGGCGCTGAGCCCGGCTCGAGGGCACCCCTCGCCAGCGCGGAGGTGTACCTCGCGGGCGGCGATTTTGCCGCGGAGAAGATCGCCCTCAACGACGCCCGCGCCGAGCACGGCGCCGTCCGGCTGGTCTCGGGCGAGACCCTGCTCGTCGGCGGGCGGGGTGCCTCGGGCCTCCTCGCGACGCTCGAGGCGGTCGAGCCGCGCTCGCGCCGCGCCCGCACCGGCGGGCTCGCGGTCCTTTCGGTGCCGCGGGCTCGCCCCACCGTGCTCCGGCTCGCGTCGGGAGAGGTGCTCGTCGCCGGGGGCGAGGACGCGAACGGGGCCCCGGTGGGCGCGCTCGAGTGGCTCGCGCCCGACGCGTCGAGGCTCACCTTGCCGCGCCGCGATCTGCCCGCGTCGCGCGCGGCGGCCTTCGTCGCGCTCGCCGGCGGCGGCGCGCTCGCCGTGCTCGCGGCCCCGCGCGGCGCCTCGTCCGACTGGAGGAGCGTGTGGGTCATCGGCGCCGATGGCTCCGTGGCGCCGCAGCTCCCCGTGCAGGAGCTCGCTGGCGACTCCGCGACGCTGAGCCTGTTCGACGCCGGCGACGGCGCTCCGCTGCTCCACACGGGGCGGCGCTGGCTGCGCTGGCAGCCTTGGTTTGGCGCGTTCCAGCAGCTCGTCGACGCCCCGGAGACCTCCGCAGAGGCGATAGGGCCCCGCGGCGGTCTGCTCGCCGCGCCCGATCCCGGCCTCGCGGTGTGGCTCGAGGATCGCGACGACACGACCTCGCTCCGGGCCTTTCGGCACGGCTCCCGCGGGGCCCACGCGCCGGTGCCGCGCCCGCTCCTGGTGAAGGACGAGGGCCCGCTCGCGCCGGACCGCGCACCCTCACGCGGCGAGCTGCGCTTCGACGTCTCGCGCGGGCTCTTGCTGCGCGAGGGCGCCAGCGTGTTCCTGCCCGACGTGAGCTTCGCCGCGGTCACGATCGAGCTCCGCGTCACCGCGGCGTCGCCGCTCGTCGTGCTCCGCGACGCCGCGGGCGTCGAGCGCGTCGTGGGAGGACCCGACTGCCCCGGCGCGGTCGCGCGCGACGTGCTGCGCGTCTCACGCGCGGGCTCCCGGGTGACGTACGCCGTCGACGACGGCGAGGCGCGCCCCTGTTCGACGAACCTCGAAGAGGGGCGCGTGTCGATCGGCCTCCGGGGCCGACCGGGGTCCACCGAGAGCGGCGCGCGGAACCTGTTCGTGCGGCGCGAGTAGGCCCGCGCCCCTAGAAATCCTCCCGCTCGGCCGCGCCTCGTCTAGAGTTGAGGTGTCATGGCGAACCTGCGGTCCACGGCCCTGCTCGACGGACGCCGCAGCATTCGCGCGCTCGCGGAGCCGCCCGTCGCGGCGCCTCGCCGCGAGCGGAACGCGGCCGAGACCAAGCGGCGCATCCTCGCCGCGGCCGGCGTCGAGTTCGCAGCGAAGGGGTTCGACGGCGCGAGGCTCGGCCACATCGCGCGGCGTGCGGGCATCCAGCAGACCCTGATCCACCACCACTTCGAGGACAAGGCGCGCCTCTTCGACGCGGTCCTCCAACTCGGCCTCGAGGGCATGACCGAGGGCGTGTGGAAGCTCCTCGAGCAGATGGGCCTACGCGGCAAGGCGAAGCGCAAGGCCGTGAGCGCCGCAGACATGCGCGTGCTGTGCGAGGCCTTCATCGAGCTGCTGTTCAGCTTCTACTCGCATAACAGCGTGTTCCTCGCGATGGTCAGCCACGAGTCGCAGGCGAACCTCGCGCAGGCCCACCGCGTGCTGGAGGAGAACGTTCGCCCTCTGTTCGACGCGATCGTCGCTCGCATCGAAGAGATGGGCGAGGACGGCTCCATTCGGCGCGACGTCGACGCGCGCAACCTCGTGCTGTCGTGCGTCGCGATGGCCTCGTTCGCGTTTCAGCAGGCGGGCTTCGTGGGGGCGCTCTGGCCCGCGGACCTCGACTCTTCGGCGTTCATCGCTGCCCGGAAGGCCGCGATCGTCCAGATGGTCCTCGATCACCTCCTCGTTTGACGCGGCGCCACGCGCCGCGTGCCGCAATGCGCCGCGTGCCGACCGTGTGGCGTGCCGCAACGCGCTGCGCGCATTCGGCGTGCGCAAGGCCGCCGCGGGCGACTATGCTGCGCGCCGTTCGAGCGCTCGGCGCCCGCGATCCTCGCGGGTCCCGTCGACCGCCCGACGCAGAACAGGAGCGTCCCGTGATCATCGGAGTCCCCAAAGAGATCAAGACCCGTGAGTACCGCGTCGGAATGACCCCCGCGGGCGTCAAGAGCCTCACCCAGCGCGGTCACACGGTCCTCGTCCAGCAGGGCGCCGGCGTGGGCTCGGGCATCAAGGACGAAGAGTACGTCGCGCAAGGCGGCACCATCGTCGCCACGGCGAAGGACGCGTGGGCCGCCGACATGGTCGTGAAGGTGAAAGAACCGCTCCCCGCCGAGTACGCCTTCTTCCGCGAAAACCTCATTCTTTACACCTACCTGCACCTCGCGCCCGAGCCCGAGCTCACCCGCGAGCTGGCCGCGAAGAAGGTCTCCGCGGTCGCCTACGAGACCATCGAGCTCCCCGACGGCTCGCTGCCGCTGCTCAAGCCGATGAGCGAGGTCGCGGGTCGCATGGCGGTGCAGGTCGGCGCGTCGTGCCTCCAGAAGGAGCACGGCGGCAAGGGCGTGCTCCTCGGTGGCGTGCCGGGCACCCGCCGTGGCCGCGTCGTGATCCTGGGCGGCGGCGTCGTTGGGAAGAACGCGGCGACCATCGCCGTGGGCATGGGCGCGCAGGTCACGGTGCTCGACGTCCGCGCCGAGACGATGGCCCACCTCGAAGACGTCTTCGGCGGCGCCATCGAGACGCTCTATTCGAACCCGACCAACATCGAGCAGGCCGTCGTGCGCGCCGACCTCGTGATCGGCGCCGTCCTCGTCGTCGGTGCGCGCGCCCCGAAGCTCGTCACCAAGGAGCTCATCGAGCGCATGGAGCCGGGCTCGGTCGTGGTCGACGTGGCGGTCGATCAGGGCGGCTGCATCGAGACCTGCCGCCCCACGACGCACGACAACCCGACCTACGAGGTGGGCGGCGTCGTCCACTACTGCGTCGCGAACATGCCGGGCGCGGTCGCGCAGACCAGCACCTGGGCGCTCACGAACACCACCGCCGCGTACACCATCAAGATCGCCGATCTCGGTATCGCCGCGGCCGCCAAGGCCGATCGCGCGCTGCGCCTCGGGCTGAACACGTACAAGGGGCACGTGACCTGCGAGGCCGTCGCCCTGGCCCACAAGCTGCCCTACCGCTCGATCGAGGAGCTGCTCTGAGCCTCTCCGAGCGCCTGCCGCAACACCTCCACCCTCTGCTCCACGGCGTCGAGCTGCTCTGTCTCGACGCCGGGAACACGGTCATCTTCCTCGAGCACGCGCGCCTCGCCGCGCTCGCGGCAGCGGAGGGGCACGCGCTCGCGGTCGACGCCCTCGTGGACTGCGAGGGCGAGGCGAAGCGGCTCGCCGAGACGGGCGGCCTGCTCAATCTCGCGTGGGCCGGCGCGGGCGAGCCCGGCGCGCTCGGCTGGGGGCGCATGGTCGCCACCATCTTCTCGCGCGCCGGGGTACCGGGCGACGCTCTCGTGCCGCTGCTGGAGGCGGCGTGGCGTTCGCATGTAAATTACAATTTGTGGTCGAAGGTGCCGGAGGGGCTCGGCGACGCGCTCGAGGCCTTCCGCGCCACCGGCGGTCGCGTCGCGATCGTGTCGAACTCCGAGGGCATGCTCGCGTCGCTCTTCGCGAAGCTGGGCATCGCGCGACATTTCGATCTCGTCGCCGACAGCGGGCTCCTGGGCGTCGAGAAGCCGGACCCGCGCATCTTCGAGCACGTGCTGCGCGAGCTCGGCGTGTCGGCGGGCGCCGCGCTCCACCTCGGCGACGTGTTCGCGACCGACGTCCTCGGGGCGCGCGCCGCGGGGATTCGCACCGCGCTCATCGACCCGTTTGGGCATTACGCGGGTCGCCACCCGGACGTTGCGCGGGTCGAGGGCGCGGCCGAGGTGGCTCGCGCGCTGGCCGAGCGCCGCATCGCGTCCAGGCACGCGCCCAGGCACCCCCACGGAGAGAGGCAAGAGGCATGACGAAGAAGCTCATCGCGCTGCTCGGCGGAGACGGCATCGGCCCCGAGGTGATCGCGCAGGCGAGGCGCGTGCTCGACGTGTACATCGCGCGGCGCGCCATGCCGCTCGAGCTCTGGGAGCTCGATCTCGGCGCCGATCGCTACCTGCGGGACGGCACCACCTTCCCGAAGGACGTCGCCGCGCGCATCAAGGGCGAGGCCAGCGCCGTGCTCCTCGGCGCGCTGGGCGATCCCCGGGTGCCGAACCTCGAGCACGCGCGCGACATCCTCTTCGGGCTCCGCTTCGGGCTCGACCTCTACGCCAACATTCGCCCCATGAAGG
The DNA here is from genome assembly GCA_016720545.1 of Myxococcales bacterium. Classification (NCBI taxonomy): domain Bacteria; kingdom Pseudomonadati; phylum Myxococcota; class Myxococcia; order Myxococcales; species Myxococcales bacterium. The sequence continues at coordinate 162,721 of JADKKK010000005.1, forward strand.
CCCTGGACGATCGGCTCGTGCCGCTGAAGGGGCGGCTCGCGAAGGACGTCGACATCACGGTCTTCCGGGAGAACACCGAGGGCATCTACGTGGGCATGGGGGGCCAGTTCAAGCGCGGCACCCCCGACGAGATCGCCATCAACGAGGACCTGAACACGCGCAAGGGGGTCGAGCGGCTCATCCGCGCGGGGTTCGAGCACGCCCGGAGCCACGGCAAGAAGACCGTGCACCTGGCCGACAAGTCGAACGCGATGAAGCACGCGCACGAGCTCTGGTACCGCTGCTTCTTCGAGGTGGCCGCGGAGTACCCGGAGCTCAGCGCAAAGCACGTGTACGTCGACGCGCTCTGCCTCTACCTCGTGCAGGATCCGTCCCCGTTCGAGGTCATCGTCACCTGCAACCTGTTCGGCGACATCGTCACCGACCTCGGGGCGGCGCTGCAAGGCGGGCTCGGGATGGCGGCGAGCGCGAACGTGCACGCCTCCGACCCGTCGCGCGTGGCGATGTTCGAGCCGGTGCACGGCTCGGCGCCTCCGCTCGCCGGCAAGGATCTGGCGAACCCGCTCGCGAGCGTGCTCACCGTGGGGATGATGCTCACTCACCTCGGCTTCGAGGGCGAAGAGGCCCGGCTCGAGGGCATCGTGAAGCGCGCCATTGCCACGCGCACCTGCACGCGCGACGTGGGCGGCGAGCTCGGCACGCGCGCGGTGGGCGACTTCGTGGTCGCCGAGCTCGAGGCATCGCTGGCAACGGACGCCGACAAGTAGGCCGCTGTCGCACTTTTCTTCAACGAGCCGCCCCGGGAGCACCCAAGCGCGCTTTCGCGGGCGGGTCTGACCCCGGTCGTCCGCCCCGGGAGGAGCTCTCCCCCGACCCCCCAAAAAAATCACCGCGGCCGGGAACTTCCCCGTCGCGCCGCTGTCAGGGAAAAACTGGCGGCGACGGTGGCGTACCGCCGCGTCGAGTGCGACTCTCTTTACAGAGCCGGGCGGGTACGTCGTCGTACCGTGGCGGACGACCTGGCTGAGGCGTGACGGGTGGTCGAGGAGGCGGACGATGGGGCTTCGGTTCTGGAACGGGGTGGTGCTGGCGGCGCTCGGGGTGCTCTGGCTCGCCTCGGGCACGCAGCGCGAGCACCCCGTCATCGGTGTCCACACCGCAGAGGTAGCCTCCGCCGAGGCGGACCTCGCGGTCGCCCCCAACGACCCCGCGAAGGTGCTGCTCCTCGGCCAGCGTTACCTCGACTCCGCTGCCCCCGGCATGGCGGTGAGCCTCATCGAGTCCCAGCCCGCCGCGGTGAAGTCGGACGCCGCCGTCGAGCACCTCTACGCTCGCGCCCTCCTCGATCAGGGGCGCTCGGCCGACGCGCTGGCCGCGGAAGAGCGCGTCCTCTACCGGTGCGACATGGCCCCGTCCGCGTGCACGCCGTTCCTCGTCGCCTCGGCCAACCGACGCGTCGGCATCCTCCGCGAGCTCGCGCGCCTAGGGGTCGACGACGCCCAGGCCCACCCGGAGAAGAGCTCGGTCGCGTACCACAACGCGACTCGCCAGGTGGGCGTGGTCGTCCTGCACTGAGCTGCCTTGCCCGCAATTTTCGCGCTGCTCTCACCTGCCAAGCTGCCCTCACCCAAGGCCTGAGTGGATCACCGAAGCCCCCGAGCCCCGACGTCCTCTCGCCTCGCCCCCGCAGCCCGGGCCGCGCGGGGCTCGCTCCCCATGTCACTGCTGCTCGTCGTCGCCTCCGGTGCGTGCGGCGCCGCGTCGGTTGGCTGCGGCGCGGCGAGCGTGCGCCCGCCCGTGCGACCCGCCGCCCAGAGCACGGTGACCGCGCGCTTCACGCCGCCGTTCGCCCTCGCCAACCCCGAGGACGCCGTCGTCCGCATCGTCCTGCCGAACATGACCTGCACCGGCACCGCGGTAGAGGACGACCTCATCCTCACCGCGCATCATTGCGTCGTTCAGCGCGGACCCAAGGGCGAGTTCTTGCGCGAGAGCGTCGCGCCCGAGTCGATCCGCGTCGAGCTCGGCGGCGACTACTTCGCGTGGGGCGAGGTGAAGGTGAAGGCCGTCGTCGCGCCGCCGTGTGGCGAGAAGGGCGGGGCCGGCGACGTGGCCGTGCTCGTGCTCGAGCGGAAGCTCGTCGGCCTCGGCACCCTCGCGCCTCGGCTCGACTCGCCCCCGAAGATTGGCGAGAACGTCGACCCCGTGGGCTTCGGCCGTTGCGCGACCTCGGGCGACGCGATCCATCGCCGCACCCGCGACGGCGGCTCGATCCGCGCCACCAACGGCGAGACGTTCTTCATGGACGCGAGCGTGTGCCCCGGCGACTCGGGTGGGCCCGTCATGACGCGCGGCAGTCACCAGGTCGTCGGTGTCGTGAGCCTCAGCGCGATGGACGGCGACGAGAACACGAAGGCGCCTTCCATCATGGCACGCGTCGACGCCTTCCGAAACGTGTTCGCGTACGCCCACCAGCTCGCCGCGGGGGCGACCAAGAGCGAGCTGCCGCCGCTCTCCTGCGAGTAGCCTGCGAGTCGCCCGCTCAGTTCAGTGACTTGTCGGGCTTGCCGAAGATCTCCTCCCAGCCCTCGCGGTAGCTCTGCGACGCGACGCGCGCCGGGCCCTTCCCTCGTGCGGGCGCGCGGGGCTGCGCGGCGGGAATCTTGACCTCGACGTCGCACACGTTCGGCGCGTCGGGTCGGGGAGAGAGCTTCACGACCTCCGTCGTCGACCCGAGGGGCACGCCGTCCTTCAGCGGTCGCATCTCGCCGGCCTCCACCCGATCTTCGCGCGCCCGGAGCACGTGCACGCCGCCGCCGTCGGCGGTGGGCGGGCCGAGCAGCACCACGTCTGTGGGAGGCTTTTCGGGGCTGTCTGCCATGGCTCCAGTATATGGTCTCGCGCCATGGATTCCATGGCGCGTCGTCGTATGTCTCGGTCTGCGGTCCTCTGCACGTCGTTCGCCCTCGCGCTCGGCGCTTGCGCTCCCGCCGAGGTGGCGCCGCCCCCGAAGCTCGCGGCGCCCGAGGTGACGCCGCCGCCTCCCGTGTCTGCGCCGCCGCCCGCGCCGCCGCCCACGCCCGACCCGTTCGCCGTGAAGGGCCCGTTCCGCGGCGCCCCGATCGCTGCGGCGCCGGCCACCGACGTCTCGAGCGTCGTCGCCGACGAAGAGCGCGGACACGGTCGCTGGCGTGGCGTCATCCCCGCGGCGCCGGCGAGCTGTCGGCCCTACCTCGCGAAGGCAGCCCCGAAGACCAACATCGTGTGCGACAAGCTCGCGCCGTCCGCCGTTGGCGCGAAAGACGGCGCCGCCTCGCTCCTCGTCGACGCGCTCTCGCAGGACGACCCGCTGAAGCGTGACGCCGCGCTGCGAGAGGCCGGGGCATGCAAGGGCGTGAGCCCCGCGGAGATCGCCGCGCTCCGCGCGCTGCTCGCCCCTCCCGAGTGCGGCGACGCCATCGTCGCGCCGCTGCTCGCGCGCCCCGCGGAGGTCGCCACCCTCGACCGCGGGCTCGCGCACACGCTCGCGGGGCTCTGGATCGCCGGCAAGCTCGCGCGCGCGGTGGGGGCGCTCCCGCCCGTTCGGCCGCCCTTCTCGAAGGAGTCGCTCCTGAAGTTCACGCGGGGCCCGCTGCGCGACTGGTTCACCGCCCAGGGTGCGGCCATCGAGGATCTCGCGAAGATCGGCGTGAAGCTCGAGGGTCACGGGCGCGCGCTCGTCGCGGTGGAGGCGGGCATCGCCGACATGCGCTTCGTCGACCGCGTCCGCGAGGTGCCGATGCCGCCGGAGTGGAAGAAAGATCCTGAAATTTCAGGTGTTTACCAGCAGTCCCTGGACCAGGCGATGGAGCCTCGCAAGCAGCGGGGCAGGGACGCCGCGCTCGTGGGGCTCGCGGACGCCGCCGCGCTCGGAATTGTGCAGGATGCACGTATTGGTCGAGCCCGCGACGTGCTCTCGAAGCTCTTCGGAGGCTCGCGCGTCGACGCGCTCGACGGCCTCATGTTGCCGCCGGCGCCCACCGCGACGCCGGCGCCGTCGAGCCCTTCGGCCTGGGCGGAGCCGCTCGTCGCGAAGCTCCCGCTCCCGTTCGGTGAGCGCATCCTCGCCGGCGTGGTCTCGCAGGACGACTCGTGGCTCCTGGCCTCGTGCCAGCCGGGCCTCCGCGCGTCGACCCGCCGGCTCATGGCGACGCCGAAGGCCGGGCTCTCGCCGGTCGTCCTCGAGCGCGTCGTCCGAGGGCGCGTGGAGCTCGGTCGCGCGTATTTCCGCGGCGTCGAGCTCGACCAGGTGCTCGAGCTCGCGAGCCGCGAGCCGGCGCGCTTCGAGTCGCCCGAGATGCGACTCTACCTGGCCCTCGCGCTCGCGCTCCGCTTCGGGCCCGACGACGCGGCGGCGATGATGCACGCCCCGAGCCCCGCCGCGCTCGAGCTCCGCCACACCGAGGCGCTCGACCAGCTCGCCGCGGGGACGGGGCCCTACGCCGGCGAGGCCGCGTTCGACGCCGCGTGGCTGCGGCAGCTCTCACCGCCCGAGGGCGTGACGGCCGCCTGGTTCACCGACGTGAGCGCGCGCTTCCGCGATGCCAAGAGCAAGCTCCGCGCTCCCGAGGCGAAGGCCCGCGCGGCCGAGCGCGCCGACGTCGCGGAGGCGATCGCCAAGACCCTGCGGTGAGCGCGTCGAGAGGGGCGAGCGCCGAGCCGCCGCGTGATGCAGGCGCGCCGCGGAGGGTGGCAGGGGCCCGGCGAGAGCCCGTGTCAATCGACGGTGGGTTGCGCTAGAAGCGGCACACCATGAGCGAAGACAAGGAGCAGGCGGCCCGCGAGGCGATCGAGCGCGGGCTCGAGGGATTCCGCGCGAGCTTCGGCGAGGCGTTCTCCTCCGCGTCCACGGAGCAGGCCCTGCGCGACGAGAACGCCAAGATCCTCGGGAAGAGCGGCGCGCTGACCGTCATCCTGAAGCAAATGGGGGCGCTCTCTCCCGACGCCCGCCGCGCGGTCGGCGCGCGCGTCAACGCCGTGAAGTCCGAGGTGGAGGCGGCGTTCTCCGCGAGGCTCGCCGAGATCGCGGCGGAGCGACGGAGGGAGGCGCTCGACGCCCGCCCGTTCGACCTCACGCTGCCGGGGCGTCCGCCGTCGAGCGGCGGGCACAAGCACCCCATCTCGCAGGTGCGGGAGGACGTGATCGACATCTTCAGGGGCCTTGGGTTCGCCGTGTTCGACGGCCCCGACGTGGAGCACGAGTCGAACAACTTCACGAAGCTCGGGTTCCCGCCGGACCACCCCGCCACGGACATGCAGGACAGCTTCTGGACGACGTCGAAGCATGTGTTGCGCACGCATACGAGCAACGTCCAGATCCGCGCGATGACCACGCTCGAGCCCCCCATGGCCATCATCGCGCCGGGCAGCGTGTATCGGCGCGACGACGACGCGACCCACAGCCCCATGTTCCACCAGCTGGAGGCGTTCCTCATCGATCGCGACGTGAGCCTCGCGAACCTGAAGGGCATCCTCGCCGAGTTCGCCGCGCGCATGTACGGCCCCGGCACGCCCGTTCGCCTCCGCCCGAGCTACTTCCCGTTCGTCGAGCCGGGCGCCGAGGTCGACATCGGCTGCGTCTTCTGCAAGGCGAGCGACGGTACGCGCGCGGGCTGCGCCGTGTGCAAGCACACCGGCTGGATCGAGATCTTGGGGTGCGGGATGATCCACCCCACCGTGTTCGAGCACTGCGGGATCGATCCCGAGGAGTGGACCGGCTTTGCGCTCGGCATGGGGCTCGATCGGGTCGCGATGCTCCGCTACGGCATCCCGAACATCAAGCTCCTGTTCGACAACGATCCGCGCTTCCTCGCGCAGTTCTAGGCCCGCTGCGGCGGCGGTTCTCCACCGAAGGTTTGACATGAAGGCGTCTCTGAACTGGCTGCGCGAGCTCCTCCCCGCGCTAAACGACCTGTCCCCCACCCAGGTGGCCGAGCGGCTCACGTCCGCGGGGCTCGAGGTCGAAGGGGTCCACGCTTACGGCGAGGGTTCCCTCGGCTGCGTCGTCGCGCGCGTGGTCTCGATGCGGCCCCACCCCACCAAGAGCGGCCTCCGCCTCGTGACCGTGGACGCCGGCGGCGCGCCGCAGGAGCTCGTGTGCGGCGCTCCGAACGTCCCCGATCCGGGCGGCCTCGTGGTGCTCGCCAAGCTGGGGGCCCACCTGCCCGCCAAGAACATGACCATCGCTCGCCGCGAGATCGCCGGCGTCGTGAGCGAGGGCATGCTGTGCAGCGAGTCCGAGCTCGGTCTCTCCGAGGAGGGCGGCGGGATCCTCGTGCTCCCCACCGACGCGGGCGAGCCCGGGGAGGCGTTCGCCGCCGCCATCCCCGCCGTGAACGACGTGGTCTTCGAGATCGGCCTCACGCCGAACCGCCCCGATGGGCTCGGCCACGTGGGGCTCGCGCGCGAGCTCGGCGCAGTCCTCGGCGTGCCCTTTCGAGCCCCTCTGCCCCCGCGCTTCGGCGACGAGGCGAGCCCGTTCGACGTGGTCGTCCACGTTCACGACCCGGAGCGCTGCCCCGAGTACGCTGCGGCCACCGTCCACGGCGTGCGCGTTGGCCCGTCGCCCCTCGCATGGCGCTACCGCCTCCTCGCCTTGGGAGTGCGCCCGATCTCGAACGTGGTCGACGTGACCAACCTCGTGCTGCTCGAGCACGGACAGCCCATGCACGCGTTCGATCTGGCGAAGGTGCGCGGCGCCCAGGTCCACGTGCGCGCGGCCCGGGAGGGGGAGCCCTTCACCACGCTCGACGGCGTCGCGCGGCAGCTCACCGCCGACGACCTCGTCGTCTGCGACGGCGAGGGGCCGGTCGCGCTCGCGGGGGTGATGGGCGGCGCGAACAGCGAGATCTCGCCCGAGACCCGCGCGGTGCTGCTCGAGTGCGCGTATTTCGACCCTCGAGGCGTTCGCCGCGCGTCGCGGCGCCACGGCCTGCACACCGAGTCGAGCCACAGGTTCGAGCGCGGCACCGATCCCGCGATCCTAGCCTCCGCCCTGGGGCGGTGCGTCGAGCTGCTGGGCGAGGTGGGCTACGCCTCGGCGACGCTCCCTCGTTACGTGCATGGTGCATCGGTCGTGCTCGAGCCCCGGCGCGTGCCGAGGCCCCGCGTGCGGCTCCGCGCGGCGTTCATGAGGCGCGTACTGGGCCTCGACCTGCCCTTCATGGCGGCCCGGGTGCTCCTCGAGCGACTTGGCTGCGACGTGGAGCCCGAGGCCGGCGCCGACGAGGCGCTCGTCGCCACCGTGCCGACCCACCGCCCCGACCTCACCCGTGAGATCGACCTCGTCGAGGAGGTCGTCCGCGTGCACGGGATCGACCGCGTCGCGTCCGACCTGCCGGCCGTGCGCGGCACGCGCGAGCACGGCCCGCGCGAGGCGACCGAGCGTCGCGTGCGCGCGCTCGCCGCGGGCGCCGGCCTCTCCGAGACGATCACCTTCCGCTTCACGTCGCCCCGGGCCCTCGCCGCGGCGTGCGCCCCCGTCGCGGCGGTGGAGCTCGCGAACCCGATCAACGACCACCAGACCGTCATGCGGACGAGCCTGCTGCCTGGGCTGCTCGAGGCGGTCGCGTCCGCGCGACGCCACGGGGTGCGGTCCGCGTCGCTCTTCGCGTTAGGTCCGATCTTTCTTCCAGCGACGCCCGGCGACCTGCCGGAGGAGCGACCGACCTTCACGGCGGTGCTCTCGGGCGAGCGCAGCGGCTGGCTCACCAAGCCCGCGCCCGTCGACGTGTGGGACGCGAAGGGCGTCGCCGTCGCGCTCGTGCAGGGGCTCACGGGGCGCACGCCGGAGGCGAGCGCGTACCCGGCGGAGGAGCGGCCGCGGCATCTCCACCCGCGCGCGGCCGGACGGCTCACGCTCGGTGGCGCGCCGGTCGGGCGCTTCGGGCTCCTCCACCCAGACGTCGTCGAGGACTTCGACGCCGGGGAGCTCGTGGCGGTCGTCGAGCTCTTCTTGCCCGAGCTCGAGGCGCTGCCGCGCGTGCCCGCGTACCGCGCGATCCCGCGGTTCCCGTCGTCGTCGCGCGACCTCGCGCTCGTGGTGCACGACGACGTCGCCGCGGGCGCCGTGCTGGCGGCGATCCGCGCCGCGGCGGGCCCGCTCGCGGAGGACGTCGAGGTGTTCGATCGCTTCGTCGGCCCTGGAATCCCCGCCGACCACGCGAGCCTCGCGTTCCGCGTCGTCTACCGCGCCGAGGGTCGCACTCTGACCGACGCCGAGGTCGACAAGTGCCACGCCCAGGTCGTGGCGCTGGCCGGCGAGCGCTTCGGCGCGACGCTCCGCGCCTAAGTCGACCCGTCGCACGGTGGAGCCGTGCGTTTCCCCTCCACGGCGGGACGCGGGCGAGTAGCATCGCGCTGTGACTGCTGCGGCCTTTCCTGGGGACGGCGAGCTCGTCGGCGCCATTCTCTCCGATAAATATCGGCTTGTCCGCTTCATCGGCGCGGGCGGGATGGGCGTCGTTTACGAGGCCGTTCCGGTCGCGGGCGGCCCGTCCGTCGCCATCAAGATGCTGCGCGCGGAGTACCTCGACGACATCGACGTGCTGACGCGGTTCGCTGACGAGGGCCACATGTGCCAGCGCCTGCGCCACCCGAACGTGGTGCAGGTCTTCGAGGTGGGGCACGCCGAGGACACCACGCCCTACCTCGTGATGGAGCTGCTCCAGGGCATCCCGCTCGCGTCGTACACCAACAACGGCGGCCGAGTGCCGCTGCTGCAGGCGGCGACGGTCATGCAGGGCATCCTGCAGGGCCTCGGCATGGCGCACGCGCAAGGCATCGTGCACCGCGACCTGAAGCCCGAGAACGTCGTCCTCGCGCGCGACGCGAGCGGGAAGTTTACGCCAAAAATCCTCGATTTTGGCATCGCAAAGGTGATGGAGCAGGCGGGCGGGATGGGGCAGCGCACGCGCACCGGAGTGTTACTCGGCACCCCCGCCTACATGAGCCCCGAGCAGATCAAGAGCGCCAAGGACTGCGACGCGCGGTCCGACCTCTGGAGCGCCGGCGTGATGTTCTACGAGATGCTCACCGGACGCTCGGCGTTCCCCGCGCCCACGGCCTACGCGCGCCTCGGCGCGGTCTTGAACACCGTGCCTCCTCCGGTCGAGTCGATCGACCCGCAGCTCCAGCGGATCGCCGGCTTCGTCGCGCGTGCGATGGACAAGGACCGCAACCAGCGCTTCCAGTCTGCGCACGAGATGGGGCGCGCGCTCGCCCAGGCGATGGGCGACGAGGCGGGCGGCCGCGACGACGCGCTGAGCCGACTCCCGGAGATGCCCATGATGGCCTCCGTCGCGCACCCGAACCTCCCGCACCACGGCTTTGGCCTGGTCGGCGTGCACGGTCAAGCACACGGCCATGGCGAGCGGACCGTGGCGGATCGCTTCACGCCCCCGTCCGGGCGGGTCAGCGTTGGTCCTTCGGGCACTCTGGCGAGCGGAGCCTCCCCACGGGTCACCGAGCCGCCGCCCGAAGCGCGCGTCGAGGTGGCGCTCCCCGCCCGGGTGCCGGGCAAGACCCTCCCCTCGACCGACGACGCGCCTCTCACCGGCCCACGGCCGAGCGCAGGTGTGCCCGCCTGGGCCGTCGCCCTGGTGGCGGCGGCGTGCCTCGCCGTCGGGCTGTTCGTCGGCTTTCTGCTCCACCGCTGACCGCCCAACTCGCGGCTCGTCATGGCTGGTCTTTCACTCCGCTGGTGTGTAGGCTCAAGTCCTCGCCCGGCTCTTCGGGCCTGCCGACCACGGGTTTGACATGAGCGAAGACACCGCCGCGCTTGCGAAGTACCTCGAAATCTTCCCGTCGTGGCTCAAGTCCCTCGGCGAGGACGCCGCCCAGCTCGGCGAGCTCGCGAAGAGCGACGTGACCGAGGGTGCCCGTCGCCACGCGATCGCCGGACTGAACTACATCTTCAAGTCGCTCGACCTCATCCCCGATGGCATCGACGACCTCGGCTTCTGCGACGACGCCTTCGTTCTGCGCGTCGCGGCGAACCTCGCGTGCACGGAGCACCCTGAGGCGCGCATGGGCGTGCTCGGGCGCCTCAGCGACGAGGCCGCGCTCGTCCGTGAGTTCCTCGTGGACGACTACGCGCGCCTCGAGGCCTACGTGAAGAACCTGCGGAAGGGCGCGGCGCGCGGCCGCACCGTGGAAGACATCATGACCGACGAGACCGCGCGAGCCGCGTTTCTCCATGAAGTGTCGGCGTGGGCACGCGACTACCAGGTGCCAACGTTCTCACGCGACGTGAAGACCCTCATCAAGCTCCGCGCCTTCCTCAGCGCGAAGCTCTCGTAAGCCTCCTTCACGCCGCGCGCTCACCGGCGGCGGCGCGACCGGGCTCACTCGAGGGGCTTATAGCCGAGCTTGATGCGCGCACGGGCGAGTCGCTTCAAGCGCTCCGTGGCGGCGTCTTGGAACGCCTCGCGGAAGGCCGTGTTCGCACGCATCTGCTCGCTCGTGCGGCGTGTTCGCTCGCGCGCGAGGCGAAACGTGCTCGACTCGGGGCCACGCCAGCGCAGCGCGGTCTGGCAGGCGATCTCGCCGCGGTTCAGGTCCACGACGAACGCGGCGCCCTCGTAGTCCCCCGGCGCGAGCTCGAGCCCCGTGCCCCGCTCCGTGACCTCGGGCGCCGAGCGGGTCTTGTGGCGGTACACGACGAGCAGCCCCTCGCCCTCGAGCTCGGCGGCGAGGCGCGCCTTGGTCGTGGCCGTTGACCCGCGCGCCACGAAGGTCACCAGGTCGGGATCCGAGAGGAACGCGAACGCGGCCTCGGGCTTCCCATCGAGGACCGCGTAGTCGATCGCGCGGACCGTGGCGCGGGTCGTCGGCGGGAGCGTTTCACCGCAGGCGGTCTCGAGCGTGAGAGACGCTTGGGCGACGGCGTCACGCGCGCTCGCGAGGCGCTCCTCGACGCCGCGTTTGGTCAGCGTCGCGATGCGCGAGGCGAACTCTTGGCGCGCCCGCTTTTCGTCGGCCGGGGTGTCGGCCTTCGGGGCGTCACGCCCGCACTCGCCCGACCCGGCCAGATCGAGGACGTACCAGCGCGCGCCCCGCGCGAAACACGCGCGGTAGGTGGTGGTCTTGCTCGATTCCATCACCGTGACGCCCGCGAGGCGCGCCACGTCGCTGGTCGCCACGAGCGGCCCCTTGCACGACAGCTCGGCGCTCGTGGTCATCGTCGGGGTCTCGTGGCTCAGAAGGTGAGCCTCGGCGAGATCACACGCGGTCTTCGCGTCGAGCACTGGGCGTGTTCGACCCGCCAGCGCGCGCGCCTCGGCGGCCGCGCGCCGGTCCTCTTTCGCGCTCTGATCGAGCTGAAACGCCACGCAGGTCGTGACGCTCAGTCCGGTCCCGAGCACCGAGAGCACGAGCGCGAAGATCGCGGAGGTCGCCCGTGGGATGCCGTGCTTCTTCGCGACCGACAAGCTGCGCCACGCGAAGAAGGCACCCACCCAGGTCGAAGGCGCGCAGCACAGCGCCATGCCGAAGCCGCTCCACAGCAGCGCGTTCCTCGCGCTCCGACGCACGTCGTCCGCCGCGATCGCTTGCGCCATCGAGGCCTGCGCGAGCGACGCTGCGCGCGCGTGGGCCTCGCGTGCGCGGGCCTCGTGCTCGACGCGCGCCGCCTCTGCGCGGCCCACCTCGGTGACCGCGCCGCAGTACGCACAGCGCGTCGCGACAGGCTCGAGGGGGGCGCTGCAGGTAGGGCAGTTCGTGGGGTTCATCGCGAGACCTTCGGGGCCGCGGCCCGTGGTGAAGCACACCGCCGCGAGAGCGCCGAACCGCTTAATTCGGTCGGCTTTTCGAGGAGTTGCGAGCCGTGCTTCGGTGCTCCTCCTCGGCTCTAGCTCGAGGGCTTCGGCGCGGTTCCCTGCGCGCTCGCCGAGGGGCCGTGCATGTTGGCGAGCAGGTCCTGCAGCAGGTCGCGCGCCTCCGCCTTGCCCTTCAGGTGCGTGAGCAAGGTCTGTGACGCCTCGCTGAACGAGCGCTCGTAGGCGAGGCCCTCGCGCGTGCGCGCCGCGACCTTCTCACGGCCCGACGCCAGGTCCTCCTCGAGCGCCTCCGCGTAGCGCGCGAGCTGGGACCGGAGCTCTTCGATTTGGCGGCGCAAGTCGCGCACCTGCGCGTCTTTCGCGCCGACGAGGTGCTCCCGCTCACCGAGCGCCTCGCGTCGCGCGTCGACGAGCGCCTGGGTCGCCCCTGCGCGCTCGAACACGGCCCGCCAGCTCGCGGCGGGCTGCTGGGCGACCTGGTCGGCCTGCTGGCGAGCGGCCCCTGCGGCGCGCTCTGCGGCGGCGACCGCCTCGCGAAGGCGATTGGCTTCGCCCTGCTCCGTCGCGAGCTCGCGGAGCGCGCGCGACTCTTCGTGCGCGAGCTCCTCCACCTTGCGGCCGATCTCGGCGCGCAGAGCTCGCCCGCGTCGCTCGAGCGACTCGAGCTTTCGCGTGTGGCTCGCCACCTCGCCCTCGAGCCGCGTGGCGCGCGACGCGAGGTCCCAGGCCTGGTTGACGGCCTGCGCGATGTCGGGCGGCGGGTTCGCCGCGGGGTACGCACGGCTCACCATGCGCGAGAACAAACCGGCCCGCGTCGCCCACTCGATCACCCCAGGCGACTGCGGCGGCGGCGGGGGCGGCGGCGCCGCGTTCTCTCCCGTGAGGCCCACCTCCCACGACACGCTGGGGAGCGAGCGCTGGAGGGTCTTCAGCTCTTCGTGGAGGTGGTGAGCGTCCTGGAAGCGCTTGCGGCGCTCCTTCTCCAGGAGCTTCAGCACGATGGTCTCCGCGCCCGGCAGAATGTCGGGCCGCAGGGTGGAGGGCTTTGGCGGCGGGCTGCTGCGCTGCATCTCGAGCAGCGTCTCGCGGTCGCCCGATCGGAACGGCAGCTGGCCGGTCAGCATCTCGAAGAACAGCACGCCGAGCGCGTAGAGGTCGCTCGGGGGCCCCGCCTCCTCGCCGCGCGCCTGCTCGGGCGACATGTACTCGGGAGTGCCGAACACGGCGCCTTTCGGCGCGAGCCGGGGGTCCATCGCGAGGTGGGCGAGCCCAAAGTCAAGGATCTTGACGAAGTCCTTCCGCCCGCCGCGCGACGTCATCAGGATGTTGTCGCTCTTCAGGTCGCGGTGGATGACCCCGAGGTCGTGCGCGCGCGCCAAGGCCGCGCACATCTGCTCGAGGATGTCGACGCCGCGCGAGAGGTTCATGGGCCCCTTCGCGAGCTCGCTCGAGAGCGAGGTGCCCACGAGGTACTCCATGACCAAGTAGAGCTCCCCCTCCTCGGTCTCGCCGATGTCGTGGATGTCGATGATGTGCGCGTGATCGACGCGGTTGGCCGCGCGCGCCTCACGGAGCATCCATGCCCGCAGGTGCGTCTCTCCGCGCAGGTCGGGACGAATGAGCTTCAGCGCCACGACGCGGTCGATGAGGACGTGGCGCGCGCGGTACACGACGCCCATGCCGCCCTCGCCGGCCCTCGCCTCGAGGCGGTAGCGGCCGGCGACGACTCTGCCCAACATGGGATCCGGCGGCTTGCCCGGTCGCTGCGGTGTGCTCAAGGTCGCTCCTTCGTTGCGGTGCGGCTCCGCGTCGGACCAAGGTTCGGGCTGCCGGCGCACGCTTGCGGTTTCACGCTCGATTTCCTCTCTCCCGCCCCTCGGGAACCCGAGCGCCGCTGCCGCGTCGCTCTCCACGCGCCCTGTCGGACGCCGCGCATAGCTCACCGGAAGTCGTGGAAATGTTCAAGGGTGTCGTCCAGCAAAGGACGACACCCTCGGTTCCGCCGTTCGCCAGGCCGCCCCGCGGCGCGGGCCCTGGTTAGAACGTGACGTTGACGACCGGGAGGCGGAGCTCGGTGACCTGAGCCATGCCGAGCTGACGACGATCCTGCGCGCTGAAGACGTTGTGGGCTTCGGGCACGGGGACCCCCACGCGGACCGCGCTCGCGCTGAGCGAGAGCAGTGACACCGCGGGCGCGGGCGCCGGGGCCTTCGCCGCTGGAGCGGGCGTCGTCGTCGGGGCAGCGCCGCCACCGGCGGGCGCGGGCGCGGCGGGCGCCGGACCGGTGACCGCGGAGCCGCCTGCCGCGCCGGGGTCGGCGGGCGGGAGGTTCGTGGGCGCGCGGTCCTCCTTCGCGTTCGGATCGCCCTGGAAGCTCGTCGCGTTCAACGTGACGACGAGCGCCGGGATGATCATCGCGATGCCGCCGGCGAGCATGATGACCGACGCGCTGCCGCTGTTGGCCTGCTCGACACCAAAGCCCGCAAAGCCGCCCGCGACCGCGCCGAGGCCCGCGCCGACGCCGAACGCGGTCGGGGACCGCACCCCGACGAGCGCCTCCGTGACCGTCACGAGCTCTGCCCCGAGGAGCGCGCCGCCGATGATACCCTTCGCCTTCGGGGAGACCTCTTCCGCGTGCGCAGCTGGCGCATAGGCCATCGTCGCTCCGAAAAAGACCGCCGCCAACGTCAGCGCAGCCACTCCCCTGGTCTTCATATCGTACGCTCGTTTCGTCATGTCCCTCGGTTCCTTGCTAATCCGCGATGGTATCATGCGTTGCGCGGAGCGGTCATTAAGTTCGAGGATCTATCCTGGCACGCCGCCTGCCCGTCGAGAACGCTAAACGTATGTGCATGTCCGGCGCCACCCGCGCTCCCTGCGCTCTCCCCACTCCGGAGCTGCCGGCGCATGCCTCCCGCGCCTGCGCGCTGCGCGCGAGCTCCGCGTGAAAGGGCTCCGGGCGTTCGAGAGGGGAGGCGCGGACCTCCTGCGGCGCGACGCGTTGCGCCTCGTGGCCGCGTCTTGCGCGGTGCTCGCGCTGGCCTCCTGCGCCGGTGCCACGGTGCGCGTGCTGCCGTGGCTGCTCGAGCCGCGCCTGCCGCTCGCGGTGACGCTCCCGTTCGCGCGGAGCCTGCTGCTCTTTGCGTGCGAGGCGTCGGTGGTCGTCGGCTGGCCGCTCGGTTGGTGCTTGGCCGCGGCGCGCCTCGTGGAGCGCGGCGAAGCGCGGGTTCTCGCGCTGCTGGGCGAGTCGCCCTCCACGACGGCGCTCCGGCTCGTGGTGCAGGGGCTCGGCCTCGCCGCGCTCCTCGCGTCGCTCGCTCTCCTTGGCGGTCGCGACGCGAGCGCGCCAGGCCGGGTCGTCCAGGAGCTACTCGACGAAGGAGAGGCCGCGTGCGCCCGCGCGCCCGCCCGCGAGGTTCACCTCGTTCCCCTCGTGGGTGCGACCTGGGTCTGTGTGCCTGGCGAGCGGCCCCGCCTCGTTGGGCGCCCGCCGTTCGCCGGCGCGCTGACCTTCTCGGCCGCCGCGGCCGACGTCAGCCCCGACCTCACGGCCTTCCGCCTTCGGGACGCGCGGCTCGCGGCGCGCGGGGGCGAGTGGACGGTGTCGGTCCGCGTCAGATCGCTCGTCCTCCGCGGGATGGCACCTTTCACCCGCGCGTCGGGCCTGCCGCCGTGGCTCCGCGCGCTCGTGCTCGCCGCGGCGGCCTGGGCCTCGGCGTACCTCGGGGTGCGCGGCTCGCTCGGTGCTCGCGCCCCGCGCTACGCCACGCTCCACGCGGTCGTGCTCGGCGTGGTCGGCCCGCTGCTCGCGCTCTTCATCGTGCGTCAGCTAGAGACCCGCGCGGCCCCGGCGCCCGCGTTTGTGCTCGCGCCGCTCCTCGCGGCGTGCGGCTCGCTCGCCACGCTCCGGCTGCTCGCGCGCTTGCCCCGGGAGGCACCGGCTGGTACACGGTGAGGCGTCCACGGCGGCGCAGCCGAAGGGGTGGCGAGGTCGACGCGAGGTCGCGGCGACACCGCGCACGCCGCCACGCGGAGAGAGCAAGCATCATGGGTAGCATCGGCGCACCGGAGCTTTTGGTCATCGCGTTGCTGGCGCTGTTGCTGTTCGGCGCGGGCCGCATCGCGGACATCGGCAAGGGCCTCGGCCAGGGCATCAAGAACTTCAAGCAGGGCCTGAAGGAAGCGAACGACGACGGCGACGACAAGAAGGCCGACGACGACGACGAGAAGAAAGACGACAAGAAAGCCGATCGGAAGCCCGAGAAGAAGAAGGCCCCGGCCAAGGCCGACGAAGAGGCCGCTGAAGAGGCGTGACGCGTCGTCGACCGTCTCGCGCGGTTTCTGTTAATGTCCGCCCCAGAGGCCGTGTCCGCTGGGCGCAGCCCGGAAGGAGAACGCAGTGCCCCTGGCCTTCGCGGAGCGGTTGAAGTCTGTCTCACCGAGCGTGACGCTCGCGATGAATGCGCGCGCGGCCGAGCTCCGCCAACGCGGCGTGGACGTCTACGCTTTCGGCGTGGGCGAGCCCGATTTCGAGCCGCCGGCCCACGTCATCGCGGCGGCGAAGGCCGCCATCGACAAGGGCGCGTCCAAGTACACGGCGGTCACCGGCATCGCGCCGCTGAAGCAGGCCATCTGTGACGCCTCGGCGCGTGCGCGGGGCTTCTCCCCGACCCCGCAGCAGGTCACCGTCACGGTGGGCGCGAAGCACGCGCTCTTCAACCTGGCGATCGCGCTCTACGAGCCGGGCGACGAGGTGATCCTGCCCTCGCCGTGTTGGGTGAGCTACCCCGAACAGGTGCGCATGATGGGCGCGACGCCCGTGATCGTGGCGACGGAGGAGGCCAGCGGCTGGCGCATGTCGGCGGCGGCGCTCGAAGCGGCGATCACTCCGCGCACCAAGGCGGTCATCCTCTGCACGCCGTCGAACCCCACCGGCGCGGCCTACCCCGAGCGCGAGCTCCGCGCGCTCCTCGAGGTCCTCGCGCGGCACGACGTGTGGCTCATCGTCGACGAGATCTACGCCGAGCTCGTCTACGACGGCTTCCGGCACACGTCGCCCGCTCACCTCGCGCCCGAGCTGCTCGACCGCATGGTCATCGTCGACGGTGTCTCGAAGACCTACGCCATGACGGGCTGGCGCATCGGCTGGGCGATCTCGCCGCCGCCGCTCGCGAAGATGCTCGACGTCGTGCAGGGCCAGAGCACCACCAACGCCACGGCGGTCGCGCAGTACGCGGCGCTCGCCGCGCTCACCGGGCCGCAGGGTGAGATCGACGCCATCCGCGCGCGCTTCGAGGCGCGCCGTGACGCGATGGTGGTGGGCTTGAACGCCATCGACGGGATCTCCTGCCGTCGCCCCGAGGGGGCCTTCTACGCGTTCGCCGACTGCTCCGGCCTGCTCGGCAAGCGCCACGGCGACAAGGTGCTCTCCACCGACGAAGACCTCGCCTTCTGGATGCTCGACGCCGCGAGCGTGGCCGCGGTCCCCGGTGGGGCGTTCGGCGCGCCTGGCTACATTCGATTCAGCTATGCGCTCTCCGAAGAGCGTATCGCCGCCGGCCTCGCGTCGATCGCGCGAGCCGCTGGCGCGCTCCGCTGACGCTAACACTACTGCGAGAGGTTCCCTCTCGCTACGCAGTTCGCTGCGCGAACGGCAGTCGTGCTAGCCCTGTCTCGTAGGGGGCGCGGCGCCCCCTCTCGGCCACAAAGCTGGCCGATTCACCCCTCCGGCTTGTCCGCTCCCGCGGCCAACTACCACCCCTGCGAGAATGAAGTCTCGCAGGTGTGCTAATTGCGCTCCCGAGGGGAGGTTCTGCGCCACGCGGCGTACGCACTCCGTGACCCGATGATCATGCCCTCGCGTCGCGCCGCCTCGGTGTCGCGTCGCGGAGTTGCAGTTGGGTTTGTACGGCCGACAACTTCGTGTAGCCTACGTTCCGCGCGCCTTTCCCGAGACTCGGGCATCGCGAGCCGAACTTCGGACGCCTGGGGGGAGAAATTGCCCCTCGGCGCGCTCGAATTGAGTCGAGTCGCCCATCTTTTCGTCCATCCCGAGCTTGGGGTTAGCGGGAGTGAACCCTCGGCGAGACTCACGAACATTCAAGGAGAGCTTTCAATGATCAAGTCCACTCGCTTTCGCGCCCCCGTTGCCCTCGCCGTCGCGCTCGCCATTCCTGTCTTCGCCCAGGGCTGCTCGGCCGCCGACGACCTCTGCTGCAAGGACCCCGGCGCCACCGCTGAAATCGGTCTGACGGGCCAGGCGCAGGCCAGCTACACCGTCCTCGCGTCCACCGTCGGCGACCTGTCCGCCGTCGCGACCGGCTCGCTCGAGGCCGTCACGAGCTCCTGCCGCAACATCGCGCAGGACCTCGACGCGACCGCCGAGCAGAAGGACGCCGCCAACGCCAAGTCGGGCGGCGACGCCGCCAAGGCCTGGTGCGATCTCGCGGTGCTCCGCATCAACGCCGTCTTCACCGGCGCGGCGAAGCTGACCATCGACTTCGCGGCGCCGAAGTGCGAAGCGTCCGTCAGCGCGAAGGCCAACTGCCAGGCCAAGTGCGACGTCGGCGGCAAGTGCGACATCAAGGCGAACCCCCCCGTCTGTACGGGCGGCAAGCTCGAGGTCTCGTGCAAGGGCGAGTGCACCGCGAAGGCGGGCGCCTCTCTCTCGTGCGAAGGCAGCTGCGACGCGGCCTGCGAGGGCTCCTGCCAGGCGCAGGGCGGCGTGAAGTGCGAAGGCAAGTGCGAGGGCACCTGCGAGGCCGAGGCCGGCGGCGGCACGGGCACTGGCATCCAGGCCGACGGCACCTGCAAGGGCACCTGCAAGGGCACCTGCGCGGTCACCGCGCCGGGCGTCAAGTGCGAGGGCTCGTGCAAGGGTTCGTGCAAGGGCACCTGCAAGGCCACCGGCGAGGTCGCCGTCAAGTGTGACGGCGAGTGCAAGGGCACGGCCGAGCCGCTCAAGTGCGAGGGCGGCAAGCTCGAAGGCGGCTGCAAGGTCGAAGCGAAGTGCGACGCCAACTGCGACGCGAGCGTCAGCGCGAAGGCCGAGTGCTCGCCCCCCGTGCTCAAGATCAGCGGCGGCGCTGGCGTGAACGCGAAGTACATCGACTCCATCCGCGTCAACGTCCCCGACCTCATCGTCGTGGCGAAGGCCCGCGGCACCGCGTTCGCGACCCTGATCACCAACGTGGCCGGCTCGGCTGCGGGCTCGGTCCAGGGCGACCTCAGCGTGAAGGTCGTGGCGTGCCTCGCGGCGCTCTCGTCCGACGTGAGCCGCGCGGGCGCCGACATGGGCGCGGCGGTCAACGGCTCGGTCAGCGTCGTCGCCGCGTTCGGCAAGTGAGCTGAACCCGCGCTTCGGCGCGGAGCTCGTGGCGGGCGGCGTGCTCTCGGGCGCGCCGCCCCTCGTTTTTTGTGCCTCGACACGCCGCGCAAACGCTTCGCGCGCCAGGCGTCACTCGGCTCGCGGGCACCCACGCCACCGCGCGTGACGAGCCATGAGGCACGCGTGCAGAATGCATGCAGGTGATGGCGGCGCGCCGCTCACCTCACGAACCTCGTGCGTGTGGCGGCGGTGGGCACCCGTCGGCCCAGGCCCCGCTACTCGGCGAGGATGTACTTGCCCTTCACGAGGCGCAGCACGCCTTGCACGGTCTCGAGGTCCGTCGCGAGGCTCTTGTTCATGACCGCGTCCAACGTGCCGTAGCTGAGGACGAGCTGGAGCACGTCGAGCTCCGGTGGCTTGAGATCGCGAAGCTTCACGGTCACGAGCGGCGTCACGAGGGTGAGGCGCGAGTGCGCCGGCGGTAGCTGCGACCGCAGCTCCTCGAACTCGTCGAGCTGCCGAAGCCCTTCCATGAGGACCTCCTGCACCGACATGTCCATCTCGTTGGGCCACGTGCGCTCATCGGGCGGGTCCAGCTCGAACGAGCCCTTGTCCCAGGTGAGCATGCGGAAGATCGACTTGAGCGGCGGCACCTCGGTCAGCTCGTTGATGAGCGCGAAGTACAGGGTGCCCTTGCGCATGAAGATGCGGCCCACGTCGTCCTCGGTCTGGACGACGAGCACGCCGGTCTTCTTCGACGTGGAGAACAGCTGGAGCAGGTCGGGGAGGGGCACCTCCTCGATGCTCCCGGACATGGTCTTGCCCTGCGTCGTGCGCCGCGCGGCCGCGACGATCTCGAGCGGCTGCTGGGCCGCGGCGTTCGTCTCGCGCGCCACGTCGCCGGCGATCACCTTGAGGATGCTCGTCCCGATGAGGACGCGATCGCCCTCCTTCAGGCGCGCGCGCTTCACCTTCTCGCCGTTGACGAACGTGCCGTTCGTCGAGCCGAGGTCTTCGATCCAGATCTGGTCCTCGGTGAGGGCGATGCGCGCGTGCTTGCGGCTCACCATGTCTTCGACGAGGACCATGTCGAGATCGCTCGAGCGACCGACCACGATCTGCTTGTCCGCCACCAACGGGAACTCGCCGCCCTGGTACTTCCCGCTGATGAAGCGGAGCACGTAGGAGCTCTTTCCCGTGCGCGGTGAGGACTGTTGGGCGGGATCGGGCATGGTGCGAAGGGTCCGTGGGAGCGACCCACGAAATTCCAGCCCTACTTACTCCGAACGAGGGCTCAAACCAACAAAGAGGTTAACGAGTGCGCGCGGAGCAGGTCAAGTCACGCTAAGGAACGGGCATGGGCGCCTCTCTCCCTCAGAACTCGCCGGCTCCGACCGCCGCCACCCGTCCCGCCACCCGCCCGGTCCACGCCGGGGGAGACCCCTTCGGGACCCACCGCGCCCTCGAACCGACGGGGGGCCTCCCTCAGCCTGCGCGCAGGGTCGACAACGACTTCTCTCGCCTCTTTGCCGGGGAGCTCTTGCTCGCCGTCGAGACACTGAACATCGACGCAGCGAGCTTTCGCCAGATGGAAGAGGCCGCCGCCGCCGCGGGGGACCCCTCCGACGACGCCGTCGTGGCGCTCGTGCGCAAGACCGTCGCCGATCGGGGCAAGCAGCACAACCCGGTGACGGGCTCGGGCGGCATGCTGCTCGGCCGCGTGCTCCAGGTGTGCGAGGGCCACCCCAGCCTGGGAGGCGCGGGCTCGCTCGAGGTGGGGGCGCGCGTCGCCACCCTCGTGTCGCTCTCGCTCACGCCGCTCACGGTCGAGAGGGTGCACGCGGTTCGCCGCCCAAGCGCGCAGCTCGACGTCGACGGTGAGGCCGTGCTGTTCGCGAGCGGTGCGTACGCGCGGCTCCCCACCGACCTCACCGATCGCCTCGCGCTCGCCGTGCTCGACGTGGCCGGCGCCGCGCCGCAGGTGGCGCGCTTGGTCTCGCCCGGTCAGACCGTGCTCGTGCTCGGCGCGGGTGGCAAGAGCGGCATCCTCTGCGCCGCCGAGGCGCGGCGTCGCGGCGCGCGCCGCGTGATCGGCGTCGAGACCTACGCGCGCTACGCCGACGATCTCCGACGCCTCGGCGTCTGCGATGAAGTGCTCGACGGCGACGCGCGCGACCCTGTCGCGATCCGCGAGGCCGTGCTCCGCGCGAACGGCGGCGCCGAGGTCGACGTCAGCTTCTCGTGCGTCAACGTGGAGGACGCGGAGCTCGCCGCGATCTTGTCCACGCGCGATCGTGGGGTCGTCTACTTCTTCGCGATGTCCACGAGCTTCACGAAGGCGGCCCTCGGCGCCGAGGGCGTAGGAAAGGACGTTGACCTCTTCGTGGGCAACGGCTTCGCGCGCGGCCACGCCGACCACACCCTCGCCATGATGCGGGAGCTGCCCGCTGTGCGCGCCCTGTTCGAGGCGCGGTACGGCTGATCGGCGCCCGCCGTCCCTCCGCGCGGCCGCCCGCGCGCTCCGCGACGAGAGGCTCGGGGGACGGTTGACGCCGCGGTTTGGCTCACGTACGCGAGTGAAATGAGCGAGCATAGGAGCAGGCGATGAGCGACGATCCCCGCAAGCGCGTGCACGAGCCCCGCCCGATCCTCGAGGTCGCGCGCGAGCTAGGCCTCTCGGAAGCGCAGGTGGTGCCGTACGGGCGCGGCAAGGCGAAGATCGAGCTCGGCGTGCTCGCGGAGCCGCCGCGGGCGAAGGGGCGCCTCGTGCTCGTGAGCGCCATCAACCCCACGCCCGCGGGCGAGGGCAAGACCACCACGTCGATCGCGCTCGCCATGGGCATGCGTCGGCTCGGCATGAACGCGGTGCTCGCGCTCCGAGAGCCGTCCCTCGGCCCCGTGTTCGGCGTAAAGGGTGGCGGCACCGGCGGCGGGAAGGCCTCGCTCGTCCCCGCAGACGACATCAACCTGCACTTCACGGGCGACATCCACGCCATCACGACCGCGCACAACCTGCTGTCGGCGCTCGTCGACAACGCGATCTACTTCGGCAAGAAGATGCCGAGCGGCGGCACCATCGACCCGCGCCTCGTCACGTGGGGGCGCGCGCTCGACATGAACGACCGCTTCCTGCGGAACGTCATCATCGGCCTCGGCGGCAAGGCCCACGGCGCGCCGCGCGAGGACCACTTCGACATCACGGCGGCCAGCGAAATCATGGCGATCCTCGCCCTCGCGTCCGACTACGCCGACCTGGAGGCGCGCCTAGGGCGCATCCTCGTGGGGCAAGACACCGAGGGCGCGGCGGTGACGGCCGCCGACGTCGACGCTGCGTCCGCCATGACCGCGTTGCTGCGCGACGCGCTCTCGCCGAACCTCGTGCAGACCGCCGAGGGAGGCCCCGCGATCGTGCACTGCGGTCCCTTCGCGAACATCGCGCACGGGTGCAACAGCGTGCTCGCGACGCGCCTCGCGATGAGCCTCGGCGACTACGCCATCACCGAGGCCGGCTTTGGCTTCGACCTCGGCGGCGAGAAGTTCCTCGACGTCAAATGCCGCCTCGCGGGGATCTTCCCGCGCGCCATCGTGCTCGTCGTCACTCTGCGGGCCCTCAAGATGCATGGCGGAGCCCCGGTGAAGCAGGCCGGGGAGCCCGACGCCGCCCGCCTCCAGGCGGGCCTCGCGCACCTCGAGAAGCACATCGAGAACGCTCGAGCCTTTGGTCTCACGCCCATCGTCGCCGTCAACGCGTTCCCGAACGACACGCAGGAGGAGCTGGCGCAGGTCGAGGCGGCCGCCGCGAAGCTCGGCGCGCGCACGGCGCGCTCGACCGGGTTCGCCGAGGGAGGCGCGGGAGCGATCGAGCTCGCGCGCGTGGTCGCCGAGGTCGTCGACGCGACCGACGCGGCGCCGCCCCAACCCACGTTCATGTACGACGCGAGCGAGCCCGCCGAGGAGAAGATCCGCAAGGTCGCGCGCGCGGTCTACGGCGCCGCCGACGTGGCCTTCGCGCCGGCGGCGGTGACGAGCCTCGAGCGCGCTCGGGCGCTCGGCCATGGGGAGCTGCCGGTGTGCATCGCGAAGACCCAGCTCTCGCTCAGCGACGACCCCAAGCGGCCGGGTCGCCCGGAGGGCTTCGTCGTCACGGTGCGAGACGTGCGTATCGCGGCGGGTGCGGGGTTCTTGGTGCCGCTCACGGGCGACCTCATGACCATGCCGGGCCTCCCGCGCGAGCCCGCCGCGAAGGGCGTGCGCCTCCTGCCGAGCGGGGTCATCCGCGGCTTGATGCAGAACGACTGAGCCTCCGCGCCACACCGGCGACGTGCAGCTCCTCAGGCCGCTGGCGAGCTCGCGGCGGCCGCCGGCACCTCGCGCTTCTTCAGCCACGCGTTCGCCACGACGAGCCCGACGAGCCCCACGGCCCCGGCGTAGAAGCGCGCCCCGAGGCGCTCCTCGGTGGGCCACACGAGGTACGCGAAGAACAGGCTGTACACGGGCAGCGCGACGGAGACACGACACCGTGTAGGGCGACAGCGTCGCGAGCACGCGTAGTGACCAAAGCCACGGCAGCGCGGTGCAGCCGAGCGCGAGCGCGAGCAAGAGTCCCCGAGTCGCGCGGGCGCGCGGGCGCGCGGGCGCGCGGGCGCGCGGGCGCGCGGGCGCGCGGGCTCACCGCGGTGGGGGGCACGAAGCCCCCGGTCAGCGCGAACGAGACACCGACGAAGACAGCCGCCGAAGAGAGCTCGATAAACGTAATCTTTTCGCGCGGTTCAAGCTTGCCTAGGCGCGCATTCCACGTTCCGAACGCCGCGCCGCAGAGCGCTGCAAAGAGGCCCAGCGCGTAGCCGGCGAGGGACGCACCCACCTCGAAGCGCAGGAGGAGCCCGACGCCCAACACCACGCCCGCGCCCAGCACGAGCTCGTGCCAGCGCACCCGGCGCCGCAGGATGAGCGGCTCGAGCAGCGCGGTGAAGAACGTGCCGGTCGAGAGGCACACGACCGCCACCGCGATGCCCGCGAGCTTGATGGTGGCGCAGAAGGTCACCCAGTGGCAGCCCACGAGCGCGCCGACCGCGACGAGCTCGGCGAGCCGCCGCGGGGACGTGCGAAAGGGCACACGGCGTCGCACCATCACCACCGCCATCGTGAGCGCGACCATCACCACCCGGTAGAACACGAGCGCCCGTGCCCCGATCGCGATGCTCTTGCCGAGCAGCGCGGTGAAGCCCCCGCCCATCCAGGTGAAGGCGCACCGTCGCGTGAAGGAGCGCGTGCGCTCGGCCGGCGCTGAGGGGCGCCTCGCGAGGCTCGGTGGTCATTGGAGGCTCAGGCGGGCGGGGGACGGAGCGTGGGGAGGGGGGGGAGCGCGGTCCCCGCGTCGCGTCGGGACGGCGGCGGCGGGAGCGACAGGACGCCCTCCTCGGCGGCGGGCAGGAGCACAGTGAAGCGGCTGCCTGTGCCGACCTGGGTGGCGACCTCGATCGTCCCGCCCGCGGCCTGGACGATGCTCTGGCTTATCGCGAGGCCGAGGCCGGTGCCCTGCTGCTTGGTGGTGAAGAAGGGGACGAAGAGGTTCTTCAAGATCTTCTCGGCGATGCCCGGGCCCGTGTCGCGCACCGTGAGCTCGACGAGGTCGGCGTCGCTCGGGGCGCGAGACACCTGGGGCGACTCGGCGCGCGCGCGCTCGACGGCACGCTCGAGTGAGCGATCGGAGGGCCGGGTGTCGTCCCAGCTGGGGCGCGGCCGGCGCCGCCGCGCGGTGGAGATCGTGAGCTTCCCGCTGGAGTCCATCGCCTGGATGGCGTTCTGCGTGAGGTTGATGAGCACCTGGCGCAGCTGCTCGGCGTCGATCTTCGCGCGAGGGAGGTCGTCGGACAGCTGCAGCGCGATCTCGAGCTTCGGGTTCTCGCGCGGCGCGAGGATCTGCAGCGTGCGGCGTACCGCGGCGTTCACGTCGAGCGGCACCGGGTCGCCGACACCCGGCCGCGCGTAGTCGAGGAAGCTCCCCACGACCCGGTTGAGGCGGTTCGTCTCCTCGAGGATGATGCCGATGAACTCTTGCATCGACTCGGCCTCGGCGCCCTTCGGCGCGAGCTCCTCCAGCAGCTGCGCTGCGCCCTTGATCGCGCCCAGGGGGTTCTTGATCTCGTGCGCGAGCCCCGCGGCCAGCGAGCCCATCGCGGCCAGCCGGTCCCGGTCCTTCAGCTTCGCGTAGCCGCGCGTGTTCGCGAGGGCGACGCCGATCTGGGCGCCTACGGTCTCGAAGAGGGCGATCTCCTCCGGAGTGAACGGGTCCTTCACGCGGTCGTCGTCCACGCAGAGGAGGCCGACCAGATCGGAGCCGTCGCGCACGGCGAGCACCACGCTGGAGCGCATGTCGCCGAAGGCGTCGGCCGCGGCGCGTAGGGGCGCGAGCGCGTCGACGGGCCCCTCGCGGCGCTGGACGTCCTCGAGGGCGATCGAAGCCCCGAGCTCCTCGAGCAGCGGACCGAGGGACACCGCCTCCAGCTGCGGAGGGGGCGGCGCGCCGAACGCGCCGGCGAGTCGGAACGTCGCGCCGTCTTCGTCCTCGAGGTAGAGCGCGGCGCTCGTGATGCGTCGCGAGCGCTCGAGCCCGGTCATCACCGTGTCGACCATGTCGGACACCTCGAGCGCGTGCGCCAGGCGTGTTCGCAAGGCGGTCACGTTCGCGTCGAGATCGTACCGCTCGCGGAACACGAACTGATGAATGCGCTTCTCCACCTCGGCCTCGAGGGGGTCGAAGAGCACGAGCATGCAGATGGCCGCGAGCACCCCGTTTAGGTACATCGAGCCAAATCGGCCCATGTATTTCATGAAGAAATACAAGAGCCCCGCGATCGCGAACGCCAGCGCGGTCGAGACGAGCAGCCGCCCCGAGAGCTCGTAGAGATCGGCCAGGCGCGGCGTGCGCAAGCTCTCCGAGAGCACGAAGAGGAAGATGACGGAGAGCACCGCGCCGAGCGGCGGGACGTTGAGCCCGAGGATCGAGAGCAGATCCGCGAGCGTGAAGCCCATGGCGGAGCCTCCCACGGCGACGAGAAAGCGCACGCGGTCGCGCACGGCCTTCGACGGACTCTTCTGGCCGCGCCGCCACAACGACGTGAGCGCCGCGGTGAGGAAGCCGAACACGTACAGGTACACCGCGCCCCGCGCGAGCGAGTGGTGCGCGTACGGCGACACCTCGAGGGCGAGCATGGGCACGCCCACCGCGAGGGCCGCGCGCGGCAGGCGGCTCCGCTCGTCGTCGGCCGGGGGCACGATGGCCTGGAAGAGGTGCACCGCGAACTGGGGGAGCAGCACGGTGAGCACCGCGGTGACGCGCGCCCAGTTGCGGTCCTTCGAGAGGTCCGCGATCGACTGGCTCACGTACCAGAAGCCGACCTCGGTCGTGAACCCCGCGAACAGCCAGTGCACCGCGCGCCGACCTCGAAGGAGCATCGATAGGGCGATCGCCGCAGCGATGACGCCGCAGAACAAGGTTGTGCGCGCGCGTAGATCGTCCACGCGCGAAGCGTAGCACCCGTGGGGGATCGCGCGGCCCCGTGCGGCGCGGCGCTCGCGGGTGGGCTACTTGGGCTCGGGCTTCGGCCCGTCGCCGCCCGGCGTCGGCGGGCCGGGGGGCGCCCACGGCTGGGGCGGCGGGCGGGTGTCGATCGGCTGCTGCTCGAGCGTGAGCGACTGCGCCGTGTTCCCCACGAAGAGGCGACGGTCGCCGGGCGTGGACAAGCCGCTGCCCGACGAGCTCTCGCCCGAGTCGTCGGTCTGCTCGGAACCTGCCACGTCGGGCGTCTCCTGCGTCTCGGCCACGCAGCCGCCGAGCCAAATCCCGAGTCCGATGAGCAGGAGCTTACGCATTTACACACCCTCCGATGACACAGCCGCGAGGCCGTACTGCTTGACGAGCTGCGAGAGGCGCGGGCGCTTCATGCCCAGGAGCGCCGCTGCCCTCGTGATGTTCCCCTTGGTGTCGACGAGCGCGCGCGCGATGCAGTCGCGTTCGATCTGGCGCTTCATGTCGGCCAGCGACACCGCGCTGTGGCGGACCTGGGCGTACGCGATCGCCGTCGCGCTCGCCTCGCCCTGCGGAAGCGGGCCGCCCGCGTCGTCGTCGTCGCCGCCGCACGTGGAAGCCTCGACGAGCTCGGCCTTCGCCTCGGTCGGGGCGGGCCGCGTAGTAGCCGCGCGCAGGTCCTCGACGTTCTCGAGCAGGTCGGCGGCGCCGATGACCTCGCCCTCGGCGAAGAGCGAGCCGGCGCGCAGCGCGTTCTCGAGCTCTCGGATGTTGCCTGGCCAACGGTGCCCCTGGAGGACCTCGAGCGCCGCGGCGTCGAGGCGCTTCGGAGCTTCGCCGCGCTCCTGCGCGATGCGGGCGAGCAGGCTCTCCGCGATGCGTGGCACGTCGCTGAGCCGCGCACGCAGCGCGGGCACCTCGAGCTGAATGCCCTGGAGCCGGTAGTACAGGTCTTCGCGGAACTCGCCCCGGTCGACCATCGCGCGTAGATCGCGGTGGGTGGCGCAGATGACCCGCACGTTCGCCCGGACAGGCGTGGTGCCGCCCACGCGCTCGAACGTACGCTCCTGCAGCACGCGGAGGAGCGCGACCTGGGTGCGCGGGGAGATGTCGCCGATCTCGTCGAGGAAGAGGGTGCCCCCCTCGGCCAGCTCGAACCTCCCGCGCCGTCGCGCGGTGGCCCCCGTGAAGGCGCCCTTCTCGTGACCGAACAGCTCGGAGAGCAGCAAGCTCTCCACGAGCGCCGCGCAATTGAGGCTCACCAGCGGGCCGTTCGCGCGGTCGCTCGCCCGGTGGAGGGCCTCCGCCACGAGCTCCTTGCCCGTGCCGCTCTCGCCGCGAATGAGCACGGTGGCGCTCGAGCGGCCCACCTTGCGAATCGACGCGACGAGCGCGCGGATCTGCGGGCTGTCGCCCACGATCTCGCGGCGCGGCTCGTCGGGGCGGGCCGGCATGTTCGGCGTGCGAGAGCGCTCCGTGCGCGGCGACTCGTCCGGCGGCTCGGGCTCGGTACCGTTCGTCGCGAGGGTCGCGCTCGGGGCGTCGGCGCTTCCGCCCAGCGACTCCGCGAGCCGCCCCATGGCGAGCCACTCCGGCTTCTGAAGGAACGCGGCGCGCACGTCGTCGCGGAGGCCGAGGCTCACGCGGTCGCGGATCTGGAGGGCCTGCCCGCAGAAGCCCCGCGCCGCCGTGAGGTCGCCCGCGTCGCGGTGTGCGAGCGCGAGCAACTTCATGATTTCACAAAGAAGTTCTTCGTCGCCCGAGGCTCGCCCGTGCCTCAACGCGAGGTCCGCGAGGGCGAGGTCGGTGGCACCCGAGGCCCGCGTGGCGAGCGCTGCCAACAGCGCGTGCTCGGCGAGGGCGCGGTCGGTCTTTCCGAGCGCGGCGGCTCGCTCGAGCTGCGCCGTGCACCCCGCGATGTCCCCGTCCTCGAGGGCGACGCGCGCCGCGACGCGGCGAGCCTCGCCGAGCCACTCCTGGTCGCAGGTGGCCGAGGCGTCGGCGATCGCGGCTTCGATTTCGCGCCGCGCTGTGAGCGTGTCGCCGCGCGCGAGCGCGAGGTGCGCCGCGACGAGCGCGAACTGCGATGCGGTGGCCGCGTTCATGCCCGCGCGCCGTCCGAACGTGAGCGTGTGGCGTGCGTGCTCGTACAGGCCAAGCCGGAGGCGGAGCTCGGCGAGGCTCGCGACCGTGTGCGAGATGGTCGCCGGCGAACCCAGGGCGCGTCGGATGGCGAAGGTCCGCTCGAGGCAGTCGAGGGCCGTGCCGTAGTCGTGGCGTGTCCACGCGACCACCGCGAGGTTCGTGAGGGCGTAGGCCATCGCGCGCTCGTCGGAGGCCGCCTCCGCGTCGCGGAGCAGCTCGCGCAACATCGCGTCGGCTTCGTCGAGCAGGCCCTTCGACTGCACGGCGATCGCGCGGTTCAGCCGCGCTCGCAGGCCCTCGGACGTGAGCCCCGCGCCTGCAGCCGCCATCGCGTCGTCGGCGAAATGGGCGTCCGCCTCGTCCCACTTGCCCTCGGCGAGGAGGATCTTGCCGAGCACGTTGCTCGCCCGCAGCGTCGCGCCGAGCTCGCCCCGGCTCGCGATGCGTGCGAGGTTGGCCTCTACGCGCGCGCGGTCGAAGGCCCCCTGGGCGTACGCTACGTCCGCGAGCTCGACCGCGATCGGGGCCTCGAGCGCGCCATCGGCGCTCGCGTCACGCGCGCGCGCCCGGTCGAACGCGACCCGGCCACCCACGAGGTCGCCCATGCCCACACGGGCGCGTCCGACGACGAGGCAGTGCTCGGCGGTCGCGCCGAGCGAGGGCGCGCAGGCCTCGGCGCAGCGCAAGGCCTCTTCCGGCTCACCCGCGTCGAGGGCCCGGAGAGCGGCCCGCAACACGAGCTGCCCAAGGCCGTCGCGACTACGTGTAATCTGCATCCAACGACGCCGCAGCTCGCGCCGCGCGAGAGGATCGGCGAGCCCCTCGAGGGCGCGCGTGTGCGTGGTGTCGGCGCGCTCTAGGTCGTGGTCGAGCAAGAGCTCGGCCGCGCGTCCCAGCGCCCAGCCGTCGTGGCCGAGGGTCTGGAGGAGCGCCTCCGCCGCGCGCGCGGACGACGTATCGCCCGTGATCGGCCGCTCGGCCGACGTGCGCACGGGCCACAGGCGCCGGTCGTGGACCGCGAGCTCCCCGGCTGCCAGCGCCTCGGCCGCGTGCTCGGGCTCGAAGCCAAGTACGTCGAGCGCCTCGGTCGGCCAGGGCACGCCAAGGACGCGGAGGGTCGCGACGAGCTCGCGGGCTTCCGTGCCCGGCGCGCGCGCCGGGGTATCGACCGCCGAGTCCACGCGCGCCGCGAGCGCCGCCAGGGACGCGAGCGAAGCCGCGGGGGCGCCTCGGAGGAGCGTCGGGGCGTCGACGCCGCCGACGAGGGCCCCGGGCGGTCGCAAGGTCGCGTGATCGAGGACCGCGCTCAGGTAGCGTCGCTGCTCCGCGGGGGTGAGCGTGTCCTCGAGCTCGTACGTGTCGCCGCTCGTGGGGAGCGCCCCCAAGGAGCGAACGCCCGGGCCGGGGGGCGGCACGGAGCGCGGGAGCGACCGCTCGCTCACGACGACGAGCAAGAGCGCCCGAGGGGCGGCGAGGAGCTCGGCGAGGACGGCGTGGTCCCACGAGCCCTCGGCGGGGAGCGGCACGATCACCACGACCCGCCGGGGCTCCCGTGCGGCGGCGCCGAGCAGCCCTTCGGCGAGCGCGTGGGGATCGGCGGGAGGCGCGGCGGTGGTGGCGCCGAGCGCGAGAGCGGCCTGGTGGAACGCGGGGAAGCCCGGGCTCGCGAGGCACCCGGCGACCCCGTGGCCGGCGAGCGCGGCGCGCCGCGTGAGGTGCTCGATGAGGCTGTTCGTGGCGTCTCGACCCGCGACCACCGCGACGTGGCCCGGCGAGCCGGACTCGACGCGCGTGTCTAGCTCGAGGAATCCTCCGCCTCGCGAGACGGAGACCTCGACCGCAGAGAACGGTGTGGCGAGAGACGTGACCAACGCCTCCACGTTAACCCATCGCGCCCGGCGGGCAAGCCGCGCTGCTCGAAACCCTGCGCAGAGAGCGCGCTCATGGCGCCCGTGCGCTTCGCCATGTCGGTGCTGCCTTCGCGTTCAGTGGGGGGGCAAGCCGTGGGGGGGCAAGCCGTGGGGGGTCGAGCGCCGCTGCAGCTCCGCCTCGATGGCGTCGAAGGCGCTTGGCGCCGCCTCGCCGAGGGCGCGCGCGAGGGGCAGCTGCGCCGCCACGCTCTCCAGGTAGAACCTGAGCAGCGACGGGAGCTTCTCTTCGAGCAACGCCGCCTGCTTCGCGACCGTCGCCGCGTCTCCACGCCTGACCGGGCCGGTGAGCGCCGCGGGGAACCCGAGCCCCTCCACGTTCTCCGCGACGCTGCGCAACAAGGGGCCTAGCATCCGCGGGGCCACCTCCGGCGGAACGCCCGCCACCCCCAGCAGCTGCGCGCCGAGCGCCGCCAGCGCCGCCGCGCCGTTGGCGACCAGCCCCGCGGACGCATGGTAAAGCATCTTGTCCATGTGCGGGAGCGTGCGCGGGGTCATCCCGAGCAGCTTGCCGAGCTTGCGCGCGGCGCGAACCGCCGCCTCGTCTCCGTCGACGTGCAGCTGGCCCCGCGCGAGCGTGGGCGACGCGTGCGGCGCGGCGAAGGCGATCATCGGGTGCATCTGGGCGACGCCCGCGCACACCGGGCGAAGGGCGGCGAGCACCTCCGGCCCCAGCGCGCCCGCGACGTGCACGCAGACCGCTCGGCGGGGGACGAGCCCCGAGGCGGCGAGCTCCGTCGCCAGCGGCGCGAGGTCGCGGTCGCGCACCGCGAGGACGACAACGTCGGCGTCGAGGGGGGTCGAGGGCAGCCCGTCGCGTGCGGCGCGGAGGGTCACCTTCGCTCCCTCGGCGCGGAGGAGCCGCGCGAGGCCCCTCCCGACCTTTCCCGCCCCCTGGATGTGGATCCGCGTTCGCTTCATGGCCCCTCCACGTAGACGGAGTGCGCGCGGGCGTACGCGAGCACGTCGCGCGGGACGAGCGCGCCGAGCTCGCGCTCTCTCGTGTCGCCGTCGGCCTCCCGGGCGGTGAGGAGCTGCCGAACCCTCGTGCTCGACACGTCGGGCAGCACCGCCACGGGGGCGTCGGGGTGGAGCGCCCCGACGCGCCCCAGCACCATCGGGGGCGCGACCGCGCAGATGGCCTCCCACCCGTGCCACTTCGCCGACTCGAGCAGGATGTCGGCGCCGACGAGCAGCCGCAGGTCGACGTCGGGGGAGGTCGCCCGCACGTGCTCGACGAGGCGCAGCGTGCGGCTCTCGCCGCCGAGCTCTTGCTCGACGCGCGACACCTCGATTTGCGGGTGGCCGGCCATGCACAGCTCGCACATCCGCACGCGGTGCTCGAACGAGGCGAGCGGCTTCGCGAACGGGTGCCGGAACGTGGGCACCACGAGCACCTTCGACGCTCCCCCGGTCGCGATGGCGAGCACGGCGGCGAGCAGGTGCGCGACGTGCGGCGGGTTGAAGCTGCCCCCGAACACGGCCACGACGGGCCGCCTTGACGGGCCTGGCTCTTGGGGCGGTCGGGGCGCGCCCGCGTGGGCGTCGCTCACCCTTCCTGCACCCGCATCTTGGTGCTCCGGTCGACCGCGAGGATGTGCCGCGCCGTGAGCTTCCCGGAGCCGTCGTAGAGCGCGAGCTCGATGTCGTCCTTCTCGTCGTCGATCACGGCGAGTCCGCCACCGAGCCCGACCGAGCCAGGCGACACGAACCACCGCGAGCCGATCGCTTTCACGAACGGGCCGTCGCTCTTGCCGTAGATGAGCACGGACGCGCCGGCGATCTCCTCTTCGTCGAGCCCGGCCTTGTCGTGGACCAAGAGGGCCACCCGGTCGCCGATCATCTCCATGGTCCGCGCGCGCTCGGGGAGGGTCTCGAGCGCCTTCAGGCGCAGGCGGGCCCGCTCGATCGCGACGAAGCGATCGAGCTCCGCCGGCTTGCCCGAGATCGCGACCGCCGCCGAGCGCGTCCACGCGGCACGATCGCTGGGATCGTCGCCCACGAGCTTACGCGCCCAGGCCGCCACGGCGCGGTCGAGGGCGCCGTCGATCCCGAGGTACACGGCGCGGTGGACCTTCGCGCCGTTGAGCAGGAACTCGGCCCCTCGCCCGAGGGCCGCCACGTCCCCATCGGCCGGTCCAAGGAACCCCATTCGCATCGCGTCCGAAGTGTTTCTCGCATCGAGTTGGAAGTAAAGGGGCGAGTGCCTGCGCGCCGCGGGTCCTCGAAAAAGACAGTGGAATTCGCCTCGCTGCTCGTATTCGGCCGCGAGCCGAGGGCAGCCGTCGGTCGGCGCGCCCTCGGCGAGCGTGCTCGGGTAGCATGCGGGAGTGCCTCCACGCCGACTGAGAGCTCCCCGCGATCCCGTCACGGTCTCCCTCGACGGGGAAGCGGTCGTTGCGGAGCGTGGCGAGCCCGTCGCCGTCGCCCTGGTCGCGGGCGGCGCGCTCGCGCTCGCCCGCAGCGCCAAGTTTCATCGGCCGCGGGGGCCCTCGTGTTTGCGGGCGGCGTGCGAGGGGTGCCTCGCGCGCGTGGACAGCGAGCCGAACATCATGACGTGCCGCGCCCGGGCAAGGGAAGGCACCGAGGTGACCACCCAGAACTCGCTGGGATCGCGGAACGTCGACCTGCTCCGCATGACCGACTGGTTCTTCCCCGAGGGCATGAACCACCATGAGCTCCTCGCCGGCGTTCCGGGCCTCCAGTCGGTGATGCAGTCGTTCGCCCGCCGGGTGGCGGGGCTCGGCAGGCTCCCGGCGGTCTCGCGCGCGCCCATGCCCGCCCGTCGCCGCCGCCTCGACGTCGTGGTCGTCGGCTCGGGCCCGTCGGGAATGGCGACCGCGCTCGAGCTCTCAGCTCGCGGCCGCCGGGTGACGGTGCTCGACGACGCGCTCGCGCCGGGTGGCGCGGCCCGCACGCTCGGGGCCGATCGGGGCGTGTTCGGCCCGCTCCTGGCCGCGTTCTCGCAGGCGACCGCGAGCGGACGTATCGCCCTCGAGCTCGAGGTGACCGTAGGCGCGCTCTACGAGGGCGACGTACTCGCGGTGGGGCCCGGTGGCGCGGAGGTGCTCACCGCGGAGACGCTGGTGCTCGCCACGGGGGCGCACGACGGCCAGGCCGTCTTCGAGGGCAACGATCTCCCCGGCGTGCTCTCCGCGCGGGCCGCCGCCGAGCTCGTCGCGCATGGCGTGCTCATCGGCGAGCGGGTCGCCTGGTGCCACCCCGAGGGGCCCACCGCCTTCGGGCAGGCGTTCGCGAGCGCCGCGCGGGCCGCGTCCGCCACGGTGCACGCCTTCCACGGGCTGCCGCGGTCGGTCCACGGAGGCACCGTCGTGGAAGGGGCGAGCTTTCTTCAAAGCGACGAGGAGGTCATCTACGATCTCGACGCGGTCGTCCTCGATCTCCCGAGCTCACCGGCGTACGAGCTCGCCGTTCAGGCGGGCGCGCGGGTGCGCCACGAGGCTCGCGGCTACGTGGTCGTCGCCGACCCCGATGGCGTCATCGCGCCCGGCGGGGTGCGCGGGGTCGGTGAGCTCGTTGGCACGCCGCTCGACCCCGACGCCGTGCTGGCGGAGGCGGCCCGCGTCGCGGGCTAGCCGTGCGATAATGTCTTGAATTTGTTCCGTATTGTGGCGCAGGGCTCAGTCGTCGACCAGCGATCCGAAGACCGCGACGCCGCCGGCGACCGCGACGGCGTCGAAGACCGCGAGCAGCACGAGATAGTCCCTGAGCTCGTCGAACGAGCCGCCGCCGAAGACGAGCGCGGTGCCCGCGACGGCCGAGAGGAGGACCGGCGACAGCAGCGGGAACAGCACGGACGCGAGCACGAGATCTCGCGCCGAGGTGCGCACGGTCATCGCGCCGAAGAGCGTGCCGGTGGCCGCGATGCCGAGCGTGCCGAGCAGCAAGAGCGGCAGCAGCTTCGGCAGGTAGGGCACGACGTCGATGTGGAACAGGAGCGCGACGGTCGGCACGACGAGCGCCTCCACCGCGAGCATCAGGGCGAGCACGCCGAGTGCCTTCCCCGCGAAGATGCTCGCGCGGGGCACCGGCGCCACGAGCAGCCCCGTGAGGGCGCTCTCCTCGCGCTCACGCTGCCACGTGCGCCCGAGCGCGAGGACGCTCGCGAACGCGATCGGCAGCCAGATCGCCCCAGGCGCGATCCGCACCTGGGTCTTGGGGCCCGCGCTGAACGCGATGCTCGCCATCACGGTGACGAGCACGGCGAAGAACCCGCCCGTCGTCACGATCTCGCGCGTCCGAAGCTCGATCTGCAGGTCCTTCCGCGCGATCGCCAGCGCGCAGGCCAGGAAGCCCGGCGAGCGTGTCGCCGCGGAGGGCGCGCGCAGGCCGGGCGTGGCGGGCGTGGCGGGCGGAGAAGGCAAGGGCACGGGAGGGCGGGCGGGCGTCGCGCGTGGCAGGCGAGGGTGCGCGCGGCCGTTTGCGTCAGGCTCGCCCACCATGCCGGCAGCCCGGCCTTCCGCGCAAGCTCTTCTCAGAAGCCCGACGCGGGATCCTCCATGTTCGCGCGGGCGCGGATCTTCCCGGCGAGCGTCTTGCGCTGCTCCGCGGTGAGCACCGGGAGCACCTTCTCGGCGACCGCGAAGGCGGCCTCCTGCTTGCCCTTCGCGCGCTCGGCGAGCGTGCCCTGCGGCCCGAGGGTCGAGGGGTCGAACTTTGGCTGCTTGAACGCCTCGAGCATGGCCCGCCCGCGGGCGTGATGACCGCCCCAGCCGTGACCCCGCCGGCCATCGTGCTCGCCTTCCCCCTCGGCCGCGCCCGCGCGCTCGCTGTCCGCGCCGCGATGGGCGTGCTCCCCGTCCCCCGCGTGCATGGCGCGCATGCCGTCGCGCATCGCCTCGCGGATGGTGGCGCCTTGCTCGGGGGTGAGCGCGAGCTCCCGGCCGAGCGCAAAGAGCCCGCCACCACGTTGGTGTGCGCCCTGCATGCGCTGCTTGCCGCGCTCCCTGAGGGCGTCCACGAACGCCGCGCGCTGTCCGTCGTCGAGCACGTCGTGCAGCTTGACGAGCGACGCCTCATCTTGGGGACGCGCCTGGTCCATCTTGGCGATCACCTGGTCGACGCGGGGCTTGAGCGCCGCGCGATCGATCGTGCCCCTTTCGACCTGCGCCGCCACGTCGAGCATCAGCGCCTTCACGTCCGCGCGCACGGTGGTGTGCCGGGCCTCGGCGGCCTGGGCGAGCTTCTCAATCTCCGCGCGCTGCTCGGGCCGGAGATCGACCTCGCCGAGCGCCTCGCCCGCGACCTTCACGAAGCCGTGCGCGCTCTGGGCCAGTGGGGCGCGCGTGGTGCTGGCGGCGGTCTGCGCGGTCGATGTCGTCGCCGCCCCGCTGCATGCGGTGACCCCGAGGGCGAGGAACGTGGCGAGCGCAGGGACGAGGAAAAATCGACGAGTGGATTTCATGCACAACCTCCAGCCGACAGCGTGCGGCGCGACGAGACGGAGCGCTCGTGCTCTCGCGGTAAAGAAGGGTAAACTGGCCTCGGCGCGTCGAGAACGAGCGTTCACACAGCCTGACAGACCTGTCGTGGAGATCGGTCGACGACTCTCTCGGTGCGGCCTCGCGCGCGTCGGCACGGGCAGTGCAGTGGGGCCAGCGGCGAGCGCTCGCTCGCAGCGAGGTGGTCCATTATGCTCCGGCGCGTCGAACCGGAGTGAGGCCCCGCGGGGCGAACGAAGGTCGATGGCGAGCCATAGCCGAAGGTGAGGAGTCGCCATGAACGCGGAGGGTGGTCAATGAAGTCGATTCGATCAGGTGGTGCGCGGCCTCAACATCTCGCCGGCATCGCGTCCGTCGCGCTCTTCGCCCTCCTCGCGGGGCCGGCGCGCGCCGCGGACCCGAAGCCCGCGGCCGGGCCCGACACCGTCACCCTCCAGGACGGCACGGTCGTCACCGGCACGTTCACCGAGCTCGTCCCCCAGAACCGCATCACGGTCCTCGTGGGCAACGAGTCCAAGACGTTCCAGTGGAACTTGGTCCGCAAGGCCACACACGACGGCAGGGTGGTGGCGGAGAACGCGCCCGCGGCGCCAGCGGTGCTCGTCGTGCAGCCCCAGCCCCAGCAGCAGGTCGTGATCGTGCAGTCGGCGCCGCCGGGCGCCGCGGCCCCCTCCGCCGCCGCGGCGTTCGTGCATCTCGAAGGCGACGACGACGCGGTCCTCGAGATGCGAGGGCCCCAGGGCGGCGATTTCGTGGCGATGTGTCAGTCGCCGTGCGACCGCGCGCTCCCGCTCGACGCCATGTACCGCATCGGCGGCTCCGGTGTTCGCAAGTCCACCAACTTCAAGCTCGCCAGCACCGACGGCAAGCCCGTCGTCGTCGACGTCGACTCGGCCCACACCGGCGGCTTCGTCGGCGGCATCGTCATGACCGCGCTCGGTCCCGTGGTCGCCGTCGCCGGGCTCTTCGTCTACGCGGTGAGCTCCATCACCTTCTACACGTCGTCCGGAAGCGGCGCGGGCGGCAGCTCGGCCGGCAAGACCACGGGTGGCATCATGATGCTCTCGGGCGTCGCGCTCACCGCCGTGGGTATCCCGCTCATCGTCATGAACTCGCGCACCAAGGTGAAGCAGGAGGTCGGCGCGCCGACACCGCCGCGCAGCGCGGGCCTGCTGAACGTCCGCCTCCCCGAATACCGTGACGTCGCCCACGAGGTGCCCATGCCGGGCGCGAGCTACGCCCCGGTCTTCGGCCTCGCGTTCTAGCCCGGACAGTCATCCGGCGAGAGCGCCGAACCGCTTGATGACCGAGGAGTTTCGCAGAGTTGCGAACCGCGCGAGGCGCGACGACGAGTCCCACTGCTGCTGGGCGAGGAGGAGCAACGAAACACGGCGACGTGAATCGGCGAAGAACTCTACGATTTCTGCCGACCCTCATTCACACGACTGAGACATCGATTTCCACGACAAAACGACGAAGCCCGGACCTCGCGGTCCAGGCTTCCTCGGGTGGCGCGCGCCGGGTGACGCTCAGAAGATGAAGACGCCCAGCGACACCACCGTGGACCAGAGGCCCTTGGCGTGGCCCTCGGCGCTCTGCGCGATGTGGCGGGTCTTCAGGATGGTCTTGTTCATCTTGAAGACCTGCTCTCGCTCGTTCCACGCCTTCTCGGGATCGAAGTCGATGCCGAGCGTGGTCGCGAGCATGGTGGCGGCGAGGTCCTCGGCGTACTCGCCCGCGACCTTCGACGTCTCGCCGTAGCTGTGGTGCTCGGAGAGATAGCCGTACATGTTCGGGTCGGCCGGCCGCGCGAGGCCGATCGACGTGGCGATGAGCCGGTTCGGCTCGTTCGTGTCCTGGCGCGCCATCACGCAATGGACGATCTGCCCGGGGCGGATGAGCTTCTCGCCCTCTTTGCGGCTGATCTCGCGGCAGTGGGGCGGAAAGATCGAGCTCACGGTGACGAGGTTCGCCTTCTCGACGCCGGCATCGCGGAGCGCGAGCTCGAACGACGAGAGGCGGTCCTTGTGGACGCCCACGCCGTTGCAGAAGAAGATCGCCTTCGGCGTGAACATCTCGGCCATGAGCGGGAACCCGCTCTCGCCCATCTGGATGACGGGGACGCTGGGCGCCTTCGGCGCCTTCGACGAGCCGGTCTTCGCCTGTTGCTTCTTCTTCATCGCCGCTCCTCCGAGGACGTCGTCAATGAGCGAGGGGCTCGACGACGTCGACGCACCTCGTGCCTTCGGTGTGCTCACTTCGCGGCGCCCTTGGCGCGCTTGGTGACCGCCTTGTAGTGGTCGTACAGGCGCGGCACCGGCCACGCGGCGAGGCGGGCCTTGTACCCGGCGTCGGCCGCGCGCTTCTCGGCCTCGAGGATCGCGCCCACGAGCTTCTCGTGCGTGCCGAACTTCGCCTTCACCTCGGTGAAGACGGCGTGCAGACGCAGGAGCTTCGCGTTGGAGACGTGCGCGAGGCCCTTCTTTGCGTTGGTGCGGCCGAGCCAGAGGTTGTCCCCGGCGAAGCCTTCCACGGCGGCGACCAGCTTGGCCTTGTCCCCGAACTTCTCTTTCACGGTCGCGAGCGGGCTCTTCATGATTTTCTCTCCTCAGTGGGTGCGCAAGGTCACTTGCGCGGCATGGATGGCGCCCGTCCTTACCGGAACGGACCCGCCCCCGCAAGTCTCGGAGAGCGCTCGCCCCTCGAGGCTGCTGTAAGGTCGGCGCGGCGGCTGCGTTTGAGCCTACGCTGACCGCGCATCGAACCCTCGGAGGACTGAACATGCGGACAAGTCGGAGGAGACAAGGCCTGATGGTGCTCGGGGCGCTCGCGTGCCTGCAGGGGTGCGGGATGGCCTCCGCGGAGAGCGCGCCCGCCATGGCGCCGAACCTGAGGACGAAGTCCAGCGCGGGTGCCGTCGTGGCGATGGCGGACCGCGAGGAGTCCCCCGGCCGCGGCCCGGCGGAGGCGCCGCCCCCGCCGCCCCCGCCCCCGCCGTCGCCGTCCGCCGCTCCTGCGGATCAGCGCTCGGCGCCCGAGAAGAAGGCCTCGTCCGACGGCCAGGCCGAGGTAGCCCGCGAGACCCACCTTATTGTGTATACTGCAACCATCACGATGGCTGTCTACCAGGTGCAGCCGAACCTGGCCCTGGTCGAGCGCATCGCGAAGGAGAGCGGCGGCTACCTGTCGCTCCGCAACGATAACCAGATCACCGTGCGGGTCCCCCGGGCGAAGTTCGACGCGGCGCTCGGCGCGATCGAGAAGATCGGCGATGTGCTCCACCGCGACGTGTCGGCCGAGGACGTGACCGACCAGTACGTCGACCTCGAGATACGCATCAAGAACGGGCGCGCGATGCAGACCCGCCTGAAGCAGCTCCTCGAGAAGGCCGCGGTGAAGGAGGCCATCGACATCGAGAAGGAGCTCGCCCGCGTGACGCAGGAGCTCGAGCTGCTCGAGGGGAAGCTCAAGCTGCTCAGCGACAAGATCGCGTACTCCACGATCACCGTCGTGTTCGCGGCGCGAGGCAACGCCCTGCAGAGCGCGAGCCGTGTGCGGCTGCCGTTCCCTTGGCTCCAGCAGCTCGGCCTCGTGAACCTCCTTCAGCTTCAAGAGGAGCGCACCCGATGAGCCCGTCTCGCCCGTCTCGCCCGTCTCGCCCGTCTCGCCCGTCTCGCCCGTCTCGCCCGTCTCGCCCGTCTCGCCCGTCTCGCCCCGCCTGGTACCTGCTCTGCGCCGCCATATTGGCCCTCGCCCTCGCGAGCGTCGGCTGCGGTCGCCCCTTCCGCATCGCCACCGCGCCCGGCTTCGTCGAGCTCGAGGGTCAATCGGCGACCGGCTACGACTACCGCGCCACCAGCCCCGAGGGCGTGGTCATGTCGGTCAAGGTCCTCGAGGACGAGGACCGAGCCGAGCTCGGCTTCTGGACCAAGTCGATCGTCCTGCAGATGCGCGACGTCTCGGGCTACGCGCACCTCGCCACGGTCGACGTCACCTCGCTCGACGGCACGCCCGGCAAGCGCATGGAGTTCGCCCACGACGAGGACGGCAAGCCCTATCTCTACTGGGTCACCGTCTACGCAGCCCAGGGGAAGCTCTTCCTCGCGGAGGCGGGCGCGCCGAAGCCGTTGTTCGAGCGCAACCGCGCGAGCGTGGAGTGGACGATGAAGAGCCTCAAGGTGAAGTGCGACACGCTGGTGTCGCCGGTGCTCGCGTCGCGCACCTGCCACCGGTGGTAGCGCGGTTGCGCCACGGACCCTGATAAAAGTCTTGCGGACCTTTAGTGGGGTGCTAAGACAAATTCATGATCACCCTCTCGCTCTCCTCCAGGCTCTCCGGTGGCGTGCTCGGCCTTCTCGTGGGGGACGCCCTCGGCGTCCCGTACGAGTTTCACCGCCCCGAGCGCCTCCCACCCCGCGCCGAGCTCGAGATGGTCCCGCCCGCGGGCTTCCTGCGGGCGCACCGGGGCGTGCCGACGGGCACCTGGTCGGACGACGGCGCCCAGGCGCTCGCCCTGCTCGACTCGCTGCTCGCGCGCGACGGGCTCGCGCTCGACGACTTCGCCGCGAGGTTGCTCGCGTGGTTCGAGGAGGGGCGCTACACGCCCGACGGCCGCGTCTTCGACGTGGGCGTGCAGACCTCGCGAGCCCTCCGGGCGCTCCGCGACGGCGTCTCTCCGGAGGAGGCCGGGCCCGCCGGGGAGCGCGACAACGGCAACGGCTCGCTCATGCGCGTGCTCCCCCTCGCGCTCTTCCACCGCGGGTCCGACGCGGAGCTTTGCGCGCTCGCCGAGCGCTCCTGCCTGCCCACGCACGGGCACCTCCGCGCGCGGGTCTGCTGCGCGCTCTACTGCCTCTGGGCGCGCCACGAGCTCGCCGGTCGCCCCCACGCGTACGCCCGCGCGGCGGCCGAGTTGCGCGCGCTCTACCGCGACGATCCCGCGCGCACCGAGGTGCTCGAGGGGCACGTTCGACCCGACGACGCGAGCCCCGGCGGCGGCTCCGGCTACGTGGTCGACACCCTCCGCTCGGCCCGCGCCTGCCTCGAGGAGCCCTCGTACGAGGCCGCGGTCAAGGCCGCGATCGCCCTCGGGCACGACACGGACACCACCGCCTGTGTCGTCGGCGGCATCGCCGGCGTGCGCTGGGGTGGCGGGGGTGGCGAGGGTGGCGGGGGTGGCGGGGGTGGCGGGGGTGGCGGGGGTGAGGGGGGCGAGGCGGGAATCCCGGCGCGAATGCTCGAAGCGCTCCGCGGGCGCGAGGTCGTCTCGCCCCTGGTCCGGGGCCTGCTCGCGGTGCACGGGGCTCCGGCGCCCCACTGACCGACGCGGCCGGTCCGCGCCTGCCCCGCGCCCGGCCCTGCGCCCGGACCCGCGCCGCGGACCCCGCGCCGCGTAGACCCGTCGGCTCCGCTCTGTTAGGGATGCGCCGAATGGGAACGCCGCGCGTACGTTTTGCTCCGTCGCCCACGGGCTACCTCCACATCGGTGGCGTGCGCACGGCCCTCTTCAACTGGCTCTGGGCCCGCAAGACCGGCGGCGCCTTCGTGCTCCGCATCGAAGACACCGATCGCGAGCGGTCGACCGAGGCGAGCCGCCAGGTCATCTTCGACTCGCTGCGTTGGCTCGGCATCGACTGGGACGAGGGCCCCGAGGTGGGCGGTCCTCACGGACCGTACTGCCAGATGGAGCGGCTCGCGCTCTACAAGGAGTACGCCGAGCGCCTCATCGCCGAGGGCAAGGCCTTCCGCTGCTACAAGACCCGCGACGAGCTCGACGCCGCCCGGGCCGCGCTGAAGGAGAAGGACCCCAAGGCCGAGTTTCGCTACCCGCGGGAGTGGCGCGAGCAGATCGCGCGCCCCGGCGAGCCCCACGTCGTGCGCTTCAAGGTGCCGTCCGAGGGACAGGTCACCTACGTCGACAAGGTGTTCGGCGAGGTGAAGACCCCGAACGCCGCCCAGCAAGACTTCGTGCTGCTCCGGTCCGACGGCGTGCCGCTCTACAACTTCGGAGCCGTCGTCGACGACGTGACGATGGGCATCACGCTCGTCGCGCGAGGCCGCGATCACATGGTGAACACGCCGCCGCAGATCCTCCTCTACGAGGCCCTCGGCGCGCCGGTGCCCGAGTTCGCGCACCTGCCCATGATGCTGAACCAGAAGGGCGCGAAGCTCTCCAAGCGCGACGGCGCGGTCGGCGTGTTCGAGTACCGCGACAAGGGCTACACCCCCGACGCGGTCCTGAACTACCTCGCGCGGTTCGGCTGGTCGTTCGGCGATCAAGAGGTGTTCTCGAAGGCCGAGCTGGTCGAGGCTTTCGACTGGGCGAGCTGCGGCCGCGGCGACGGCAAGTTCGACGAGAAGAAGTTCCTCGCGGTCCAGCACGAGCACCTGAAGGGCCCCGCGCGCGTGCCCGACGAAACGTATGTAGAATACATGCGCCCGTTCGTGGAGGCGCGGGGCCTCACGTTCGACCCGGCGGTCGTGCGAGGCTCCCTGGTCATGGTCCGTGAGCGCGCGCGCACGCTGGTCGAGGCCGCCGAGGCCGTCGACTACTTCCTCCGGCCCACGCCGGTCTTCGACGAGAAGGCGAAGGAGAAGGCCCTGGTCCCCGAGAGCGCGCCGCTGCTCCTCGACCTCGCCGATCGCCTGGAGGCGACCGAGCCCTTCGACGCGGGCGCGACCGAGGCCACGCTGCACGCGCTGCTCGCGGAGCGCGGCCTCGAGATGAAGCGGGTCGCGGCGCCGGTGCGCGTCGCGCTCACGGGGCGGGCGAGCAGCCCTGGCCTCTACGAGGTGATGGCCCTGCTCGGCAAGGCGACCACGCTCGCGCGGCTCCGCGCCGGGGCCGCGCTCTCGGTCGCGGGCGCCAGCGCCGCAGGCACCTGACGATGGCGACCCTCGCCGCAGGTGTCGTCCCCACAGCGCGCTTCGCCGAGCTCCTGGAGACGGCCAAGCCGTTCCTGCCCATCCCCATCCTCGCCGGCCTCGCGCCGATCATGTGGCTCTTCTTCCGCGACACGTGGCGGGAGCTCGACGAAGACGCGCACAGGCACCGCGCGGAGCTGCTGGCCGAGGGCAAGACCGACTACCGCCCGTTCGTGGCGATGCTCATGTGCGCGCTCATCCTGACCATGCAGGAGTACTACGGCGGCCGGGCGGCCTACGTCGTGTACGCCAAGCCGGTCCTCGAGAAGTACGAGGCCGCTCACCACGGCGTGCTGCACCTCGCGAAATTCGATGAGCTCTACAGCTATGCTTGGTGGGCCGGCACGCGCATCTTCGGGTACGTGGTCGTGCCGTTCTCGGTGTGGAAGGTGGTCTATCCGAAGGACTCCCTGCTCGACCTCGGCCTCCGCACCCGCGGCTTCTTCAACCACGCGTGGATCTACCTGCTCTTCCTCGGCGTCGTGCTCCCGGCCATGCTCGTGGTCGCGAACCAGCCCGATTTCGGCGCGTACTACCCGTTCTACAAGACGTCGTCGCGGAGCTGGTTCGACTTCCTCCTCTGGGAGGTCATGTATTTCGCGCAGTTCTTCGCCCTCGAGATGTTCTTCCGGGGGTTCTGGCTCGGCGTCCTGCGCCGGAGCATGGGCTCGGGCGCGATCTTCGCCATGGCCGTCCCGTACTGCATGATCCACTACGGCAAGCCCTACCTCGAGGCCGTGGGCGCCGTGGTCGCGGGCATC
Source organism: Myxococcales bacterium (assembly GCA_016720545.1). Classification (NCBI taxonomy): domain Bacteria; kingdom Pseudomonadati; phylum Myxococcota; class Myxococcia; order Myxococcales; species Myxococcales bacterium. The sequence goes on from JADKKK010000005.1 coordinate 206,615, forward strand.
GCGCTCGGCTCTCTCTCGATGCGAACGAAGAGCATCTACCAGGGGTTCTTCGTGCACATCACCGTGGCGGCGCTGATGGACTGGCTGTCGCTCGCGCATCGGCACGCCCTGCCCACCCACATCTGGCCCTGAGAAGCGCGCGCCCGCTCGAAGCTCGTGAGGTAAGGAGAAGCTCGTGATCGACTACCGGGTGCTCGTCGCCGCCATCGCGTTCTTGCTCGTGCTGCTGTGGCGTTTTCGGCCTGAGCTCTCGAGCGACGACGCGCGCCCGCCGGTGCGCGGGCTGGAGGCCGCCAAGACCGACGCGGAGCGCGTGGACATCCTCGTGACGGCGGGTGAGCGCTACGCGCACCGCATCGGCGGGGCGCGCAAGGCCTCGGCGTGCTTTACGCGGGCCACCCGCATCGCGCCCGAATCGGTCGATCTCGTCGTCCGCGGCGCGCGGGCCCTCAAGCGGCACCCGCGCATCCTCGAGACCTTCCTGTGGCGGCGGCTCGGGGCCGCCCCTTGGGCAGGGCCGGAGCGCGAGGTCGCGAGAGCGGCGCTCGCCGAGCTCGTGACCGTCTACGACGCGGCCTCGCGGACGCGACCGCGCGCGCGAGCGCTCGAGCAGGTGCTCGCCTCGCTCGACTCGGTCGCCGCCGCGCCGCCCGCCGCGCCGCCCGACGCCAAAGACGCGTCCTGAGCCGACCCACGCGCTTGTTGCGCTGCGCTGCGCTCTCGGGCACCATCACACCATGCTCACGGTGGGCAGAATGTCGCTGCGCGGCTGCGTGATGGCGCTCGGCTTGGTGGCGCTGCCGCTGACGGCCGCCGCCGACATTTACAAGTGGACCGACGCCGACGGCGTCGTGCACTTCACGTCGAAGGCCGACCCCAAGGGGAAGCTCTACCTGAAGGCGGCGCCGCCGCCCGCGAACGCCGTGCGTCCCGGGGTCACGCCGTTCGCCCCGCAAGACCGCGATCTGTCCCGCTACACGCGCTACGACGAGTGGATCCGGCAAGCGTCCGCGCTCTACCAAATCCCGGAGGCGCTGGTCCGCGCGGTCATCAAGGTGGAGAGCGACTACGACGCGCGCGCGGTCAGCTACGCGGGGGCGCGCGGGCTCATGCAGCTCATGCCCCAGACGGCGGAGCGGCTCCAGGTGCGCGACATCAACGATCCGCGCGAGAACATCTTCGGCGGCGTGAGGTTCTTGCGCATCCTCGCCAATGCGTTCAACGGCGATCTCTCCCTCACCGTGGCGGGCTACAACGCGGGAGAAGAGGCCGTGATGCGCTACCAGGGCATCCCGCCTTACCAGCAGACCCGCGACTACGTCGTGAAGGTCTCGAAGTACTACCAGCGTTACCGCACGACCCCCGACGTCGTCGACGCGAGCATCGGCCGCCTCGAGTGAGGCGCGGCCCGCGGCGCGGGCAGGCTGTGAACTTGGCCCGCCCGAGACGGGCCTCGTAGTGTGGGCGTGTGCGTACCCAAACCTACATCGGCGCCTCGCTCGCTCTCCTCGCCACCTCGCTCTTCGCGCCGGCCGCGGCCGCGAAGCCGCCCGCCGTCGAGCTCCTCCGCCGCGCGGAGACCGGGTCGATGCCGAAGGGAGCCTCGCTCTCGCCGGACGGCAACACGGTGTACGTCACGAATTTCGGTCAGCGAAACCGAAACAACATCACGGTGTTGGACGCTCACACGCTCGCGCCGAAGGGGCGCATCGATCTCGCCGGGAACGTGGTCGAGAGCGTGCTGTCCCCCGACGGAAAGACGCTCTACGTCTCGAACTTCGGGCGAAACTCGGTGGAGTTCCTGGACATCGCCACGAAGGCCGTGACCCGCGAGGTCAAGACCGACACGCACCCGAAGATCCTCGTGCTCTCGCCCGACGGTCGCTCTCTCTTCGCGGCCAACTGGGCGAGCGCGTCGGTGACCCAGATCGACGTCGGGTCCGGGACCGTGGTGCGCACGCTCGCCACCGGGCCGCAGCCGCGCGGCATGGCGATGAGCCGCTCGGGCACGCTCTTCGTCGCCAACTTCAACGGCGCGAGCATCGACGTCTTCAAGGGGAGCGATCTGTCGCAGCGCACGCGCGTGGCGGCGTGCGCGATCCCGAGGCACCTCGCCCTGTCGCCCGACGAGAAGACCCTCTTCGTGTCGTGCTACACGGCGAGCCAGGTGCACGCGTACGACGTGGCCACGATGACGGTCACGAAGCGCGTGCCGGTCGGCAGCTCGCCCAAGTCTCTCGAGGTCTCTCGCGACGGGCGCTACGTGTACACCGCCGACTACGGCATCGAGACGAACAGCGTGTCGGTCATCGACACGCGCGACTACACCGCGCGGGTGTTCCCGATCCGCGGCATGCAGCGCGGCAGCGGCGTCGCGGTGGCTCCGGACGGCCGCCACGCTTACGTGACCGGCTGGCTCGACAGCCACGTGTACATGGTGGGCCTGAAGCCCGAGGCGACCGGCGCGAGGGACCAGGAGACCGAGGCGCCCGCGCCCGCCGCCAAGGCCGAGAAGGCCGAGAGGGCCGCGTCGTCGACCCCGTCGCGCGCCCGAACCGCCCACGCCGCCGCGCGCCCCGCGCGCGCCCCGCGGAGCCCCGAGAAGCGTTGAGCGCTCAAGCGCGTCAGGCGCCGGCGCGTGGCCTGCCCGTGAGGGCGTCGGCCTCCGCCAGCGCTTGCTCGCGGATCGCGAGCTCGTCCTCGACCTCGGCGAGCGCGTCCCGCACCGCGTCGTCCACGCGTACGCCGCGCTCCTCGCGAGACGCGAGGGCGACCACGCCGAGCGCGCTCACGACGCGCTCGAGGCCGAACACGGCCTTCTCGTGGTCGCGCTGGAGCCTCCTGCCCTCCTCGAGCTCCTTCTCCGCCCAGCTCCGCACGTCGTCGGCGGCGCCGGCGGCCGCCAGCGCGCGGGCCTTCGCTTCGAGCCCTCCGAGGTCGAGCTTCGCCAGCCGCCCCTCGGTGGTCTTGCGGGCCTGCTCGAGGCGCTCGGCGTGCTGGAGGAGCGCGTCGATCTTCGCGCGCAGGGTCGCGAACGCGCGGTCGCCTTTGATTTCGGAGAGCGCCCGCGCCGCGGCCCGCTTCACCGCGGACATGGGCTCGTCGCGGCGCGCGAGCACGAGGCCCACGAGCGCGAGGATCGCGAGCAGGAGCCCCAACGCGCCCGAGGCGGCCCCGGCCGCGCGCGTGGGGGGCACCGCCGCGGGCGGCGCCTCCGGGAGGTCTGCGGAGAGCTCGCCCACGAGGGTCGCGCGAAACTCGGTCGCGGTGAGCAGGCGCTCATGGGCCGCCTCGGTCACCCGCGGGAGCAAGCAGGGAGAGGGCACGCCCGCCGCGGCGCAAGCCTCGCCGGAGGTGCCCGTGGCCACCAGGTGCACCTCGTGCTTCGCGGCGTCGTGGCTCGCCACCCGGAAGCCGGTGGTCTCGGGGTCGAAGAGGCCCCCGCGGCGCGTGAGCGGCCCGTCGGGTCGGAGGTCGGTGCGTGTAATTGCATCATACACGGTTCCGTCGAACGACGTGCGGACGGTCCCCCTCAGCACGACCTCCTCCCCAGGGGTCACGTCGGGGAGGGCGAGGGGCGTGAGCTCTCGCAGCGCGACGTGCGTGGACGGGGGAGGTGGCGGCGCCTGCGTTGCCAGGAAGCCGCCGAGGCCCGCGAGGGCCGCGCCGACCGCGAGCGCGGCGAGGGGCAGGCGCCTCGAGCGGGGGCGTGCCACGGGGAGGGGAGCGCTCACCGAAGGTAACCGTAGGCCGAGCCTCGCAGGAGCATCGCGAGGGGGAGCGGGTCCTTGACCTGCCCCTCGCCGCCCACCGCGCGCGAGAGCCGCGCGAGGCGGATGGCGTCTTCCCCGAGGCGCGGCTCGCTCAACGTGACCGCCGCGCGCTTCAGCAGCTCGGCGCGCTCCTGGAGCAGCCGCGTCGCCGCGAGGCGCTGGCCGGTGTCGACCATGCGCTCCGCTTCGACGATCGCGTCACCGGCCGCGAACGCCTGCACGGTGGCGACCACGCTCGCGTTCGCCGTCGCCGCGCTCTCGGCGTCGCTCCCCGCGAAGGCGATCTTGACTGGGAGCTCGTCGGTGACGTTCTTCTTCCGGAGGCGGTCCTTGTAGCGCACCTCCACGCTCGCGAGAGCGCGCTCGCCCGTGCCCGGCGGCACGGTGACGCCGAGCAGGATGGCGTGGTGATCGTCGCGTGAGAACGCGGGCATGAAGAAGCGCATGCCGCCGACGGCGTCTTCCTGGCGGTCGCGCGCGATGCCGCCCTTGGCCGCCGCGATCTTGTCGACGGCGACCTCCTGCGCGCGCACTTGCTGCGCCTCCCGCTCCTGGAGCTCACGCGAGCCGAACACTCGCGTCGGGGTGACGTCGGGGCGGAGGCGCACGCGCACCTCGACGCCGAGCGCGGAGGGCACGAGGCGCGAGTCCATCTCCTTCGCGAGCGCCCCGGCGATCTGCGCAGAGTCGGCCAGGTAGTAGTAGCCGCCGGCGCCGCGATCGGCGATCGAGCTCATGAGCGGCGCGTCGAAGTCGGCGCCGAGGCCGAAGGAGCTGGTCTGGATGCCGTCCTGGAAGGCGCGGGCGCTGCGTTCGGCGAGCCGAGCCGGGTTGGTGTCACCGCCGTTGGCGTGCCCGTCGGACAGGAGCATGACGATGCGCACCGCCTCCGGCGAGATCCCCGCGCTGTGCGCCTGTGCGTAGCCGAGGTCGAGGCCGGAGGAGATGTTGGTGCCGCCGTTGGCGCGCACTTCGCCGATCGCGCCGAGGATCTTCGCCTTTCGGGGGCCGACCGGGCCGTCGGGCACGAGCACCTCGGCCGAGTTCGAGAACGTGACCATCGAGAAGTCGTCGCGCGCGTCCAGTCGCTCGACGAGGCTCGCGGCGGCCTTCCGCGCGTTGTCGATCGCGAGGCCGCTCATCGAACCCGAGACGTCGAGCACGAGGTGCACCGAGAGCGGTGCGCGCGCCGCCGTCGTGGCGCTCGAGCGGAGGGAGATACGCAGGTTCAGCGGGCCGCCGGCTGGCGCCAGCTTCTCCCGCTCGGTCTCGACCTTGAACGAGAGCGCTGCGTCTTTCGGGGCGTCCATTTGCGGCGCGTACCGCGAGCCGAAGTCGCCGACGAGATCCTTGTATTCTCCAGGGATGTCGCCCTTGGCGACCGCCGCGTCGAACGCGGAGAGGGCCGCGCCACCCGGGCGGTAGGTCGTCGCGTAGCGCGCGTTCGGGTCGAGCTTCGGCACCACGGGCGCCGCCACGGCCGGCTCCTCGCGTGGCGCAGCGTACGCGTTGGCCTGGGGCGCCGCGGGGATCACGACCGGGGCGCCGCGCGGCGCCGCCGTCACGGGCTTCGCGAGGCTCTTGGGGAGCGGGCGGGGCGCGCTCGGCTTGCCCGCCATCGGATCGCCGGTCCAGCCCGCCTGGCCGGCGCCGCCGCCGATCCCTGCGCCCGGGGCCGGGGCCCCACCCGCGGCGCCGAGGCCGTCGAAGGCGCCCTTCTTGGCCTTCTCTTCCTTCACGGCGCCGGCGAGCTCCGCCGCAGGCCTCGCACCCGCGGTGGCCGCCGTCACCGGGGCCGGCTGGTCGGCGGCCTTCTTGTCCGCGAGGGTGCCCTCGATCGAGGTGGGCTCCGGGGCGGTGGCCTTGGCGGCGGGCTCTTGCTTGTCGCACGCCACGGCGAGCATGCCGAAGGTCACGGCCAGGAACGCAGTATGCCTCGAGATCATTTCGCTGACTCCCTACGAGTAGGTCATGGCTGGTTGGGTGGCTCCGTCGCGTCACGCGATGCGGGCGGTGTCGGCTCACGACGCACCACACCGCCGAAAGTTTTCTCCCCTGCCGCGATCGCCGCGCGACGCTGCCTGCTAGCGACTATACCCCCGAACGAAGGACGATGGCGGCCCCGAGCCGAAGGCGAGGTGTCGCCATGAACCTCGCCGCGACGGGCGGCAGTGAGGGGAGCCCCACGTGAAGCTCGTGTTCACCGAGAACATCCACTCGCTCATGCTCCCTAAGGGGCACAAGTTCCCGCTTGGAAAATACGATCGCATCCACGCCGCGCTCTCGCGCGAGCTGCCCGGCTCGATGCTGCTCGGCGCCCCCGCGTCGGTGACCGATCTCGAGCTCGTCCACTCGCCGGACTACATCCGCCGGGTACGCGAGGGGGCGCTGACAGAGCCGGAGGTGCGTCGCCTCGGGTTCCCCTGGTCCGAGTCGCTCGCCCTCCGCGCGACACGGAGCGTCGGCGGGACCCTCGCGGCGCTCGCCTGGGCCGCCTCGGCCGGCGCCGCGGGGCACATCGCCGGCGGCACGCACCACGCGTTCCGCGATCGCGGCGAGGGGTTTTGCGTCTGGAACGACCTCGCCGTCGCCGCGCGCGTCGCGCAGCGCGATCACGGGCTCGCCCGGGTCGTGGTCGTCGACCTCGACGTGCACCAGGGAAACGGCACCGCGAGCCTCTTCGAGGGGGATCCGAGCGTGTTCACGCTGTCCCTCCACGGTGCGCGCAATTACCCGTTCCACAAGGAAAAAAGCACGTACGACGAGGGGCTGCCCGACGGCTGCGAGGACGCCGAGTATCTCGGCGCCCTCGACCGCGGGCTCGAGCGCGTGCGCGCATTTCGACCCTCGGTGGTGCTCTACCAGGCGGGCGTGGACGGCCTGGTTGGCGACCGGCTCGGCCGCATGCGCCTCACCGAGGCGGGCCTCGAGGCGCGGGACGCTCGGGTGTTCGCGCTCGCGCGTAGGCTCGGGGTCCCGCTCGTCGCGACCCTCGGCGGCGGCTACGGGCGGGATCTCGACGCGACGGTCCGGGCGCACGTCGCCGTGTTTCGAGGGCTCGCCCGCGCCCTCGGCTGACCGGCGCGGCCGCGCGATTCGCCCGCGGCCGGACTTCCCCGGCGCCGGATCGCGCCTACGTACCGGAGGGCACCCCTGCTACTCTCGCGCCGTCGGTGGCGCGTGCAGGGCGCGGCGCGAGGGTCGGCGTGAGGACGGAACGCGGAGGAGAGACATGAGGCTCGTACGAGTAGCGATCGCGAACGTGAACACGACGGTGGGCGCGGTGACCTCCAACGCCGATCGCGCGATCGCGCTGACACGCCGCGCGGCGGAGGACGGAGTGACCGTGCTGGTCTTCCCCGAGCAGCTGCTCGCCGGCTACGCCCCCGAGGACCTCGTGCAGTGGCGCGAGTTCGTGTCCGCCCAGTGGACCGAGCTCGAGCGCTTCGCCCACGAGACGCGCGACCTCGGCGTCGTGTGCGCCGTGGGCCTCACCGTGGCGCGCGGCGCGCATGTCTACAACTGCGCCGCGCTCGTGCACGCGGGGCGCGTGTGGGGCGTGGTCCCAAAGGAGAAGCTGCCCACGTACAGCGTCTTCTACGAACAGCGGACGCTCGCGAGCGGCGTGCCGGGGTCGAGCGATCGCCTGCCCAACGGCGTGCCCTTCGGCGACCTCATCTTCGCGCTCGACTTCGGGACCCTCGCCCTCGAGGTGTGCGAGGACGTCTGGTCGCCCGATGGGCCCATGCGCCGCCGCTCGTACGCGGGCGCGGAGATCGTGCTGAACCTCTCGGCCTCGCCGTTCCGGCTGGGCGTCGTCGACACCCGGCGCGAGATGATCGCGACGCGCGCAGGTGACAATCAAGTGGCTGTAGTTTACACAAACCTCGTGGGCGCGAACGACGGGCTCATCTTCGACGGAGGTGGCTACGTCGCACAGAACGGTCGGCTCCTCGTCGACGCGCCCCGCTTCCGCGAGGGGCTCGCGAGCGTCACGCTCGACCTCGACCGCACGGCCCGGTTGCGCACCGAGAACACGACCTGGCGCCACGATCAGATGGCGTTCGTCGCGAGCTCGGTGCGGGTCACCACGGTGGCCGTCGACGCGCCCTCCACGCGCCGGGACACCCTGCGGTACCCCGCGCCGTCGAACCAGAGCTTCTTCTTGCCGTCGTTCCGCGAGCGGCCGTCGCCGCGCGAGGTGTTCTTCGAGGATCTGATGGACGCGCTGGCGCTCGGCGTCGGCGACTACTTCGAGAAGACGGGCGCCTTCAAGACGATCGGCGTGGCGCTCTCGGGCGGTCGCGACAGCCTCCTGTGCCTCTGGATCGCGCGCCGCTACATCGACACGCGGTACGCGGCCGAGTCGACCGAGGAGCGCGCCGCCCGCGTCAAGGCGACGCTGCGAGCCTTCTTCATGCCCTCGCGGCACTCGTCGTCGCAGACCCAGCTCGCGGCGGAGCGCGCCGCGGCAGAGCTCGGCGTGCCGTTCGTGGTGGTGCCCATCGAGGCGGCCTGCGCCCCGGAGCTCGCGGCGGTGGAGTCCATGCTCCAGCCGGGCGAGTCGATCACGCCGATCACCAAGCAGAACGTGCAGGCGCGCCTCCGCGCCGAGCGCATGTGGAACTGGTCGAACAGCGCCCAGGGCCTGTTCCTGCAGACGAGCAACATGAGCGAGAAGGCTGTGGGCTACACGACCATCGGCGGCGACATGGAAGGCGCGCTCAGCGTCATCGCCAACGTCCCCAAGACGGTGGTGAACGCGCTGCTCGACTACCTGCTCGAGAAGACCGCGTCGGAGGGCATTCGCCTCACCTTGGAGAAGCCCGCCTCCGCGGAGCTCGCCGACAACCAAGAAGACGAGCGCGATCTCATGCCGTTCCCAGTGCTCGACGCCTGCTTCGCGCTCTACGCGGGCGAGAAGATGGGCCCCGCCGAGGTGTCGGAGGCCCTGCGCGCGATCTTCCCCGAGCACACGCCGGCCCAGATCACGGCGTGGAGCGCCAAGTTCGCCCGGCTCTTCACGCAGAGCATCTACAAGTGGGTGCAGACCCCGCTCTGCCTCCACGTCGGCAACCTCGATCTCGATCGCGAGCGCGCGCTCCAGCTGCCGGTCGTGCAACGGACCGAGTGGCAGTCGCGCCCCTGAGGTGACGCGCGCTTGGCTGGAGGCGGGCTCAGGGCGGCGCGGGGCTTGCCATGCGCACCATGTCGTAGAACCTGCCGCCCACGCAGTACTCAGTCGAGGGTGTCGTCGCGCACGGCGAGCGCCGAGTCGGGCGGGGGTGCGAGCACGGTCGACGGGCGCGCGCTCTCGGGCGCCACGAGGGTGCGGACGAGCTCCGCGCGGCTGACGACGCCGAGCTTGGCGTAGAGGCGGCGCACATAGGTGCGCACGGTGTTCTCGCTCAGGCCCGCGATGGCGGCCACGTTGACGCCGCTGTAGCCGGCGACGAGCAGGCGCGCGATCTCGCGCTCGCGGCGCGAGAGCCCCTCGAGCGGCTTCGCTGCGTCTTTCGCCTTCGTCAGTGACTGCACGCGGACCACCGCGCAGCGGGCGCCGGCGAAGACCGGATCGCCCTCGAGCCTGGCGACGCCCGCGATCGTGCCGAATGGGAGCGCGGGCGGGGTGGGGAGCGCGTCGCCGCGGCGCTTGGCGGCGAGGGCCTGCTCGGTCGCGTCCGCGATGGCGCGCACGTGCGGCGCGATGTCGGCGTCCCAGTCGACGCCCCGCTCCCGGTTGGCCGCCCACAGCACCGAGGGGCCGTCGCGGTCGAGCACGAGCAGCGTGCTGCTGCCTGGTAGGAGCGCACGGAGCGCCGTGGCTTCGCGCGAGACGTCGTCGAACGCGAGCTGCGCGCGGGCCGCGGAGACCACGAACGGGCTGAGAGCCTCGAGCCGCGCGACCTCGTCGAGCTCGAACGGTGGATCGGCGGCTCGGCGCTCGAGGCCGACCACGCCGAAGAGGAGCCCGCCCTCGTGGAGGAACACGAACACGGCGTCCACGAGGCCGGCCGCCCGGGTCGTCGCGAAGTAGGGGAGGGTGGCGCGCACGGCCTCCGGGTAGAGCTCGTCCGCGAGGTACGCGCGCCGGCCGCTCGAGACGAGGCTGCGGGCGTCGAGGCCGAACGCCTCCGTGAGCGTGCCGCACGGGGGCATGGGGGCGCTGGCGCCGTCGACCACGCGCGCACCCTCGGCGTACGCGCGGGCCTCGTTCGTACCGAGGCAGAAAAACGTGGCGGGGGCCGGCACGAGCGCGCGCATGGCGTCGACCACCCGCCGCATGAAGTTGGCGCGCGTGCCCGGCTGCACTACGGAGAGCCGCGCCGCGTCCATGGCTGAGTCGCTCATGGTGCCATCGTAGACCAGTCGCGCATCCTCGCGCGCGTCGCGTCGCGCCGCGTCGTCGGCCGGGCTTGGTGGTTGAGGGGGCGCAAAATGGTGGCGCTGCCGGCTCCTGGTTGTCGTTCCGGGGGGGCGCTCCGTGGCATACTGTGACCAATGACCGACCCCGCCATGGAGGACCGCGCGTCCGAGCTCATTTTCGACTGGAACGAGGTCAATCGGAAGGGGCGCATCATCCCGCCGAACGCCACGTTCTTCGATGAGACCCTGCGCGACGGTCTCCAGAATCCGTCGGTCAAGGACCCAGGAATCGAGCGCAAGCTCGAGATCCTGCACCTCATCGAGGACCTCGGCATCCACATGGCCGATATCGGGCTGCCAGGCAGCTCGAAGCGCGCGTACGACGACTGCCTGCGCATGTGCCAGGAGGTCGTGAGCTGCAAGATGAACCTGCGCATCGCGTTTGCCGGCCGCACCGTCGTGTCCGACATCACGCCGATGATCGACATTTCGCAGAAGGTGGGCATCCCCATCGAGGCGTACGCCTTCATCGGCTCGAGCCCGATTCGCCAGTACGCCGAGCAGTGGGACCTCGACCTCCTCGTCAAGCGGAGCTGCGAGGCGGTCGATGTCGCCGTGAAGAACGGCCTCACAGTCGCCTACGTCACCGAAGACACCACCCGCTCGCGCCCCGAGGTGCTGAGCACGCTGTTTCGCGCGGCGATCGACCACGGCGCGACGCGGCTGTGCCTGTCCGACACGGTAGGACACGCCACCCCCGACGGAGTGCGCAACCTCGTCCAGTTCACGAAGAGCGTCGTGGCCAGCGCGGGCGCCCACGTAGGCATCGACTGGCACGGCCACAACGATCGCGGCTTCGCTCTGGAAAACGCGATCTGGGCGCTCGAGTTCGGCGCCGACCGCGTGCACGCCACCGGGCTCGGCATCGGCGAACGGGTGGGCAACGCGCAGATGGAGCTGCTGTTGCTCAACATGAAGCTGCTCGGCCAGATCCAAGACCAGGACCTCACGAAGCTCCTCTCGTACTGCGAGACCGTGGCGCGCGCGGTGGGCTGGCAGGTGCCGATCAACTACCCGCTCGTGGGTCGCGACGCGTTCCGCACGGCGACCGGCGTCCACGCTGCCGCGATCATCAAGGCCATGGCCAAGGGCGACACCTGGCTCGCCGATCGCATCTACTCGGGCGTGCCGGCGGGTATGTTCGGCCGCAAGCAGGAGATCTGCGTGGGCTTCATGAGCGGCGCCTCCAACGTGAGCTACTACCTTCGCGAGCGCGGGATCGAGGCCACGGAGGGGCTGGTCGCCGAGATTTTGAAGACGGCCAAAGAGCACGACCACATCCTCGGCGAGGACGAGGTGCTCGCCGTGGTCGCGCGCCACAAGGCGACCGCCTCCGTCTCGGCGTAGGCCACGAAAGAAGGGCGCTCAGCGCACCGGGAGCTCGTCGGGCGCGACCGCACGCCAGGTGACGACGAGCTCGCGGGCGCCCCACGCCTTCGCGAGGGCCTCGAGCTGCCGCGCGGCCTGAACCCGCGCGAGCTCCCGAGCGCGAGGCTCCTCCGCGGCGGCGGTGAAGGCCGCGAGCGCCCGCTGGCGGGCGAGCTGCTCGAGCTCGGGGGCGCGCCGCGCGAGCAGCTCGGTGTGTCGCGCGTGCACGTGCGAGCTGACCTCGTCGAGCCGCGAGGAGAGCACCTCGGGTTCGGGCAGGCGCACCCGCGCGACACCGGTGGCGCGATCGTATCCCGCGTCGTCGGGCCCGAGACGCGCGAGATCGATCCCCAACACCACCTCGCCGGACGCGACGTAGAGGAGCGAGTCCTGCGCCTCCAGCAGGCCGAAGAGCCGTGTCTGGTGGTCGGCCACGTCCACCACCTTTTCGAGGTGGAGCGCGGCGGTCTGCAAGCGCCCGAGGGCGCGGAGCTGATGCACCACGTTCGGTGTGGGACGTTCGACGACCACGTGGGTGGCGGCGGGCGCCGCGGGTGCGGGCCGCACGAGGCCGAACCCCATCGCCGCCACGGCCACGAACGCCGCGGGCCACGCGAAGCGCGCGATGGCCGCGGGCAAGGTCGACGCCTGGGTCGATGGCGCGGAGGTCGACGCCGCGGGCGAGGGCGACGTCGGCGGCGCGGAGGCCGGAGTCCGGGCGGGTGGCGGCGGATCGTCGGGGGCGCTCATGGCGCGAAAACCCGCAGCGTCGGGGCGGTATTCCCGCGGTCGCGGCTCGCGCCTCGCGCCTCGGGCCCGCGACGCCGAGCAGGTAGCGAGCTAGCACTACTGCGAGAGGTTCCCTCTCGCTACGCAGTTCGCTGCGCGAACGGCAGTCGTGCTAGCCCTGTCCCGTAGGGGGCGCGGCGCCCCCTCTCGGCCACAAAGCTGGCCGATTCACCCCTCCGGCTTGTCCGCTCCCGCGGCCAACTACCACACCTGCGAGAATGAAGTCTCGCAGGTGTGCTAGTAAGAAAACGCCCGGAATCGCGGGTGTTTTCATGGACCCGGGGCGGCGCTCTAGCCGACCACGCGGTTGCGGCCGCCTTGCTTGGCCGCGTAAAGCAGCTCGTCGGCGCGTCGGTAGAGGTCCTCGCTCGTGCCATCTTGGGCGAGCGTCGCGCAGCCCACGCTGATGGTCGCGCCGAAGGTCGCGCTCTCGACCACGAACACTGCCGACTCGACGACCGCGCGGAGCTTTTCGGCGACCACGCGGGTGCCGATTAGGTCTACCTCGGGCACGAGGATGGCGAACTCCTCGCCGCCGACCCGCGCATAGATGTCGCCGGCGCGCAGCTTGGGCTTCACGAGCTTCGCCAGCTGCCGGAGCACCGAGTCGCCGACGATATGCCCATACTGATCGTTGACCCTCTTGAAGTGGTCGATGTCGAACATCAAGAGAGATAGGGGCCGCTTGTAACGCTTCGCCCGCAGCACCTCCGCCTCGCACGCCTCGTTGAAGAAGCGCCGGTTGTACGTACCGGTGAGGGCGTCGGTCATCATCAAGCGGTAGATTTCCTCGTGGTACTTCGCCTCGACGTCGTCGCCGGTGAGGTACTTCAAGATGGAACGACCGATCGCGATGCGGTCCCCGTTCTCCAGGCCGCGCCGCGAGATGGGCTCGTCGTTGACGAGCGTGCCGTTCGTCGAGCCCAGGTCTTCGACCTCGTGGCCTGCCGCGGTCGCGCTGATCTTGGTGTGACGACGGCTGATGGTCTCCTGGTCGAGCGTCAAATCGCACTCCGACGAGCGCCCGATGAAGAACGGCTCCTCGCCCAGCGGCACGCGTTTGCCCAGGTCCGCTCCATAGAGCACCACGAGGTACGCGCGCCCAGGAGGACCCCCAGGCTCGGCGCCGGTCAGACCCTCCTGCTTCGGGATTGGGATCCTCTTCGTCGAATGGTAGCGAGGCTTCACCAATGCCTTGGAAGCGTAACCGCTCTGCCGGGGCGCGCGCCTCGAAAGAGTCGGTGGCCGACGGAGCAGCACCTTGCATTTCGTTCATGCGACAAACGCGAGGCGCCTCAGCCGTGCGCCGCTATCCTCGCAGAAGCTCGTGCCAAGTGGTGGGCAGCGCGGCGCGTGGCTCCTGGCGGCTCTTCGTCGCGTCGCTCACCCCGCGGAGCTCCTCGACTCGGAGGGGAGACTCGACGAGGTCGACGCCTACCGCCTGCGCGAGCCCGAGCTCGAGCTCGGCGATGTCGGGCCAACGCGCGTCGGGCGAGCGCAAGAGCGCCGCGTGCACCGCGCGAGCGACGAGGCCGCTCACCCAGGGGGCGTGGTCTTGGATGTGTGGAACGTCGCGCGCGGAGTCGACCACGTAGTGAAAGAAGGAGCCGGCGCGCACGAACGCGGGTCGCCCAGCGAGCGCGTGATAGAGCACCATGGCGATAGCCCACACGTCGGCGCGCGCGTCGGCGTGCTTCGCGCTCGTGGATTGCTCTGGCGCCATGTAGGCGGGCGAGCCCATCGCCATGCCGGACGCGGTGAGCGTGCCGGCTACGCCCCCGAGCTTGGCCAAGCCGAAGTCGGAGACACGCACCACGACCTCGCCGCCGCGCCGCTCGAGGAACAGGTTCGAGGGCTTGACGTCGCGATGAACGATGCCTCCTTGGTGGAGCAGCTGGAGGCCCCGACACGCCTGCAGGGCGATGCGCACCGCGACGCCTGGCTCGAGCGAGCCGACCCGCGTGAGCACCGCCTCGAGATCCTCGCCCTCGAGGAGCGGCATCACGAGGTACGGGGTGCCCGTGGACTCGTCGACGCCGTGGTCGAGGATCGGCATCAGGTTCTCGTGGGACAGCGAGCGGCACACCGTGATCTCGCGCTCGAACCGCGCGCGCCGCTCGCCCTCTTCGGCGGCCTTGCCGTGCGCGATGGCCTTCAACGCCACCCGCTGTCCATCGGGCGCCTCCGCGACGAACACGATCCCCATGCCGCCCTCGCCCAGCTTCGAGCGCAGCGTGTAGGTCGCGTTCACGACCGAGGACTCTTCGAGGAAGGGACGGGCCACGCGGAATCTCACCCCCGCGCCGCCGCGGAGAGCCGGAGAATACCACGAGCCGACGGGAAGATCGTGGCATGCTTGGGGAATGTCGGAGCTCCGATGCCCCACATGTGGTGCGACGCTCACGCCCATGGACATGGCCAAGCCTAGCTGCACCTACTGCGGCACGGTACTGCCGCACCACGCCCGCGCCGCGCAGCAGGTCGCCGTGGTGAACCAGATGATGGCCGACCGCGGCGCGAGCGGCATGCCCCGCGCCTTCGAAGGGCTCCTCGCGAACGCGCCGCACGGGCAGCCTCACCTCATCGGCGTGCACGCGCCGCCCGGCGCGCAAGTGACCCCGTTCGGTGCGCAGGTGACCCCGTTCGGCGCGCCACCCGGGATCCCCGCGGCCTACGCGCAGCTCCACCAGCAGGGCATGCAGGTGGCGAACACGGCCCGGCTCGTGGCCATCGTCGTGAGCGTCGCCGTCTTCATGATGGTGCTCGCCGGCGTCGTCGTGGGGATCTTCCTCACCACCGCCGGGTAGCGCCGCTGACGCCCTCAGCGAATGAGGTCGTCGGCGCGCAGCCCGAGCGGAGCCGCCGTCGCGCCCGCTCGAGCGAGCAGGAGATCGCGTGCGTCTTGCACGGAGATGCCGGAGACCTCGAGCGCGCCGATGCGGTCCTCCGGCGAGAACGCGCTCAGCGTCTTCTCCATGGAGAGCTTGTCGGCCTGGTAGGCGGCGTTCGGCACCTGCGTGTCGAGCAGCGTGTAGTCGTCGCCGCGGCGCAGCTCGATCGTGACCTCGCCGGTGATGCTGGGGGCGATCCACGCGGTGAGCGCGGACTTGAGCAGCTCCGCCTCCGGGTCGAGCCAGCGGCCCTCGTAGAGCAGGCGACCCAGTCGACGGCCGAGCGTCGCGTAGAGGTCGGTCGTGTTCTCGGAGTGCACCGCCGAGAGGATGCGCTCGTAGGCGACGTGGAGCAGCGCCATGCCCGGCGCCTCGTAGATTCCGCGGCTCTTGGCCTCGATCACGCGGTTCTCGATCTGATCACTCATCCCGAGGCCGTGCCGCCCGCCGGCGCGGTTGGCCGCGAGGAAGAGCTCCGTGAGGCTCGAGAACCGCTCGCCGGAGAGCGCCACGGGTACGCCGCGCTCGAAGCGGACCGAGATCTCCTCCGGCGTGATCTGCACCTCCGGCCGCCAGTGTGCGACGCCCATGATCGGCTCCACGATGCGCATCCCGCGGTCGAGCCGCTCGAGGTCCTTGGCCTCGTGGGTCGCGCCGAGCACGTTCGCGTCGGTGCTGTACGCCTTCTCGGTTCCCATCTTGTACGGGAGGCCGAGGCCGACGAGGTACTCGCTCATCTCGGTGCGCCCTCCGAAGGCTTGTACGAACGCCGTGTCGAGCCACGGCTTGTAGATCGTGAGCTCGGGGTTCAGCAGCGCGCCGTACCGGAAGAAGCGCTGGATGTCGTTGCCCTTGTGGGTGCTGCCGTCGCCGAACACGTGGACCCCGTCGGCCTTCATGGCGCCCACGATGGCCGTGGTCGTCACCACGCGGCCGAGCGGCGTCGTGTTGAAGTACTTCCGCCCTGCGGTCGCGAGGTGGAACGCCCCGCACTGGAGCGCCACGATGCCCTCGGCCACCATCGCGTCGCGGCAGTCGACGAGCTTCGCGGCCTTCGCGCCGTGGACGAGCGCCGTGGGAGGGATGTCGGCCGGGCTCGCCTCGTCGGGCTGGGCCAGGTCCGCCGTGTACGCGTGCACCTCCAGTCCTTGGCGCGAGAGCCAGGCGACCGCGGTGCGCGTGTCGAGGCCGCCAGAGTAGGCGATGCCGATGGGGGTACCTTTGGGCGGGAGAGACTTGTGGATGCGGCTCACGCGTCCGGCTGCTAGCAGAGCGCCGCCGCGAACGAACGACAAAACGAGCGCCGGCCGCTCGACGCGTCGACGCCGGGTCCACGCGGCCCGCGAGCCTCGCGACTCGGCGGAATGCCGGGTACCCTTCGTGGGATGGACTCGTTCACGACGCGCACCCGAAAGGCCGTGGGCTCCCTTCTCGCGCAGGGCTTCTTCGCCGGGGCCTCGCGGATCGGCCGCATGCACCCCCGCGCGGCGCCCGCGCGCCACGGGGTGCGGGTCATCAAAGATCAGAGATATCATGAGGGCCGACGCAAAGAGCACCTGCTGGACGTCTACCTCCCTGCGGCCGCGACCAGCGACCCGCTGCCCATCGTCTTCTACGTGCACGGCGGCGGGTTCCGCATTCTGTCGAAGGACACGCACTGGATCATGGGCCTCGCCTTCGCGCGCCGAGGCTATGCCGTGTTCAACGTGGAGTACCGCCTCGCGCCGGCGGAGCGCTACCCGGCCGCGATCGCCGACGTGTGCCACGCCTACACATGGGTCATCGAGCACGCCGCGCGCTTCGGCGCCGACCCGTCACGCGTGGTCCTCGCGGGCGAGTCGGCCGGGGCGAACCTGGTCACGAGCCTCGCGGCCGCGCTCGCGTACGAGCGCCCCGAGCCATGGGCGAGGGCCGCGTACGGGACGAACGCCGTGCCCCGCGCGGTGGTGCCGGCGTGCGGCCTGTTTCAGGTCAGCGACTCGGCGCGCTTCGCGCGGAGGAAGCCCTCGATGTCGTCGTTCGTGGCGGAGCGTCTCGAGGAGATCGAGGCCTCGTACCTCGGCGCGGCGCCGCACGCGGTGTCGCTCGACCTCGCCGACCCCCTCGTGCTCTTCGAGCGCGGCGAGGCTCCGAGCCGGCCGCTCCCCCCGTTCTTCCTGCCGGTCGGTACGAAGGACCCTCTCCTCGACGACACCCGCCGGCTGGCGCGCGCCCTCACGCGCCTCGGCGCCGTCGCGGAGGACGCGTACTACCCGGGCGAGGTCCACGCGTTCCACGCGTTCGTCATGCGCTCGGCCGCGCGCGCCTGCTGGGCCGACACGTTCGCCTTCCTGGAGCGCCAGGGCATCGGGCCGCGCATGAGCCCAGGACTCGCGAACGGTTGACGCCTGCAGCTCAGATCGCGTCGAAGAGCACTTCGCGGTCCTTCGAGCCGTTCGCGCCTCCGACCAGGCCCCGCTTCTCCATCATCTCGACGATGCGCGCGGCGCGGTTGTAGCCGAGCCCGAGCTTGCGCTGGAGCCAGGAGGTCGAGCAGCGCTTCGTGTCGGCCACGAGCCGCACCGCCTGATCGTACATGGGGTCTTGCTCCGCGTCCTCGGCGTCCTCGGCGGCGGCCTCGTCGTCGCGCGGCTTGAGGATGTTCTCGTCGTAGACCGGCTCGCCCTGGAGTCGCAGGAAGTCCATCACACGGAGGACCTCCTCTTCGCTGAGGAACGGGCACTGCACGCGCTTCGTGTCGTTCGTGCCGTTGAGCTTCACGAGCATGTCGCCCTTGCCGAGCAGGTGCTCGGCGCCCTGCTCGTCGAGGATGGTGCGGCTGTCGATCTTCTGGGCCACGCGGAAGGCGATTCGCGTCGGGAAGTTCGCCTTGATCATGCCGGTGATGACGTCGACGCTCGGGCGCTGCGTCGCGAGAATGACGTGCATCCCCGCCGCGCGGGCCTTCTGCGCGAGCCGCGCCACCGAGGTCTCTACGTCTTTCCCCTGCTGCATCATGAGGTCGGCGAACTCGTCGACGACGATGACGAGGTGGGGGAGCTTCTCGGGCAGCGGCTGCGTGCCCTCTTCGCCCTCTCCCGGGGAGACCGCGTCCTCGAACCCGTTGAAGTCCTTGCCGAGGACCTGCTTCGGTAGCGGGTTGCGCGCCTCGCCCCGCTCCACGCGCTTCACCCAGCCGTTGTACGTGGAGATGTTCTTCGTGCCCGCGTCGGCGAAGAGCTGGTAGCGGCGCTCCATCTCGTCGACGGCCCACTTCAAGGCGGTCGCGGCCTGCTTCATGTCGGTGACGACGGGGAGCAGCATGTGAGGGATGCGGTCGAATGGCGCGAGCTCGACGACCTTCGGATCGATGAGCAGCAGGCGCATCTCCTCCGGTGAGCGTCGGTAGAGCAGCGACGTGAGCATCACGTTGATGCCGACGCTCTTTCCGGCGCCCGTCGCGCCCGCCACGATCACGTGCGGCATGCTGGCGAGATCCGCGTAGACAGGGTTGCCCACGATGTCTCGGCCGAGCACGACCGGGAGCGGGACGTCGAGCGACTGAAAGCGCCGGTCTTCGACGAGCTCCCGGAGGTTGACCGAGAGCCGCTTCTCGTTCGGGAGCTCGAAGCCGATGCGGTTCTTGCCAGGGATGGGCGCCACGATGCGCACCTTCTTGGCGAGGGCGAGCGCGAGATCGTCGGCGAGCGCCGCCACGCGCGACACCTTGGTGCCAGCGACCGGCGAGACCTCGAACGTCGTGACGACGGGACCTGGGAGGATCTCCTCGACCTTCCCGGAAATCTTGTAGTCTGCAAGTGTCTTGACGAGCAGCTCGGCGTTCTTGTGGAGCGCCCCCTCGTCCAAGATGAGGCTCGGGTCGACCACCGCCGCCTCGAGCATGTCGTGCGGGGGAAGCCGAAACCCGGCGCCGAGCGCGGGAACCAGCCTGTCGCCGCGCTCGAGCTTCGCGGTCGCGAGGGCACCGGAGGTGTCCACGATGGTGAACTTGGGCTTGGGCTCGGCCACCGCCACCGCCGCCGCCGGGATGGCTTGCGGGGCGTCGCCCTCGCTTGCGCGGGGGCGTGGACCTTGGACGCCGGCCTCTGCCGCGTCGCTGCTCGGCTCGTCGGCCGCTTCGGCCGCGCCCACGTTGACGCGGTCGGCGCGGCGCGCCGGGGACTTCGAGGCCCGCGGCTTGCTCGTGGCGCCGGCCGCGTCGAGAGGCTCCTCGCGGCTCGGCCCTTCGCTCACGGGGGCCTCTCCGTCGAGGTCCTTCGCGGTCGGCGGCGCGAGCGGCGCGCTCGGCGACGTCTCGTCCTTCTCCGCGAGCGCTCGGCGGGCAGGGCCGCTTGGCTTGGAGCGCTTCGGCTTGACCGACGGCGGCGCCGCGGACTCCTCCGTCGGGACGAAGACGTCGTCCTCGGGATCGCTCTCGGGCAGGGCCGCGACGATCACCTCGTCCGGGCTCGCGCGGAGGATCTTCGGTGCGTCCTCGCTCTGCCGCTTCTCGCTCGCGTCTCGCTCGAGGTCCCGCGCCGCGCGCCACGCCTCGGAGATCGCCCGCGCGCCGCCCACGATGCGGAGCGTGGCCGCCCGGAAGAACGCCGCGATCGAGCGCATGAGGGCGATGAACGAGAAGGTGGCTCGCGCGATCAAAATGAGGCCGAGCAGCGAGAAGCCCACGAGGAAGGAGCCGATCGAGGAGAAGAGCGAGCGCCCCACCTCACCGAAGAGCTCCCCCACGAGGCCGGCCGCGGGCTGCTTGCCGAAGGCGACCGCGGTCGGCCAGCCCACCTGCACGAGCGCGGCGGCGATGACCAGCATCAGCATGTCGCCGCCCAGTCGGGCCGGCGTGATGTTGTTCTGCTTGCCGCGCACGAACGGGATGCCGAGCAAGAACATCTCGAGGGGCACGACCCAGGCCGCCACCCCCACGAGCTGAACGAAGGCGCGGGCGAAGGCCTCTCCGACCGGGCCCACCCAGTTCTCGCCGACGATGGGCTCACGGGGGGTGGCGTTCTCCGCCACCGCGGCGAGCGTGGGCTCTCCCGCGTAGGAGGCGAGCGCCAGCGTCACGAACACCGCGCCCGTCCACATGGCCAGCGCCGCGACCTCGCGGTGGCGCGCCAGTGCCCCGGCGCCCTTCCCGACCACGGTCGGCACGCGGTTGTTCGGTGGAAGCACGGGTTCGGCCCGGCGCTGTGCGAGGAGTGGGAAGGCCATAACTACTAAGTCCTACATTGGAGCCTATGTCGGCAGTTGACCCTCGGTCAACTTCGGGCGAGCGCGGCGAGCGCTGCGCGCGGGCGGAGGGGGCGGGGCGCATGGAAATCCGGGCGGGGCAAAGCGCCGCGAAGCCGTGGCGAAGTTTGTTGGGTTCGAGGGGGTGGGTCGCGTAACATGGGGACCCTGCGGCTTTCCGGGTCACTTCCGGGCCGCGCCCTCCCGACTCAGCCGCGCGCCGCGCCGCTGCGCGGGGCCAGGATCGGACGAGGAGAGATGGCGGTCGATACCATGCGAAAGACCTCGAGCTTGACAGTCACCCGCGCGCGCTGGGCTACTCGAACCCTGGCGGGCGGCGCGCTCGTCGCGTTGTTCGCGGGCGCGTCCCTCACCGGGTGCGCGGTGAGCGAGACCGACGTCAAGCGGTGGGAGGGCACCGAGCGGGGCCCACACAAGCTCGTCGCCGTCATGTCGCACCAGAAGTACCGGTCGGATCTCCGCGTGGAGGCCGCGCTCACGCTCGTGCGCATGCGCCCGCGCGGAGGCAAGAAGGTCGGCTACACGATGCTCCTCGACAAGTACAAGGACGAGGAGGGTGTGCAGCGCGAGGGCGCGCTCAAGGCCCTCAGCGAGGAACAGCGTCGGCTCATCGTGAACGGCATGGCTCCCATCCTCATCAAAGAGATGGCCGCGCCGCCTCCTCCGCGCACGCCCGAGGGGCGCCTCCCGGAGGACTTCTCGATCCCGTACAAGGACGCCGCCTTCGCGATGCTTTCGAACGAGCCAACGTCGCTGGTCAGCGACGAGGCCACTCGGAAGGAGCTCACCGAGGCCCTCATCAAGTGGGTCCAGCTCGGCTTCGAAGACCGCCTCGAGAACAGCTCGCAGCAGTTCAGCGTCGAGCAAATGATGCGCTACCTCGGCCCGTCGAGCGTGCGCGTGCTGCCGTCGCTCATCACCGAAAAGGCGAACCGCCTCGACCGCATCGCCGGCCTCGTGAACGAGCTCGGCGAGCCCGAGACCAAGCTGAAGGCCTCCCAGGCCCTGGTGGACCTCGCCAAGACCCTCGTCTCGCCGACCTGGACGACGACCCAGACCCAGGTGGTCCAGGACTTCAACAAGAAGAACAACGTCAACGCGAACGCCTCGCAGCTCCAGCAGCAGGTCGAGAAGATGCTCGATCGTCGCCTCACCGAGGAGGTGTTCGTCGCGATGAAGAAGGTCGGCGGGCGCCCGGCGATCGACTTCCTCCTCGATTTCGCGAACGACGGAAAGCAGAAAGAAGACCGTCGCAAGCTCGCGCTCGCGGCCCTCGAGGGCCGCATGGACAAGACGAACGCGAAGGACCTCGAGCGGGTCTTCGCGGTCGCGAAGGGGGACGACACCCCCGACGCCGTGCGTGACCAGGGCTTCCGGCGGCTCGGAGAGTTCCCGAAGGAGCAGATCGTCCCGCTCCTCAACACCCTCTTCGGCGCCAAGGTGGAGCCGAAGAAGTGGAAGGTGCGCTGGGTCGCGGCCAGCATGGTCCTGAAGACCCTGAACGCGAAGCAGGTCGGCGCCGACTTCATGGCGAAGATGCCCACGTCCGAGAAGTCCAAGATGGGCATGACCGAGCCGCTCGACTACGGCCAGACCATCCTCAAACTGGACGGCGACGGCAAGGCCGTCATCCGCGAGTTCCTCGGCTCGAAGGTGATCGGCCCGAAGCTCGTCGCGCTCGGCTCCTTCTACGAGGGCAAGAAGGCCGACGTCCCCACCATCAAGTCTTTCGAGAACGACACCACGAAGCTGCCGCAGTGCGAGCCCTCGGACGAGTGCGACTGGAAGTGCGACGTCCCGAAGGCGAGCAACCCGAAGGAGAACGAGCCCAAGGAGCTCAAGACGGTCGGCGAGCTCGTGAAGTTCTGCATCATCCCCTCGATGGAAAAGTGATTCCCTTGCCTCACGACATCCGCTTCACACCTGCCCGCCGCTCTGCGCGACGGGGTTCACCACGAAGGCACGCCAAGGGGTCTGTATGAGCTCGGATCCGAACAAGAAAAGCCCGCGGACCTTTCAGTGCCGCGACGTCCTTTGGGACACGTTCGAGCAGATGGCCCGAGAGCTCGAGTGCAGCGTCGACTACCTCATCAACGAGTCGATGAAGCAGTACTCGCGGCAGCGAAACTACGGGGAGCGCGCGCCCGCGCGCGAGGCGCCCCAGCGTGACCCGGCCTTCGTCACGGGTCCGCCGCCCCCGCCGCCCATGCCGGCGCGTGGCACTGTGCCGCCCCAAGGGCGCTTGCCGCCGCCGCCGCTCCCTCGTGGTGGAGGAGGAGGCATGCCGCCGCCCCCGCCGCCCCGACAGCCCACCATGTCGACGCGCCAGCCGCCGTCCGGCGGTGGAGGCGGGCTCCCCATGCCGCCGCCGCCGCGAGGAGGTGGGGGCGCCCCGCCGCCGCCCGCGTATCCGCGCAACCCGCCGCCGCCGATCGAGCGCGAGCGTCCGCCGCCCGCGCGCGAGGCGCGTGACCCCGGTCCGCCCCCGCGCGGCAACGGGGGGTTCGGTCCCCAGGGCGCCTCGCTGAGCGTCATGTACCAAGGTGAGAAGTGGGCCGTGAACAAGGACCGCTTCGTCATCGGCCGTGGTCGGCAGTCGAGCGATCTCACCCTCAAGGACCCCAACGTCTCTCGCCAGCACGCCATGGTCGAGTACCAGAACGGCGTGTACTTCATCGTCGACATGGGCTCGACGAACGGTGTAGAATACAATGGTCAGCGCATCGCGCGAAAGCAGATCGCCGAAGGGGACGTCTTCCGCATTTGCGACCACGACCTCCGCTTCACGTTCCGCTGAGCCGTGGCTCGGCCCGACGACCGCGCGTTCGTAAGGCTCCCCACGCTCGCGAGCGCGCAGGCGGAGCTGGAGACGTGCACGTTCTGTCCGAAGCTCTGCCGCACGGTCTGCCCCGTCTCCAACGCGGAGCCTCGCGAGTCCCTCACCCCGTGGGGGAAGATGTCCTCCGTCTACCACCTGGCGAGGGGCGACGTGAGCCAGGGGGAGCGGGAGGGCGAGAGCGGCTTCGCCGAGGTGGCATTCGCGTGCACCAACTGCGGGGCGTGCGCGAACGCGTGCGATCACCAGAACCCGGTTGGCCCCACGCTGAACCTGGCGCGCGACGCCGCGCGCAAGGCGGGGCTCGCGCCGGAGGGTGCGACCCGAGTGCTGGCCGGCTTCGCGGCGCACGCGGCCGACTCGGAGCTCCGCGCGAGGTCTCTCGATCCGCGTGAGCCGGGCACGAACCGGTCGCGCACGGCCCTCGTCGTCGGGTGCGCCTACTTGCGTGGCGCCGAGCCCGAGGCGCTCGCGGCCCTCCAGGTCGCGCGGGCGCTCGTGGGGGAGGACGTGGTGCTCGTCGGCGGCTGCTGTGGGCTGCCGCTCCTCCACGCGGGAGACGACGAGGGCTTCACGAGCAACCTCCGCGCCTTCGCGGAGCGCCTCGCCCCCTACTCGGATGTGCTCGTCGTGGACGCGGGCTGCGCGCGCGCCCTCCGGGCCATCGCCCCCTTGCGTGGAGTGCCGACGCCGCCCATCGAGCTGCTCGTGGAGCGCGCCGCGACGTCGCTGCACGCGCTCGCCCCGCTCCCCGACGTAGGGCCGGCGCGGTTTCACGATCCCTGCCAGCTCGGGCGAGGGCTCGGGGTCTACGAGGCGCCGCGCGCCGTGCTCACGCGGCTCACCGGCAGCGCTCCCCAAGAGTTCGATCGCCGTCGCGACGGGGCGGCCTGCTCCGGCGCCGGAGGGCTCCTCCCGATCACCTTCCCAGAGGTCGCGCGGGCCGCCACGCGAGACCGCTTGGCCGAGCACACCCGCGGCGGCGGCGGCACGCTCGTGACGGCCTGTGCCTCGTCGCTGCGCGCGTTTCGCGCCGCGGGCGAGCCCGCGGTCGATCTCGTGTCGCTGCTCGCGCGCGCCGTCGCGTCCGGCACGACCCTCGCTACCGCCGCGCCGGGCGACGAGGCTGACGGGCCCGACGAGCCCAAGCCCCGTCAGGCGTGAGCGGCGTGAGCGGCGTGAGCTCGACGCCGACGCCCACCGCGCCTCGCGGCGTCGCGGCGCAGGTGCTCGTCGCGTTCCTGCTGACGACCCTCGCGTTCGCCGTGACCGTCGCGTTCAGCGTGTACGCGCTCCGCCGGGCCGCGCAGGACAACGAGGAGCTCGCGAAGGGGTTCGTCCCGGTGGCGCTCCGCCTCGGGCAGCTCCGCGCCACGCAGGCGACCCTCGCCACGCTCGTCGACGGCATCCCGGGGGAGCGCGATCCGCAGTCCACGAAGCTGCTGCTCCAGACGCTCACGAGCGTGCGCACCGCGACGCTGCTCGAGACGCGCGCGGCGATGGAGCGGCTCGCCGCCTCGGGCAACCATGACTCGGACGTGCTCGCGCGGGCGCTCGCCCAAGACATGGACAGCGTCGAGGCGACCATCGTGGGCGATCGGCGGGCGCTCGAGGAGCTCTTCGCGGCGATCGAGCGCGGCGACACGAACAGCGCCAACCGCGCGATCGTGGTGATCGGCGCCCAGGAGCACGACGCCGACAAGAAGCTCGGCGCGCTCGCGAGCCGTGTGGCCGCGTCGATGGAGGTCGTCGGAGCCCTCGCGCGGACCCGGGAGCGGCGCTCGATCGCGATGATGATCGGCCTCGCGGCGCTGGCGGTCGCGGTCGGGGCGGGGATGTCGGTGCGCGTGAGCCGGCTGCTCAGGCCGCTCGGCGCGGTCACGGCGCGCGCCCGCGCCGTCGCCCAGGGCGACCGCACGCCGAAGCCCGTCGCGCCCGCGAGCGACGAGATAGGCGAGCTCGCCGTCGCCTTCGAGAAGATGGTCGAGGCCGTCGCCGCCGCCCAGAGCCGCAGCGTGGCGGCCGAGCGGCTGGCCGCCATCGGGAAGATGGCCGCGCACGTGACCCACGAGATCCGCAACCCGCTGAGCTCCATCTCGCTCAACATCGAGCTGCTCGACGAGGAGCTCGCCGGCGCCACTCTGCCTGGCGAAGCGCGTGATCTCCTCGCCTCGATCACGCGCGAGGTGGAGCGACTCGGGAACCTCTCCGAAGAATACCTGCGTCTTGCACGCATCCCCACGTCACGCATGGACGCCGAAGACCTCGGCGCGCTCGTGGTCGACGTGGCGAAGTTCTCGCGGCCCGAGCTCGCGCGCGCCGGACTCGAGCTCAAGGTCGACGTCGCGGACGCTCTCCCGCCGACCCTGTTCGACGAGGCGCAGCTCCGTCAGGCCGTGCTGAACCTGCTGCGCAACGCGCGCGAGGCCACGCCGAGCGGGGGCGAGGGTGGCGTGATCGAGCTGTCGGTGCTGGCCGAGGGAATGAGCGTCGTCCTGCTCGTCGCCGACCGGGGCGGCGGGATCCCCGAGGGGCTCCGCGAGCGCGTGTTCGACCCGTTCTTCTCCACCAAGGGCGAGGGCACGGGCCTCGGCCTCGCGACCACGCGACGCATCGTCGAGGCCCACGGCGGGACGCTCGGCTGGTCGGCGCGCGACGGCGGCGGCACGGTGTTTCGCCTCGCGCTGCCGCTCGTCTCGTCGGATGGCCCACGCGCGCTCGCGCAGGGCCTCGGCTGAGCACGCGGCGCCGCGCAGCTGCGGCGGCCGCGCCGGCCGCGCCGCGCGGTCCGTCGGGCGCGCATCGCGCTGGTCCTCTCGCGACGGCCCGTGGTTAACTCGCGCCATGCCACGCCCCGACTCACGCACCAACACGGACCTCCGGCCCGTGACCATGCAGCTCGGCTTCCACTCGTACGCCGAGGGCTCTGCGCTCTACCGGGCCGGCGCGACCGTCGTCCTCTGCACGGCCTCGCTCGAAGATCGCGTGCCCGCGTTCCTCGAGGGCAACGGGAAGGGCTGGGTCACGGCCGAGTACCAAATGCACCCGCGCGCGAACCCGCAGCGCCGCGAGCCACGCGACGGGCGCGGCAAGGCGCCCTCGGGCCGCACGCAGGAAATCCAGCGCCTCGTGGGGCGATCGTTGCGCGCCGCGGTCGATCTCGACGCGCTCGGCGAGCGGACGATCGCGCTCGACTGCGACGTGCTCGAGGCCGACGGCGGCACCCGCACCGCGGCGATCACGGGCTCGTTCGTGGCGCTGGCCGTCGCGCTCGACAAGCTGCGCCGAGCGGGGCGGCTCGAGCGACCCGTGCTGCGGGCGCCGGTCGCGGCGACCAGCGTGGGCTGGCTCGACGGCGAGCTGCGGCTCGACCTCATGTACCTCGAGGACTCGAAGGCTGGCGTCGACCTGAACCTGGTCGCCACCGCCGACGGCGGCATCGTCGAGGTGCAGGGCACCGCGGAGGGAGCGCCCATCCCGCGTGGCGATCTCGATCGCATGGTGGACCTCGGCCTCGACGGCGTGCAGCGGCTCGTCGCCATGCAGCGGGCCGCGCTCGAGGCGCACGGCGTGGACCTCGGCGCCCTCACCCAGGCCGCGCCGTGAGGCACGCGCTCGTCCTAGCCACGGGAAACGCCCATAAACTCAAGGAGATACGCGCGATCTTGAGCTCGCTCCCGGTCGACGTGCTCGCGCCCACCGATGTGCTCACGCGCCCGCCCACCGTGGTCGAAGACGGCGCGACCTTCGCGGACAACGCCGCCAAGAAGGCCGTCGCCCTCGCGCGCGCCACCATGATGCTCACGGTCGGAGACGACTCGGGTCTCGAGGTCGACGCGCTCGACGGCGCGCCCGGCGTGCGCTCGGCGCGCTACGCCCACTCGCGGGCGACCGACGGCGAGAACAACGCGGCGCTGCTGGCGGCGCTCGCGCCGTTCGCGGACGAGCCGGGCGAGCTCCGCGCGCGCTTCCGCTGCGTCCTCGCGCTCGTCGACCCGCTGGTCTCGCTCGAGCCGCACCTCGTGTCGGGCGTGTGCGAGGGCATGATCCTCACGTCTCCACGAGGCGCCGCCGGCTTTGGCTACGACCCGATCTTCCTCGTGGACGGGCACGACAAGACGATGGCGGAGCTCACGGACGACGAGAAGAACGCAGTGTCCCACCGCGGACGCGCCGCCGCCGCCCTCCGCGACACGCTCGAGCGGGCGCTCGCCGCACGCGAGGCGAGCGCGCGCGGCATCGGGTGAGCGGCGCGCCGGCGCGCCCACGCGAGCCGCGTGGGCACCGGCCGGGCGCCGAGGCGCCACTCGGTCACGTTCGCTAGGCCTTCGCGAGGTTCGCGGCCGCGAAGTCCCAGTTCGCGAGGTGACTCAGGAAGGTCTCGACGTACTTCGGCCGCAGGTTGCGGTAGTCAATGTAGTATGCATGCTCCCAGACGTCGCAGGTGAGCAGCGCGGTCTGCCCGTGCTTCATCGGCAGATCGGCGTTCGAGGTCTTCGTGACCGAGAGCTTGCCGTCCTTCACCACGAGCCAGGCCCAGCCCGATCCGAACTGTGTGGCGGCCGCGGCGCTGAACTCCTCCTTGAATTTCGCGAACGAGCCGAAGTCGCGGTCGATCGCCGCCTTGAGGTCGCCGGTGGGCTCGCCGCCGCCGCCGGGCTTCATCGAGCTCCAGTAGAACGTGTGGTTCCAGATCTGCGCCGCGTTGTTGAAGACGCCGCCGTCGGACGCGAGGATGACCTCCTCGAGGGTCTTCTCCGCCTCCGGCTTGCCCTCGAGGAGCTTGTTCAGGTTCACCACGTACGCGTTGTGGTGCTTGCCGTGGTGAAACTCGAGGGTCTCGGCGGTGAGGTGGGGCGCGAGGGCGTCCTTCGCGTAGGGGAGCTCGGGGAGCGAGAAGGGCATGGGAAATCCTGTGCTTGGGCCTCGAGAGGCGCGGTGATTGGGGTCGGTGCGGAGGGGTACCTTACGCACGCCGTGGGGCGAAGAAAAGGGCCGCTCCGCGCGCCGCGCATCGACACTGCTTGAGCTTGGTCGAGGCGCGCGCTCTCGCCGTCGCGATTGCGCCCGGGCGCTCGCCGCCGTCACGTGGCGCGCGAGGCGAGGCCGCGCGGGCGGAAGCCGGGCGCCCGGATCCCTCAGAGCTCGACCGTGACGATCTCGGTCGCCGAGAGGCGATAGGGCACGCAGTCCTCGGGCGTGCCGTTCTCCCACACGAAGCAGGAGAAGTCGGTCTCGACATCGAACACGATCATGGGCTGGTGCCACACCCCGGGCCCGTAGCAGACGGCCTGCCGGCCGGACGCCAAGAACACCTCGAGGGTGTCGAGGTCGGGGGCGCTCTCGCCGTGCGCGACGGCGACGAGGTAGCGCGACGCGTTCAGCGGTACGAAGAGCTGCCCCGAGCGCGGGTGCTTCTCGAGCTCCACCACCGGGAATCGGCCGGGCACGCTCGGCTGGCACCGGAACGCCGCGATGTTCAGCCTCGCGTCCGCGCGAAGGTTCTCGATGGAGAGCACGTCGTCGTGTCTCCGGGCCGTGCCCATGTTCACAGGGCGTCCCTCGCCCGTCGCCTGGTCGATGTCGAGCACCTGGCCGAAGGGGGCGAACGACTCGCGCGTGAGCGGGCGGGCGACGAAGGTACGCACCTCCCGAGCATACCCGCGCGGCCCCGCGGCAGGGGCCGAAAACGCTGCACCACGGCGCACCGTTTGCGGATGCATGACCCCCGAAACGCCCAGGAGCCGCGGCATTTTGCCGCGGCGCCGGTGGCACACGAAGTGCACGATCGGCGCTGTCCGGCGGCGCTGTCGCCCAGGAGATCCACCCATGAAGAAGCTCACGATTGGACCCGCCGCGTTCGCCGCGTTTGCCGCGCTCACCCTGGTCGCTTGCGACAAGGGGGCGGCGCCCACCGCGGGCGCCGAGCCCGCAAAGACCGCCGCCGCGGCCGCGACGCCCGCACCCGCCAAGAAGCCCGAGCCCCGCCGCACCGGGATGAACACCGTCGTGGACGTCGCGCTGGGCTCGAAGGATCACACCACCCTGGTGGCGGCGCTCACCGCCGCCGACTACGTCGACTCGCTCGACAACGCGGGGCCGTTCACCGTGTTCGCCCCCACGAACGCCGCGTTCGGGAAGCTGCCGCCCGGCACGGTCGAGGGGCTCGTGAAGCCGGAGAAGCACGACGACCTCCGCGGGATCCTCAAATACCACGTGACCGTCTCCATGTACGGCGTCGCCGCCCTGAAGGACGGAATGGTGCTCAGCATGGCCGACGGAAGCAAGGCGACCGTGCACGTGAAGGACGGAAAAGTGAGCATCAACGACGCGGCCATCGTCGGCACCGTGCAGGCGTCGAATGGCATCGTCCACGTGATCGACACCGTCCTCCTCTCTCTCTCTCTCTCTCTCTCTCTCTCTCTCTCTCTCTCTCTCTCTCTCTCTCTCTCTCTCTCTCTCTCTCTCTCTCTCTCTCTCTCTCTCTCTCTCTCTCTCTCTCTCTCTCTCTCTCTCTCTCTCTCTCTCTCGAGACCATGCCCATGCGCGCTCACACACTTGTCGCCTCCTCCCTCGTCCTCGCCGGGATCGCCAGCGCGGCGTTCTTCGGCTGCGAGAACAAACACGAGGCCAAAGAGAAGGAGCAGGCCGCGACCGGTGGGCTCGGCGCCTCCGGGAGCGTCGCCGACCTGATGAAGGCGCGAAACCTGAGCGAGGCCGACGTGGAGGCCGCGCTCAAGACCTACGTGCCCACCGGGAAGATGGATGAATACTACATCTTCGCCTCGGGTGGGCAGTCGGGCAACGTCGACGTCATCGGCGTGCCCTCGATGCGAATGCTGAAGGTCATCGGCGTCTTCACGCCGGAGTCGTGGCAGGGCTGGGGCTTCGGCGGCGACAGCGACAAGATCCTCGACCAGGGCAACCAGGGCGCTCACAAGATTCGGTGGGCGGACATGCACCACCCGAACCTGTCGGAGACCAAGGGCGACTACGACGGCCAATATCTCTTCGTGAACGACAAGGCGAACGCTCGCGTGGCGGTGGTCGACCTCTCCGACTTCACCACGAAGCAGCTGGTCGCCAACCCGCTCGCCGCGAGCGATCACGGCGGCGCGTTCGTGACGCCCGACACCGACTACGTGATCGAGACGAGCCAGTACCCCGCCCCCCTCGGTCGCGAGTACGCGCCGCTCAGCCAGTACAAAGACAAGTACCGCGGCGTCGCCATCTTCTGGAAGTTCGACCGCGCGAAGGGCAAGATCGACCCCGAGAAGAGCTGGGCGCTCGAGCTCCCCCCCTACACGCAAGACCTCGCCGACGCGGGCAAGCTCGGCTCGGACGGGTGGGCGTTCATCAACTCGTTCAACACCGAGATGGCGGTCGGCGGCACGCTGGAGGGCAAGCCGCCCATCGAGTCGGGCGCCTCGCAGGGGGACATGGACTACCTCCATGTCATCAACTGGAAGAAGGCCGAGGCGCTGGTCGCCGCCGGCAAGACCAAGACCATCGCCGGCATGCGCGTCCTCATGATGGACGTGTCGGGCCCCGAGGGCGTGCTCTCGCTCGTGGGCGAGCCGAAGAGCCCGCACGGCTGCGACGTTACGCCGGACGGCAAGGCGATCGTGGTGGGAGGCAAGCTCGACACCCACACCACCATTTACGACTTCGAGAAGATGAAGGCGCTCATCGACGCCAAGAAGTTCGAGGGCAAGGATCCGTACGGGATCCCTATTCTGGCCCACAAAGACACCCTCCAAGGGCAGGTGGAGATCGGCCTTGGGCCGCTCCACACCGTCTTCGACGACAAGGGCAACGCCTTCACCTCGGTGTTCATCGAGAGCGTGGTCGCGAAGTGGTCGTACAAGGACCTGAAGAAGCCCGTCGAGAAGCTGAAGGTGCAGTACAACATTGGCCACATCCTCTCAGCCGAGGGCGACACGGTGAGCCCCGACGGCAAGTACCTCGTGGCCATGAACAAGATGTCGATGGACCGGTTCCTCCCGGTGGGGCCGCTGTATCCGCAGAACTTCCAGCTCGTCGATCTCACGGGCGAGAAGATGCGGCTCCTCGCGGATATGCCGCTGCCGAACGCCGAGCCGCACTACTCGCAGATGATCAAGGCCGACAAGATCAAGCCGATCAAGGTCTACAAGCCCGGCACGAACCCGTTTCTGGGCACGGTCGATCCCGCGCGCGCCGAGGGCGGCAAGGAGAAGATCGTCCGCAATGGCAACAAGGTCGACGTGTACATGACGGCGATCCGCAGCCACTTCACCCCCGACCAGATCGAGGTCGAGGAGGGCGACGAGGTGACCATTCACCTCACGAGCCTCGAGTCCGCGGAGGACCAGACCCACGGCTTCACGATCGACATGTACAACATCAACGTCAGCCTCGAGCCCGGCAAGCACGAGAACATGACGTTCAAGGCCGACATGGCCGGCACGTTCCCGATGTACTGCACCGAGTTCTGCTCGGCGCTCCACCTGGAGATGGCCGGGTACTTCCTCGTGAAACCCAAGAAGAAGTAGGCGAACCATGGCGCAAGGCGAGGCCGGGGGGCACACACACGAGCACGACGCCGACGCGGCGCGTACCAAGGACGGTCACGTCCGGCTCCCCATGCTCTCGCCAGCCCCTCCCGCGACGGGCCAGAAAGCACCGTGGGACTGGGCACGATGGCTCGTCGTGCTGCTCGGGGCGAGCGCCGTTGGCCTCTTCGCGGCGTCGTTCTTCCGCCCCTGGTGGAGCTTCAAGCTCTACGCGCCGCAGTACCCGAAGGGGCTCGGGCTCGAGATCTCGCTGACGGGCATGGGCGGCGACGTCCACGAGATCGATCTGCTGAACCACTACATCGGAATGAAGCACCTCTCGGACGCGGCTGCCGTGGAGCGGCACCTCGCCGGCTACGGCGTGGCCACGGTGGGGGTGCTCACCCTCGCCGCGCTGGCGCTCTCGGGGAAGAAGCTGAACAAGCTCGTCGCCTTGCCGGCGCTGGCGTTCCCCATTGGGTTCTTGGCTGACAGCTTCTATTGGCTCTATTCGTACGGCCACCAGCTCGATCCGAAGGCGCCGCTCCACATCGCGCCCTTCACTCCACAAATGTTCGGCAACGGGGTCATCGGACAGTTCGAGACCTTCGCCGCGCCCTCCGTGGGGTTCTGGCTCGCGATTGGGGGCGTGGTGTGCGCCGTCGCCGGGAACCTGCTCCGCGCCCGGGTGTGTGACAACTGCGGACACTCCACGGAGTGCAGCGCGGTCTGCCCCCGCGCGATGGTGCTGCCCGAGCGCGCGCCGAGGACGCCCACATGAAGCCGCGCGTGGCGCGCGGCGGGCGTACGGCGTACGCGGTCGTCGTCGCCGCGGCCCTCGGCTTCGCGCTCGAGGGAGACCCCGCGCGCGCGGCCGCGCCGTCTTCGCCGAGTCCCCCGCGCGTGGCCGAGGCCGACGTGGGGCCCCGCGACGTGGCCGCCCCCGTTGGGGCGGTGGTGGCGCGCACGTTCGAGGAGCTCCGCGCGCTGGTGGAGGACGCCGGCGGGCCTCCGGTGATCGCGCTCACGGCGCAGGTCTACCGTGGCGATCTCGTCATCCGGCGTCCCGTCCGCGTAGCCGGGCGTCACGGCGCCGTGCTCGAGGGTACGGGCGGCGGCACGGTCGTCACCGTGAAGGCGAACGACGTGCAGGTGTCCGACGTGCTCATCCGGCGGTCTGGGCACCGCAACACCACGGAGGACGCGGGCTTCAAGGCGACCGGCGAGCGCGTCCGCCTCGACCACGCGCGCGTCGAGGACACGCTCTTCGGCGTGTCGTTCGAGGAGTGCAAGCACTGCGCGATCGACGCTGTCTCGGTGCGAGGCTTCGACGAGCCGACCGAGCTGCGCGGCGACGGGATCAAGCTCTGGGAGTCGCACCACTCGACCGTCCGACGGGCCGTGGTGGAGCGGGCGCGCGACGTCGTGGTGTGGTACACGCGACACGCCACCCTCGAGGACCTGGTCGTGCGCGGGAGCCGCTACGGTACACACCTCATGTACGCGCACGACGCCGTCGTTCGGGGGAGTCGTTTCGAGGGCAACGTCGTCGGGATCTTCGTCATGTACAGCGCGCGCATGACCCTCGAGCAGAACTTCCTCGCGGGGGCGCGGGGCGCCGCGGGCATGGGGCTCGGCTTCAAAGACAGCGACGCGGTCGTCGCCCGGGGCAACTGGCTCGTCGCGAACACCTCGGGCGTGTACCTCGACAACACCCCGCGCACCTCGGACGCCCCGGTGGTCTTCGAGGGCAACGTGCTCGCGCTGAACGATGTGGGGTTGCGGCTCCACAGCGCGGCGAAGGGCCTCAGCTTTCGCGGCAACGACCTCCGCCAGAACGCGCTCGTCGTGGAGGCGGACGGCGGTGGCGACGCGCTCGCGGTCGAGTTCCGCGGCAACCACTTCACGGAGTACGAGGGCTACGACCTGAACGGCGACGGCGTGGGCGACGTCCCCTTCGAGGTGAAGGCGCTCTCGAGCGACCTCACCGAGTCGCGCCCAACGCTCAAGTTCTTCCAAGGCACCGCCGCGATCGGGCTGCTCGACGCGGTCGCGCACGCCGTGCCGCTGCTCTCGTCGCGCAAGCTGCTCGTCGACCCCGCGCCGCTCGTGCGCCCACCCGATATCCAGGCGCCATGATCACGATTTCGCACGTAAAAAAGCGATTCGACGCCGTGCTCGCCCTCGACGACGTCTCTCTCTCGATTCGAGCGGGAGAGCGCGTCGCGTTCGTGGGCGCCAACGGATCGGGCAAGACCACGCTGCTCCGCGCGCTCCTCGGCCTCGTGCGGGTCGAAGGGAAGATCACCATCGCCGGCAGCGACGTCGCCAGGGAGCCCGAGGCCGCGCTCCGCGGCGTGGCCTACATCCCGCAGATCGCCCCGCCCATCGAGGCGTCGGTCGCCGAGGTCGTGCGCGCGCACGCGGCACTGCGTGGGAAGAAGGAGGAGGCGACCTACGAGCGCGCCGCGCGGCTCGGGCTCGACCTCGGCGCGAGCCGCCCGAAGCGCTTCCGCGATCTCTCCGGGGGCATGAAGCAGAAGCTGCTCGCGGCGATGGCGCTCGCGGCCGAGGCGGAGGTGCTCGTGTGCGACGAGCCGACGGCGAACCTCGACGGAGAGGCGCGCGTCGCGTTCTTCTCGGAGCTCGCCGCGCGCCCGCCTAGCAGCGTCGTGGTGTTGTGCTCGCACCGCATCGAGGAGGTGCAGAAGCTCGTCGCGCGGGTCGTGGAGCTCGGTGACGGGCGCGTGGTCCGCGACGCGTCGCTCGACGAGGTGCTCGTCGGCCTGAAGGCGTTCCGTGTAGAGGTCACCCTTCGCGCCGGGGCGACGGCCGCGCGGGCCGAGGCGATGCTCGTCGGGCGCGGCTTCACGCGGTGCGGTGAGGCCCGCTTCGGGGCGAGCGTGGCGCAGCACGAGAAGGTCGAGCTCGTCACTCGCCTCCTCGCCGAGCACAGCGCCGACCTCGCCGATCTCAGCATCGTGCCGGTCGACGATCTGGCGCGCGCCTCCCGAGAGCCTGGGCCGCGGCGCCTCGAGGTGGTCGCGTGACGCGCGCCGGCTGGCTGATGGTCGCCGCCGCGTCGCTCGCGTGGGCGTGCACGAAGCCCGACCAGCCGGTAGACCCCGTCTGGGGCAAGGAGCCGTGCGCCGACTGCTCGATGCTGGTGAGCGAACGCAGGTTCGCCGCGCAGCTCGTGCACGACGGCGAGCGGAGATACTTCGACGACGTTGGCTGCCTGGTGCTCTGGGCCGACAAGCACGGCGGCACGCCGGCGCACGCGTGGGTGCACGAGGGCGCGAGCGGGCCCTGGGCGCCCGCGCGCACCGCCCGCTTCGCGGAGGGTGCGCGCACCCCCATGGACTACGGCCTCGAGGCGCGCACCGACGGCGCGCTCGGCTGGGAAGAGGCGCGCGACCGCGTCGTGGCAAAGCGAGGAGTGAAGCGATGAGCTCCGCGACCCAGGTCTTCTTCCGCCTCGAGATCGCCGAGGCGATGCGCTCCCGCTGGCTCGTGTTCACGGCGGTCGTCTATGGCCTCGTGTTCGCCGGCTTCGTGTGGCTTGGCCTCCGCGAGAGCCGCGTCATGGGCTTCACGGGGCTGTCGCGGGTCGTGCTCAACGTGTCGAACGCGATCGTCTTGGTGGTGCCGCTGGTCGCGCTCATCGCCACGAGTCAGGTCATCGTCAAGGCCCGGCACAGCGGCTACTTCGAGCTCATGCTCTCGCAGCCGGTCCGCCGCAGCGAGTGGTTCGTCTCGGCGGTCGCCTCCCGCCTCGCCGTCATCGTCGGGCCGCTCCTCGTGCTGTTCGCCGCGGCGCTCGTCGGCTCGGCGCTCGGCGCGCAGCCCGACGCCGCGACCGGCCCCATCGTCGCCCGCTGCCTGGCCGTAACGGTCTCGCTCGCGTGGGCCTTCATTGGCATCGGCTTCTGGATCTCGGCCTCGGCGCGCACCCCCGAGCGGGCGACGGTGCTCGCCCTCCTCGCGTGGGTCGTGGCGAGCGCGCTGCACGACTTCGCGCTCATCGGCGCGCTGCTCCGCGTGAGGCTGCCGCCCGAGGTCGTCTTCGTGCTCGCCGCGGCGAACCCGGTCGAGTCGGCGCGCATCGCCGTGCTCAGCGGGGTCGACCCCGAGCTGTCGGTGCTCGGGCCGGTGGGGTTCTGGCTCGCCAACACGCTCGGGCCGCGCCTCATGCTCGCCGTCGGCGTGGCGTGGCCCGCGCTGCTCGGCACCCTTGGCCTGTTGGCGGCCGAGCGCCGCCTCGTGTCGTCGGATCTTGTGAACTAATGGAAAGTATGAGGAAAAAAATGAAGACTCTGCGCAACATCTCGTCCGCGTGCGCCACGCTCGCGCTGGTCCTCGGCGTCGCGGGCTGCAGCAAAGACGAGCCCAAGCCCAGCACCGGAGCGACCACCGGCGCCGCGGCCGCGGCCGCGGTGGACGTCAAGCCCATCTTCGCCGAAAAGTGTGTGCCCTGCCACGGCGACAAGGGCAAGGGCGACGGCCCGGCCGCCGCGGCGCTGAACCCGAAGCCGCGCGACTACACCGACAAGGCCTGGCAAGCCTCAGTCACCGACGAGCAGATCAAGAAGACCATCGTGTACGGGGGCGCGGCCGTGGGCAAGAGCCCCAACATGCCCTCGGCGCCCGACCTCGACGGCAAGCCCGAGGTCGTCGACGGCCTGGTCAAGTACATCCGGGCGTTCGCGAAGTAGGCACTGACGGTTGGCCGCTCACGCGGGCGCGAGCGCGCCG
Organism: Myxococcales bacterium; assembly: GCA_016720545.1. Lineage (NCBI taxonomy): Bacteria > Pseudomonadati > Myxococcota > Myxococcia > Myxococcales > Myxococcales bacterium. The sequence continues at coordinate 243,231 of JADKKK010000005.1, forward strand.
TCGAGCGGCCACATCGGCTCGACGGGTTCGCCGCCGAACGCCTCCTCATCGGTCGGGGACACGCGCACGAGCGCGACGAGGTCTCCGACCGTGCGGGTCGCGGCGAGTCCATCGAAGGTGAGCACCCGTCCGAGGGCGTCGGCCACCTCGAGCGCGACGAGCATGAGGTCGGCGGGCCCGAGTCGCCAGTCTTCCGCGAGCCGCTGGCCGCCGCCGAGCCTCGCCCGAGGCACCTGGAGGCGGTTCGCCAAGGCGCTCAGCGTGACTGATTCGCAGGGGTCTTCCATGGTCGGTCCTTCCGGCGGTGGTCGCCGCTCGGTGCACTGAAGCACGCGAGCGAGGGCCACGCTTCCCGGTAAACGGTTCTTTACGATCGCTGCGGTCGAGCTTTCCTTGGGGCCCGCCCGCGCACGCGCGGCGTCGCCGGGGCGCGGGCCGAGTCGGGCGGATTTTCCGCTTCGCGGCTCGGCTCCCCCACGAACACGTCATGGCCTCGCGAGAGCAGGCGCGAGACCAGCGGGTGCTCGATGCGTCGCTCCGCAGTGAGCAGAAAGAAGCGCTCTCGGAGGGCGGGCGCCCGCCCGATGCAGTCCACGTTGTAGTGCGCGGAGATCTCGCGGCTGATGGCCTCGGGGCCCGCAAAGACTCCGCGGCCGTCCTCCCCGTAGGCCTTTAGCAGCGCGCTGTCGTCGATCTCCGCGGCGACCCGCGGCACCACGCCGTGCTTTTCGAAGTACGCGAGGAGCGCGTGTTGTTGCACGTTCGCAGGCCCGGGGAGCAGGAACGGCGCCCGATCGAGACACCTCGGGAAGTCGCCCTTGAGCTCGCTCGCCAGTGAGCGGGCCGCGAAGAAGGCCGTGCCGCACTCGCCGAGGGCGTGAGCGAAGACGCGGGGCGTGGTGTTCGGCGGCGCGGGCGTATCGGTGATCAGCACGTCGAGCGCGTGGCGCGCGAGGTCGTCGAGGAGGCGCACGGTCGCGTCCTGCCGAATGGTGAGGCGGATCGGCCCCTCGATCGTCTCGAGCGACGCGAGCACGCGGCGCGCGATGACCTTGGGCACGACGTCGGACACGCCGACGGCCAGGCGCACCGGTCGCCCCGCGACACGCGGGGCGCCGCTGGGCGCCCGCAGCGTCTCGGTGAGCTCCTGGCCCAGGGAGAAGATGTCCTCCGCGTACGTGAACACGTGGCGCCCCACGTCGGTGAGGGCGAGGCGTCTGCCCTCGCGGAAGAAGAGCGTCTCCCCCAGCGCAGCCTCGAGCGCGCGGATCTGCTCGCTGACCGTGGGGTGAGAGAGCCGCAGCTTGCGCGAGGCCGGCGCGACCCCCCCCTCGGTGACGACGACGAAGAAATAGAACAGATGATTGTAGTTGAGCCAGGGGGTCGCGGGGGCCACTCCCCATGATGTAGGTATTTCCTACATGTCGCCTCGGAATTTCCTGAATTCCGCTCGCGCAGCGGCGAACTAGGTTGAGGTCTCGCTCCGCAACGACGAGGTGCTCTCGATGAACGCGCAGATCCCGCTCCTTGCCTCGACCACTGTCCATGACCGGCGCAACCTGCCGCTGTGGGTCGTGCTGGCCTTCTCGGCGGGAGCGGTGAACGCGGCGGCGCTGGCGGCGTGCCAGCGCTTCGTGTCCCACGTGACCGGCACGGTCACGCGCGTGGGGGCCGACTACGGGAGCGCCTACCTGCTCCTCGACTACGCCGCGGTGCTGGGGGCCTTCGTGGTGGGCGCGATGAGCTCGTTCTGGATGTTGGACGGCCGGCGGCTGCGTGGGAAAGCTCCGTTCGTCGGGCTCCCGCTCGCGATGGTCGCGATGATCCTCGCGCTCGTGGCCGCGCTCGGGCGGTTCGGCGCGTTCGGTCCGTTCGGCAAGACGGTGGAGACCCCGGGCGATTTCCTCATGCTCGGGCTGCTCGCCTTCGCCATGGGGCTCCAGAACGCGTCGGTGGCGTCGACGTCTGGCATGATCGTCCGCACCACACACATGACCGGCCCGCTCACGGATCTGTCGATCGCCCTCGGCGCCTACCTCTCGACCGCCGCGCCGGCGGACCTGCGGGAGCGCGCCAGAGCCGGGATCGTGCTTCGCGGGGCGAAGATCCTCGCGTTCATCGCGGGCGCGCTGGTCGCGTCGATCGCGGCCACGCGGCTGGAGTACCTGACCTTCTTGATCCCGGCGGGCTTCGTCGCCGTCGCTGCGTACGTCTTGAGCAGCGTCGTCGAGTACGAGACGCAGGGCGTCGTCGCCACCTGACCCGTCGCCACCAAACCCTGTCCCGGTCCGCACACGGACAGACAGCAGTCACCCGAGGAGAGTAGGCGGAAATGCGAACGCACACGCGCGAGACCCAAGCCAGCATCACGCCGGAGAAGTCCCTGCAATTTCTGAAGGAGGGCAACGCGCGCTTCGTCGCGAACCTGCGCGCGCACCGCGACCTCCTCGAGCAGATCAACGACACCCGCGACGGTCAGTTCCCGTTCGCCACCATCTTGAGCTGCATCGACAGCCGCACCTCGGCAGAGCTCGTCTTCGACCAGGGCCTCGGCGACATCTTCAGCGTCCGGATCGCGGGCAACGTCGTCAACGACGACATCCTCGGGTCCATGGAGTTCGCGTGCAAGATCGCCGGAGCGCGGTCGGTCGTGGTGCTGGGGCACACGAAGTGTGGCGCCATCAAGGGCGCGTGCGACGGCGTCCAGATGGGGAACCTGTCGACCCTGCTGAACAAGATTCAGCCCTCGATTTACGCCGAGCGGACTATCCACGAGGACCGCACCTCCGCGAACGGGGCGTTCGTCGAGCGGGTCGCCGAGCTGCAGGTTCGTCGCTCCGTGCGGGCGATCGTCGAGCAGAGCGTGACGCTCCGAGCGATGATCGACGCGGGCGAGCTCGCCGTGATTGGCGCGCTCTACGACGTCGAGTCCGGGCTCGTCACGTGGCTCGAGGACACGAGGCTTTTGGGGCGGACTACGCTCTAAATCACCGAGCATGATCTTCGATCAAGCCCGGTGATTCATTCCTCCTGTCATCGGAGGACTCCGTCCTCCGCCCCACGGGCGGAGCCCTTTGGGGGCCCCACCTCCTGGTTTTGGGTCCCGGCCCAAGACGAGGCACCGAGATCGCGGCGAAGAGCTCGCGCTCCGCACCCCAGGACGGAGGCGTACTGTTCGTAGCGGTGCAGCACGGGGATCGGATGGCAACGGCCCGGAGCCGCTCGAGTCCTCGGCGCGCGCGCCCTCCGCGCAGGCTGCACACGCCGCGGGCTCCGCCGCGGGGAGCGCACGGCGGCCCGAGCTTTCTCATGGTCGAACAGCGACCGAGGGCGCTCGTTTCCCTGGCAGGATCTACAAGGCGAGGGCGGCGTCGAGCAGATCGCCCACGGTCTTTGGGGTGAGGGGCGCCGCCGCCACGGACTGCACGGCGACGAGCTCCGCGGGAGCGCGAGCCGCCACTACTTGCGCCGGCGAGGTGAGGTTGGGGGGGGCGGCCGCCGCGCGTGGCTGGGGCGTGTCGCCGCCGCCTACGCCGATGAGCGTGCCCACGGACTCGGGCTCGTCGCCCCCGAGGTCGGGGAGGGCGGCCTCGGGCCGGGGGGCGGCCCCCTTGGTGGGCTCCGGGGTGAGCGCCTTCTGGCGGCCGGACTCCGGCGGCGGCGTGACACGATCGCCGTCGTCGTCCTCGTCGGTGGCGAGCGTCAGCGAAGGCGTGACGGCGCGCGGCGCGGAGAGCGGCGGCGCGGGGGTGGCCGCGCGAGGGGCGGACGGCGGCGGAGGCGCGCGACCGGAGGCGGGGGGCGGGCGGAGGCGGAGGGGCGACGACCGGAGGCGGAGGGGCGGCGACCGGAGGCGGAGGGGCGGCGACCGGAGGCGGAGGGGCGGCGACCGGAGGCGGAGGGGCGGCGACCGGAGGCGGCGGAGGCGCGCTAATGGGCGACGGGCGCGCCACCACGGGGGCCGCCTGCATGAGCGTCGCTTCGTCCGGATCGTAGCCGTCGTCCGCCTGCTCCGCGGCGGCTGCCGAGGCACCGGGCACGGGCGTCGAGGGCTCCGAGTCGGGCGGCTCGGGGATCGCCATCGCCGCAGGCCGCGACGGGCGCGGCGGGGGCTCGGCGCGGGGGAGGGCCGGTCGACTCGATGGCTCGGGCTGCGGCGCGAGCGCGAGCGCGAGCGCCGCGGCGGCCGGCGCCATGGGCGGCTCGGCGTCGGGCGTCCCGGGCCGCGCGGGCGCCGCCGCGACCGTGCGGGGCTCGGCTGTGCGCGCCACGACCCGCGCGAGGAGGGCCTCCAGCTTCTCGACCCGGGCTTGCGCTTCGCTCACGACACACCTCCATGAAGCTTCTCGAGGACGGCGCCGAAGCTGTCGCCCGCGGCGAGCCACGCGCGCGCGCGCTCTGCGGTCCCGCGGCTCGCGATGAGGAGCTTGGCCTGACCGTCGCTGCTGCTCAACTGGACGGCGTGCGTGTCTTTCCCGGTGGAGGTCGCCAGCGCGGCGCCGACGAGGCCCGCGAGGAACGCGTCGTCGTCGACGGCGGGATTCCCCACGACCACGACGAGGGCCCGGCCCCAGCGCTCGAGCGCCAGAGTGCCGAGGCCCGAGGCGGCGAGCTCTCCGCCAAGCTCGGACACGAAGGTCTCGAGGGACACACCCACCGTGGCCTCGCTCCCGCCCAAGCGCGCGGCGACGCGGGCGCCGAGCGATGCGCCGAGGGCCTTCCCGAGGGTCACGCGGAGCTCCGCCTCGGCCTCGAGCGCCAGCTCGATGAGGGCGGCGGCGGGCAGGAGCACGAGCCGTTCGTCATTCGAAGCGAGCGCGGCGCCTCGGGGCAGGTCGAGGCGCACCGCGCGGGCGGGATCGAAGCGCGCGGCATCGGAGGATGAGGTCATGGTGCCTTTGCTGAGCGTGGGCGAAGTGACATACGAGGGACCCGACCGGGCACGATACCCTTCACGCGCGGGTCCGCGGAAGGGCGCACGAGACCTTTCTTTATAGTTGGGGGCAAAACACGGTGTCAAATGCGCGTAAGGTCTCTCTGTGAGGTCTTCCGAGGGGGTCATCGCGCGTCGCCGTCGCTCCGCGCTCGCTCGTCGGGCTCGCGGCCTCGTAGCGTGCCTCGCGTTCGCGTGGTCACCCGTAGCGCGCGCGCAGACCGAGGCGCCCGAGCCTGGGAGCGACGCGGGCCCGCCTGTTCCGCCCGACGCGCCCTCGGGCCGCGTCGTCACCTACGGACCGGCGCGGGCCGAGGCCGTCCGCGGCGCGCCCATGCGGGCGTGCTCTTTCCACGAGGCGGTCTGCGTCTGGGGGAGGGCAGGTGACGAGCCGACCTCGCGCGCGGTCCTCGCGCACGCCGAGGCCGCGTTCGCGGGCCTCCACGGACCGCTGCGCATGGCGCGCCCGGAGCCCGGGCAGCTGACGGGCGCGTTCGACCTCATCCTCGTGGACGGCGAGGTCGAGGGCGAGATCGTGCTGGACGAACGCGATCCTCGCTCCCCGCTCGATCGCGGCGGCGGCTACGGGCGCCTCTCCCGCCGCCTCGATCGGGGCTGCGCGCTCCAGGTGGCGGTCACGCGTCTCGTGGTCCGTGGCCTGCTCCTTCGCACCGCGCCTGGCGCGGACGAGGGATCCGCGCAGGCCGAGGCGCAGGCCGTCACCGAGCTGCTCGTGCCCTGCGCTCCCGTCCGGGCGACCGCCGCCTACCTCACGTTCCAAGAGCACCCCGAGCGCGCGTTGGTGTCGCGCGTCGCGGGCGAGTCGGGCGGTCGGTTCGAGGCGCTGCACGAGCCTGCGCTTTGGGGCCTCCGCACCGTGGACGACCGCGTGGACGATCGCGCGGGCGCCCCGCAGGCCGTGGGCACGGCGCTCTTCTACCGCTGGCTCGATCGCGGCTACGGCACGGAGCCTGGGGCCGTGCTCCGCGGGCTCATCGCCCTCCGCGCGCACAAGACGCCCCCCGGCAGCGTGCGCTGGGTGAACGAGCCCGACGCGTTCGACGTGCTCGGGAAGAGCTTCGCGGGCAGCCTGTTCGAGGGGTCCAAGCTCGAGGACCTGCTCCTCGAGTTCGCCCTGTCTCGGGCGCACTTCGGGCCGGAGGCGCCCGGCGGTGTCCAGGCGTCGGGCGCGAGCGCGGCGCTGGGCGACGCGCCGCCCGTGCGGGTCGATTGGGACGTGCCCTGGCCCGCGACGCCGCGTCGACTCGCGCCGGCCTACCCGCTCGAGCCCACGGGCGCGTCGTATGTGGTCGTCCATACCGCCGGCGCCGCGCCGGGCGCGAGGCTCCGCGTCGAGGCGGCGTGGGAAGACCACGCGAAGCTCCGACTCGGCTTCATGCGCATCGACAAGGCGGGTCGCGAGCTGTCGCGGGGGCGAATCGCGAACCCGCCTAGCGCGCGCGAGGCGCAAATGTCGATCGCCGATCTCGACCAGACGGAGCGGGTCGTGATCGTCGTCACGAACGCGGGGGATCCTTCGTTTCATTTCGACCCTGACGACGTCGTCTTCGAGCCTCACTCCTACGGCCTCATCATCGCCCCCGAGTAGTCGCGAGGTCTCGCTTCGTGGCCTGTCCCGCGCGCCGCGTGCTACGCTCTCGCCGATGCTCCAGCGTACGCGAGTGAAGGTCCTGGGCGGCGGCGTCGTGCTCGGCGCGCTGGCGTGGGTGGGGGTCTCCGGGGTCGTCGGCGCGTGCGCCGAGAAGAAGAGCGCGATCATGCTCGCGATCACCACCGACATGAAGGCCCCGAAGGACGTGAACTCGGTCTCCGTCAGCATCAGCACGAACGGCACGGTGAAGCACAGCTTCATCGGCCGCGTGCGGAACGGGGAGGTCGAGCTCCCGGCGACCCTCGCGATCGTCGAGCCCGAGGAGCCCGGCGCGACCATTCGCGTGCGCGTCATGGCGTTCCAAGACAACAAGCCTCGCGTCCTGCGCGACGTGCGCACGAGCATCCCGAAGGGTGGTCGAACAGGGCTGCTGCGCATCCCCCTCAACTTCGCGAACGACGGCTCCACCAAGAGCGAGCCCGTCGCGCTGCCCCTGGGCGACGGGGTGACGACGAAGAGCGGGAACGCGGAGGGGTTCGACTTCTTCGCGTCGTTCCGGCCCGACTGCCCCGACCCGCTGAACGAGACGTGGATCGACGGCGCCTGTCAGGACAACGAGGTGAAGTTCGAGTCGCTGCCCGATTTCGACCCCGCCGCGATCATCCCGGCATCGGGCGCGGGCTGCTTCGACGTGGCGAAGTGCTTCGCGGGCGCGACCCCCGTGGGCGACCGTCTCGAGCACAACACCAAGGAGGGCAAGTGCACGCTCTCGCCCCCGGAGGGCGGGGTCGCCGGGCTGAACCTCGCGCTGGTCACGCGTGAGACCGGCGAGTGCAACGCGAGCGGCGATTGCTACGTCCCCCTCGACCGCGGCGCCCCCGGCTGGCGCGAAGAGGGAGGCAAGATCGTGCTGCCCTTGTACGTGTGCCAACTGGCCACGGCGCGGAAGGCGCGCCTCTTCGAGCGTCGCGGCGGCGCGTGCGCTTCCAAGGAAGAGAAGCAGACCGTGTGCTCGGGGGCTCCTGGCGAGGCGCCGACGGACGGCGGCGACGCGCGTGTCGACACCCCCCCCCCGACGCTCGTCGCCAAGCTCGGCTTCGCGACGGCCGTCGCGATCTCCGGCAGGACGCTCTACGCCGCGGGGACAAGGGTGGGGAAGCGCGAGATCGCGGTGAGCGGCACGGAGCTCACCGACATCGCCGTCCCAGCGTCGCCCAACCCGGACGCCGGGCCGTTCGACGCGGGCGCGGCAGACGCCTCCACACCGAGCGCGCCGCGCCCGTGGCGGATCGCCCCCGTAGGCTCGGTCTTGGCCGCCACGGACGGCTCGAGGAGCTATTTCGAGGACCCAGCGCAGAGGGCGCTCCTCGCGGTCCCGCCCGGCTTCGCGGTCGACGTCGCGGGGGCAGGTGGCTTCGCCTATTGGGCTACGGCGTTCGGCGCGTTCTTCTCCGACACCAGGGAGAACAGCGGTGCGTTCCCTGGCGGCGGCGAGGTGAGCGCCGTCGCGGCGGTGGACGGCTTCGCGCTGGTTGCGGGGGCGGGGAAGCTCGAGCTGTGCGAACGAGCGAGCGGGAAGCTGCCAGCCCCCCATCGTCGTCCAGGGTGCGCTGTTTCACGCGCTCGCGTTCGATCCAGCCACGGCGCCGCCAGCGAACTTCAAGGCCTACGCGCTCGCTCCGTCCGGTGTCTACGAGATCCCCGCGCGGGGTCAGGCGGCGCTCACCGCGGGGCCGCTGCCGTTCACGCCCGCGGGGACTACGGGCCCCGCCCAGCAGGGGGCCGCAAAGTACGCGCGAGGCCTCGTCGCTGGCGCCAAGTGCGTGTATTTTACAAGCTCGGCCGGGGTGGAGTACGCGACCACCGGGGCGACCGGCGCGAGCGGGGTGCTCGCGCCAGCGCCGGCGCCCTCGTCCCCGGCGCTTGGCGTGGCGCTCGGCGCCGATCCGGCCGGGAAGCAGGCCGTGTACTTCACGGTGTTCGCGGCCGAGGACGCTGGCGGCGGCGTGTACCGCGTCGCCCCACCCGCCGCGTGCGCGAGCGAGCCGTGAGCGCGCCCCCCGCAGGGCCCGAGGCGGGGACCGTGCTCGCCGGCAAGTATCGCGTCGAGCGCGTGCTCGGGGTGGGCGGGATGGGCGTGGTGGTCGCCGCGACCCACGTGCAGCTCGAGCAGCGCGTCGCCATCAAGTACCTGCTCCCCGTCGCGCTCGCGAACCCCGAGGTGGTCGAGCGCTTCGCGCGCGAGGCGCGCATCGCGGCCAAGCTGCGAGGGCCGCACGTGGCGCGCGTGATCGACGTCTCGCAGTTCGACGACGGCGTGCCGTTCATGGTGCTCGAGTACCTCCAGGGACACGATCTCGCGAGCGAGCTCGAGAACAAGGGGCCCCTCGAGGTCGAAGACGCGGTCCGCTACGTCCTCGAGGCCTGCGAGGCCCTCGCCGAGGCCCACGCTGCGCACGTCGTCCATCGCGACCTGAAACCCGCGAACCTGTTCCTGGCGGTTCAGCCCGACAAACGGGCAATAGTCAAGATTCTTGACTTCGGTATTTCACGATCCGTCGAGGCCTCCGCGATCGCCCTCACGGGCACGGGCACCGTAATGGGCACGGTCTATTACATGTCGCCCGAGCAGCTCGCGGATCCGAAGGGGATCGACCATCGGGCCGACATCTGGTCGCTCGGGGTCATCCTCTACGAGCTGCTCACGGGCACGCAGCCGTTCACGGGCGACAGCGCGCCTGCGGTGATCATCGCGGTCCTCGCCAACCGGCCGCGTCCCATCTTGGAGCTTCGCGCGCTGCCGGAGGGCCTCGAGGAGGTCGTCGCACGGTGTCTCCGCGAGGATCGCGGCGCGCGTTTCCAGAACGTGGCGGAGCTCGCGGCGGCGCTCGCGCCGTTCGCGGCGGAGAAGGATCGTGGGAGCGCCGAGATCGCGGCGCGCGTGCTCGGTGTGGCCGCGGAGCCGGCGCCGAGCGTGGGTGCCATCGAGGTGGCGGCCCAGCGCGTCGACCCCAAGGCGATCGCCACGGCGGCCACCGTGCTGTTCGACACGGGGGTGCCTGTCGCGGCCCCGTCCGCGTCGCCCGCCCAGGACGCCACCCGCCGCCCTCGCCGGGCGCTCTTGGCGCTTGGCGGCGTAGGTGCGCTCGCGGTCGCGGGCGTCGGGCTCTTCCTCGCGCGCGGGGGCTCCGGCGCAGGGGCGGCGCCCATCGCCATCGAGCCGGCTCATTCGGCGTCTTCGTCGGTGGGCGCCTCGGTGGCTTCCGCGGCCACGCCCACCACGGCGCGGTCGGCCGCGGCGCTCGTCGTCCCCGAGCCCTCCGCGTCGGCGAAGCCGACCGCAGCCCCTGGGCCCAAGCCGAAGCCAAACGCGTCGGGGTTGTCCGCCTCCCTTTCTACGCCCACACCCCCGCCCGTGCCGTCAGTCGCGACCCCGCCTGCCGTGACCGCCAGCGCGACTCCAAAGAAGAACCCCCTCGAAATGGGCCTCAAGTGAACCTCCCCATCGCTCTCGTGATCGGCGGCGTCGTGCTCGCTCTCCCGCTCGCGGTGAACGCGCAGGCGCCTGCCAAGCCCGCGGCTCCCGCGGCGACCGCCACTCCTGCCAAGCCCGCCGCGGCCGCCTCCGCCGCCTCCGCGCAGCCTGCCCTCGAGGCGCCGCCGCCGCCCACCGCGCCTGCGCTCGGTGACTCCCTCACGGGACCGGCCAAGCAAGACTACGAGTCGGGAAGGCTTCTGTTCCGGGACGGCGACCACGCCGGCGCGCTCGCGAAGTTCTCGAGCGCTTACGACATCTCGAAGGACCCGCGGCTGCTCTGGAACATGGCCGCGTGCGAGAAGAACCGGCGCCACTACGCGAGGGCCGTGGGCCTCGTGCGGCGCTACCTGAAGGAGGGCGACGCGACGCTGCCTGCGGAGGACAAGGCCGACGCGGCGGAGCTCGTGAAGGTCATGGAACCCTTCACGGCGAAGCTGCGCATCACGGTGAGTGAGCCCGGCGCGGAGCTCACGCTGGACGGCGAGCCGCTCGGCGCGTCGCCCGTCGTGCCCGTCGTGGTGGACATGGGCGTGCGCAAGCTCGTCGTGCGGAAGGCGGGCTTCGAGGAGCTCACGCGCGAAATCCCGGTGGGCGGCGCGGCGGAGCTCGCCGCGGAGCTGACGCTCGTCAAGATCGTTCACCAAGGGCGGCTCACGATCCGCGCTCCGAAGGACGCGACCGTCTCGCTCGACGGCAAGGTCGTCGGCAGCGGCGCGTGGTCAGGCACGGTCGCGAGCGGCGGCCACACGCTTCAGGTCACGGCCCCGAAGATGAGGCTCTACCAGTCCGAGGTCATCGTCCTCGACAAACAGACGCGGGACGTCAGCGTCAGCCTGGAGCCCGAGCCGAGCAAGGGCCTTCCAGGCTGGGTGTGGATCGCCGGCGGCGCGGTCGTCGCGGGGGGACTCGCTACCGCTGGCTACTTCATCTTCAAGCCGTCGCCCGAGTACCAGGGGCCGCCCGGGACGCTCGACCCCGGGGTCGTGCAGGCGGGCGCTCCGTTCACCTTCCGCTGACGGCGCGGCATCTACTGAGGCGCCAGCGGCGCCCGCGGGGCGCCGGGACCGAACAAGGAGGTCGTGAGCACGGGGCTCGCGCCCGCGTCGACCAGGCCCCGCGCGAGCGGCCCAAAACCGCACGAACGCGGCGTCACCTCGAACGGTCTCGGCCCCTCGTCGTCGGCGCAGCGACTCGGCGCGCGGCCCCCGTCGGCGGCCGTCATGGTCACGCACGAGCCCGAAGCGCACTGCGAGGCCTGGTCACAGGCGGCGCCGTCCTCGCGTACCTCGCCGCACACGCGGGTCGCGCCGTCGCAGAACGCGCCGCGCACGCACGCGCCCGGCTGGGCGCACGACTGGCCAGGCCTGGGCAGCTCGGCGCAGCGCCGCGTCGAGCCGTCGCAGTAGAGCGACCGCTGGGGATCGCAGCGCACGGCCGAGGCGCCGGCGACGATGCAGGCCTCGCCGCTCGCCACGTACGCCCGGCAGACCGTGCCGGAGAGCGTGAGCTCGCAGAAGCCGCGCTCGTCGCAGACGGGCAGCTCGAGCGTGAGGTCGCGCAATGATGGAAGTAGTTTGCACTCTTCCCCGGGCGCGCGTCGAAGCTGTTTCGTACAGATCTTGCGGCGCCGGTCGAAGCCTGGGCGCGTGTCGAACACGCAGGTGGCGGTCTCTCTGGGGGCGTTCGCTTGGCACTCGGCCGCCTCGGTGCACGGATCACCCGGCGCCACGGTGCCGCGGAAGATCTTGGCGCACGCCTCCGAGTAGGGCTCGGCGGCGTCGGGGAGCGCGCTCGGGTTGCCGGCGTCGCTCGAGCAGCGCGCGGCGCGCGCGCGGTAGGAGTCCACGCAGCCCTGCACGGCCTTCGCGTCGTAGAGCACCTTGCCTCGCTTCGCGATGTCGGCGAAGCGCTGCGCCTCGGCCGTCATTTGCGCCTGACAGGAGCGCTCGTCGTAGGCGTAGGCGGCCTCTGCGCAGCAGGTGGCTAGCGCGGTGCAGTAGGTCGTGGCGAGGCGCGTCGCGAGCTCGTCGAGCGCGGGATCGCCCGAGCACCCGCTCGCCAGGATCGCCCCACCTGCGAGCGCGCCGACCACGATCGCGCTCGCGCCGAGGACGCGTCGCGCCGCCGTCGCCGCCGCTCGCGCCACTACCCCGCCTCCGGCCGCGCGCCTCATTCGGGGTCGCAGCGCCCGTCGCACGTGTGCCGTGCCTCGCCGGTTCGGAAGAACACGTAGCTCTGCTCCTGCATCGCGCGGCTCTTCCGCGGGAACGCGTGGGTGTCGGTCTCCGGCGCGGACGGCCGGTTCGTCTTCGGGCGCTTGGGCACGCCGTAGTCTTGCTCGACGTAGACGTTCTCGCCGCGCAGCGGGCCCTGCACGACGGGCAGCCCCCAGATGTCGCTCGTGGCGGGCGCGAGCACCTTCGCGCCGACCATGCGGCCGAGCACGCGTGAGACGTCGTTGTTCACCTGGGCGTCCTCCACTCCCACGTGCAGCAGCACGTTCTTGGGCGTGCCGTCCTTCGGCGGCGTCGCCGAGATGTACTTGGCGAAGTTCGAACCGTCGCCGCGGTCCCACCCCACCGCGACGAGCGACATGATAGCTGAAAGATCGTAGGGATTCGGGTAGTTACGGCCGATGCTCCCCGCGAGCTCGCGCCACTGGTTGGCGCGCGCCAGGATCCACGCGACCGACACGCCGGGCACGCCGAGGGTGCCGCGCTCGAGGTCGCGCGACATCGCCATCACGAGCGCGCCCTGCGTGCCGCCTTGCGAGTTGCCGTGGTAGTAGATCGCCTTCGGGTCGTAGAGCGCCCCGCCTCCGTCGCCGCGCTGCACGTTCACGTCGCGCGAGAAGCGGCCCTTCAAGAGGCGCACGAGCGCGAGGTGGTTGATGATGCCCTGGAGCGGCTCGTCGCCGATGTAGGCGAGGTTCGTGATGTCCTTCGGCAGGTGCAGGAACCACAGCAGGCCGGACGGCGTGTTCATGCCCTGCATGTCCGACGAAAGGATGAGGAAGTTGCGCTCGCTCGCGAAGGTGCGCAGCCACCCGTTGTTCGCCTCCGAGTCGCTCCCCAAGAAGCCATGGCCATACTGGACGACGCTCGCGCGGTCCGGGCTCGTCCGCGACACGCGCGGGATCTGCACGCGGAACGTCACGTCCTCGAAGCCTTCGGCCACCGGCAGACCGTTCGCCCCGAGCCGGAGCTTTCGCGCGACGTCGTTCGGGCGGAGCGGCAGGACGAAGCTCGGCACCTTGGCGACGCCGGTCACGATCGTCTCGATGACGCCGGTGGGGCCGTCGGGGTCCCTCTTCACCTCGGTGACCGAGTACTCGGGCCCCTCCTCCCCCACGCGCTCGTACAGCGTGTCGCGCATCGTGCGGAGCGTGAGCGTGCTGTTGTCGTCGCTCGACGTCGTGAAGTCCCACGCGAGCTGCAGCTCGCTGCGGGGCACGCCGAGCTTGTCGGTGACGGCGAACACCTCGCGGTCGAAGCGCTCCTTGCGCTCGTCGACGCCCGCGACCGGGCTCGGCTTGCCGTCGCGGAGGGCCTGGAAGCCGCGGCTCGCCGCGCCGCCCGGCAGCCCGCGGACGGCCACGACGTACCGCTTGCCGTGCGCGAGCCCCCGCGCGAGGCGCAGCTCGATGACTTGTTTGCCGGCGTCCTCGGCGAGGTAGTCGAGCTCGGCCCAGTGGGGCTGGAGCTCGAGCGTCTCGGCGTCGATCACCAGGGTCTTGCTCGATCGCTCGAGCGACGCTTGAATGCCGTCGATGGACGGGGCGCCCGTGAGCGAGGCGCCCTCGATGTGGAAGGCGATCTGCGGGTACACCGGGAAGCCGTCGTGCACTCGGAACGGCTCGCGATCGAGCATCGCGTCGGTCTGCTCGCTCACGGGCAGGCGATCGCCGAAGTCGAGCTGGTGTGTGTGCCCGTACGGGCCGCCTGGCTTCCGGAAGTGGTCGGAAGGAAAGGGGAAAATGCACGACGACTCGTCCAGGTTGTCGCAGACCGCGAACCCCTCGACGGCCGGCGGCGTGGCGGTGGGGGCGCTCGAGCAGGCGCCCACGGTGACGACAAGGGCAGCAGCGGAGGCGAGCGCGGAGGCGAGGACTCTCATGGGGCTGTGGCGCTAGCACAGTCTGGCGTTTGCGCGAGGGCCCTGGCTCGGCGAGGCGCCCCGACGCCGGCCATTCGTTCGCGCGACGGCCCTTGCTCTCACGAGGCTGAGCTGCGCGATCTGTGGCTTCGCGCGAGGGCCGAGCGACGCCCTCCAGGGTCCCCGACGGCGCGGCGCTGCGCTACGCTAAGCGCATGGTGCGCAGGGTGAGTCCCTCGAGTGGAGCGGTTGGCGCACGGCCGGCGCGCGGTGTGCGCGCAGCGCGCGCGACGTGGCGCGTGTTCGCGGGCGCGGCGTCATGACCGAGCGAGGGCCCACGCTGCGCATCGTTGCCGTCAACGATGTCTACTCGCTCGAGCACCTTCCGCGCCTCGCCTCGCTCCTCCGCGAAGCGCGGGAGGTCGCGCCCGCCGATCGCCTCCTCGTCACCATGGCGGGCGACTTCGTCGCGCCGAGCGTGCTGTCCAGCCTCGACGCGGGCCGGGGCATGGTCGACTGCATGAACGCGCTCGGCTTCACGCACGCCGTGCTCGGCAACCACGAGGACGACGTGCCGCCCGAAGAGCTCCGCGCGCGAGTCCGGGAGCTCGAGGCCACCTGCCTCGGGACGAACGTGCGCGGGTTCGAGCCCGCCCTACCCGTGTCGGAGGTGGTCTCCGTGTGCGCGCCCGGCCCCGCGGGGCGAGCGGTCCGAGTGGGGCTCGTGGGGGTGGTCATGGACGACCCCACGGCCTACCGCCGTCCGCCGTTTGGGGGCGTGACGCTCCTCCCTCCCAACGACGCCGCGATCGCCGAGGCCGA
Source organism: Myxococcales bacterium (assembly GCA_016720545.1). Classification (NCBI taxonomy): domain Bacteria; kingdom Pseudomonadati; phylum Myxococcota; class Myxococcia; order Myxococcales; species Myxococcales bacterium. Next base: position 258,231 of record JADKKK010000005.1, read on the forward strand.
GCGCCTCCGCGCGGCCGGGTGCGCGACCGTGCTCGCGCTAACCCATCAGCCGCTGGCCCTCGACCGCGCCCTCGCGCGTGGATGGCCGGCCTTCCCCGTGCTGCTCGCCGGGCATGAGCACCAGCCCTCGCTCGAGCGTGAGGGCGAGACGTGGATCGTGAAGGGCGGGGCCGACGCCGCGCTCGCCGCGGTGATCGATCTGGCCTGGCCGGCCGAGGCCCACGGCGCCGACGCACCGAGCGTGCGCGTGGCGCTGCACGACGTGTCGCGGTTCCCGGAGGACCCCGCGGTACGCGCCCGCGTGGCCACGCACATGGCGAAGGTGGAGGCCCTCACGTCGGCCACCCTGCTCGTGCTCGACCCTGGAGAGGAGCTCACGTCGGTCGGCGTCCGCGCGCGCCAGACCTCGCTCGGGACGCTGCTCGCCTCGCGGGTGCGCGACGCGCTCGGGGCCGAGGTGGGGCTCTTCAACGGCGGCGGGATCCGCGGCGCGGCGACGTACCGCGGTGGCTTCTCCTACGGCCACCTGCAGACCGAGGTGCCGTTCGAGAACGAGATGGTGGTGGTGGCCGTGCCCGGCGCGTCGCTCTCCGCGGCGGTGCAGGCCTCGCGCGCGCGGGCGCCGGTCGAGTCGGGGGGCTTCCTCCAGGTGTGCAGCGCGGTCGACGTGGGCCCGGACGGGCAGGTGATCCGCGTGGGCGGGGCGCCGCTCGACCCCGCGCGCGTCTACCGGGTGGCGCTCGTGCGGAACCTGTTCGCGGGCATGGACCGCAACGAGCCGCTGCTCGCGCTGGCCCGCGAGCGGCCCGAGCTCATCCCGCCGCCGGACTCGGGGCGGGACGTGAAGCTCGTCCTCCTCGAGAGCTTCGCCGCGGGGCTGTGGCGTGCGCTCGGCGGTTTTGACGCGGTCGACGCGGACCACGACGGGCGGGTCGACGGGAGCGAGCTCGAGCGCGCCATCGCCGACCACACGGGGGCCCCCGAGCCGCGGCGCGCCGCGATCGCCGCCGGCATCGTCATGCGCGCGCTCGACACCGACGACGACGAGCGCATTTCACGCGAAGAGGCGGCCGTCGCCGACCGCCTCCGGGAGCCGCCCGACGAGCCCGGGAGCTAGCCCGGGAGCGCCCGTGACGACGCTACTTGTTCGGGACGATGTTCCGTTTCTGTAGCAAATCCGCGAGGGTACCGAACTTCGCCTCGCGCTTCACCTGCGCGCGGTACTGCTGGTACGCGTTGCGCTCGGTGTCCTCGTTCATCGCCTTGATCGAGAGCTTGAGCTCGCCGCGCTTGGGATCGATCTCGATGATCTTCGCGTCGAGCTCTTTGCCGATCGGGAAGGCCTTGCGGAAGTCGGTGCCGCGGGCCGTGCCCGTGCCGCCGGCGGTGATGAAGCCGCGCGCGTGACGCCCCGTCGCGCCGAGCACGCGGACGGTGAGGCCCGCGGGGTCGGTGGAGACGATCTGCACGCGCACCGTGCGCTGCGGCGCGATCTTCTGCGGGGTCTCGCCCGCCGCCTCGCCGGTGGGCGCGGGGTGCAGCGCGATGCGGTGCGAGCCGGGCTCGACGTAGGCGACGACGACGTCGATGTCGTCGCCCTCCTTGAGGACCTCGTTCGGGTGCGCGATGCGCTTGACCGACAGATCGCCCACCTGGATGAGGCCGTCGACGCCGGACTCGAGCTCGATGAACGCTCCGAAGGGCTTGAGCCGCGCGACCTTGCCGGTGTGCCGCGTACCTGGGGCGTACTTCTCGGCGACGGCGGACCAGGGATCGCTCACGGTGGCGCGGCGCGAGAGCCACACCTTCTGCTTCTCGTCGACGCGGAGCACTCGCACGCGCACGGTCTCGCCGACCGTGAAGACGTCCTTCGGCTGGTCGGCGCGGTTGTGGCTCATCTCGCTCAGCGGGACGAGGCCCTCGACGCCGCCGATGTCGACGAACGCGCCGAAGCTGACGACGGTGCGGACCACGCCGTCCACGTCGACGCCGATCTTGATGTTCTTCAGCGCCTCGTCGCGGCGCTCCTTCGACTCGGCCTCGAGCATCGAGCGGCGCGACACGACCACGTCGCGGCCGCGCTTGCCGTACTGGGTGACCGCGAACGCGAGGCGCTTTCCGACGAGCGGATGCAGATCGTTGCCGAGCCGCAGGTCCATGTGAGACCCGGGCGCGAAGCCGCGGAGGCCGTCGATGTCGACCTCGACGCCGCCCTTGATGACGCCGGTGACGATGCCGAACACCAGGGACTTGTCGCGGAACGCGGCGGCCACGACGGGCTTCGCGCGGCGGACGCGCTTCGGGTGGTGGGTGAGCACCACCAGGCCGCCTCGGCCGCCGTCGTTGTGCACGACGCCGACGAAGGGCGCGCCGGGCTCGAGGATGACGCGCGGCAGCTGCGGGGCCGGCTCGGCGGCCACCGCGGGGGCAGCCGCCGCCTCGACCGCCGCCTCGGTAGGCTCAGTCGCGTCGGCGGGGGGCTCGGCGGAGTTGGCGGTCACGTCGGCGGGGGCCTCGGCTGCGCTGGCGGTCGCGTCGGCGGGAGTCTCGGCGGCGAGCGCCGCGTCGTCGCCCGCTGGCTCCGGATCGCTCGTGGCCTGGTCGGCCGTGGGCGCGCCGGGCGAGGCCTCGGTGGTGGGCGCCGCGTCGCGGGGCTCGTGCTCGTCGTCGGCGGCCGCCATGTCGGCCTTGGCGTCTTCCTCCGTGATCAGCAGCTCGCGCAGGTCGAAGAGCGCGGTGCCCTTGCCGGACAGATCGATGAACAAGACGTCTTCGGTGACGTCAAGCACCTTGCCGAACACCACGTCTCCGACGTTGAACGCGGGGCGCTCCTTCTCGACCTTGGGCTTCTTCGGCCGCGGGCCGCGGCCGGGCTTGTCGCCCTCCGCTCGGGTCTCGCCTTCGGCGTGCTCTTGCGCGTCGCCGGTCGCGCCGCCGTCGGCAGCGGCGCCCTCGGCGCCTGCCTCGCCGGGCTCGCGCGGAGCCCCTTCGCCACCCTCCTGCGCCTGCGCGCCGGGCTTCTTCTTGCGACGGCGTCGCCGGCGCTTCTTCTTCTCGCCGCCCTCCCCGGGTGTCTGGCCGGCTTCGCCCGCCTGGACTTCACCCTCGGCGGCCTCGCCTCCCTCGCCCTCCGCGTCGGACTCTTCCGCGTCGGACGCGTCAGACGCGTGCGCGTCGGGCTCGACCGAGGCTGCCGGCGTGGCAGCGACGAAGGGGACGGTGGGGGCCTCGGACGAGGCGGTGGCGCTCGCAGGGCTGGGCGCCGCGGAGGCGTCGCTCGGGTCGCCCGCGGGGGCGGACGGCGGGGTGGGGTTTTCCGTTGTGCTCATGGCTTTGCCGATCGGGGGGAGGGACCATAGCCGATATTTCTCCGTGCGCGAGCGCCGATTCTGGCGAGCCCGCAGAAAAGAGAGAGCGGTGGTCCTGAGGTCACTTCAGCGCGTCGAAGCCGAGGCCGTGGAGCGCGAGGCGGTTCTGGTAATAGAAAAGAAGTCGTGTGTGCGACAGGGCGAGGTCGTCGCCGCGAGGGGATAGCACGTCCTCGACGTGGTAGCCCGCGAGCGCTCTCAGGGCGTCTTCGAGCACACCGGGGGCTTCGCGGTTCCGCAGGCCCGGCGCCACGACGATGAGCCCGCGCCGCTCGAGCGCGTGCACCTCGGTGAGGAGGCGGTCGACCTCCTTCACGAGCTCCGCGCGCGGGACCCGGAAGTCGTCCTTGTGGCCCAAAATGGCGAACAAATCTCCCCTCTTGTCGCCCACGTGGCGGCGCAGCGCGCCGAACGCGGCGGTCGCCACGAGGTGGGTGGACATCACCACCGTGTCGCGTTTGAACGCGCCGCAGATCGCGTCTCCGAGCTCGCGCGTGTACTCCGCGTCGCGCTTCGTGTCGCGCCCGCGGGTGCCGTCGCGTCGCTCGAGGAAGGTCTCCGCCGGCACCTCGCGGCCACGCGCGTCGTGCGAGCGACCCTCGTCGTCGACGAGGTTCCCGAAGCAGTCGAGCGGCTGCCCGAAGCGCACGACGCACGCGCCGTCGAGGCCGAAGAGCTTCTGCACGAACGCGGCGACCCGGCCCACGCGGGTCGACTCGTCGTCGTCGATGATGAACCTCGCCTTGCCCTCTTCTTGGAGAAAGTCGTCGATGAGGGTCTCGGCCTCGAGCGTGAGGAGGTAGTTTATCGTGGCGGGCACGAAGAACACCTTCCGCGGGCGCCCCGCCTCCACCGTGCGGGCGAACGCCTCGATGCCCGTGCCCGCGAGCCCGAGCTTGAGCCTGCGCTCCACGCCGCCCGAGCGCGAGCGCGTGCCGCCCGGGAAAAAGAGGCTGTGGTAGCCGCGCTCGAGCAGCACGCACGAGTACGCCTTCAGTACGTCCTTGTAGAGCGCGTGCCGGAGGCGGCGGTCCACCCGGTAGGCGCCGAGGTTGTGCATGAAGTAGCTCAGCACCGGGTTGGTGAAGAGGTTCTTGCCCGCGCCGTAGGTGGCGGGCGGGAGACCCGCGCGCTCCAGCGCGAACCCGAACACGACCGAGTCGAGGTTCGACAGGTGCGTGGGCGTGTAGACCACCGTCCCGAGCTCCGTGAGCTTCCGCACGTGCTCTCGAGGCCCCTGCACGACGATGCGGCTGTCGAGCGCGGTGAGGTCGAGCGATTGGGGAATGTTCTTTACCATCGCCCGCGGCGACATGAGCGCGCCGAGGAGCGGCGCCATGGCGCGGGACGCGAACTGATACACGCGGGGGTCGAAGTTCCCGGCGACGTCCCACGCGTACATCTTCGTGTACTTCGTGATCGCGGTCCTGAGCTCGCCCTCGGACATTCGGCCGAGCTTGCCGGCGAGCGACTTCCACTCCGCGAGCTCGGGGCCGCCGCGCGGGCCCAGGCGGCGCATTTCCAGGTAGGCGGCGTCGGAGAGGGCGTAGAGGGGGTCCTTGACGCCCCCCACGACGCGGGCGACCACGTCGTCGACGATGGCGCCGCGCGCCTCGTTGAAGCGAAAAATGGGGGCGGAGCGCTCGCTCACCTCGAGGCCCCGGGCGAAAATGCGTTCGAGTGGCACAGGGGGATGACACCAAAGGTGGGGCCACACCACAAGGGTCGCGCACGGCGACGGGCCAGACACGACCAGACTCGGCCACGCGTGCTCTGCAGCGTTCGAGTCTCGTCGATCCACTCGCCGCTCCGGCGCGTAGTAGTGTGAGGCGTTGCGGGGGGACGACGCCGAACCTGCCCCGGAGCCCGGCCAACCATGAGCGACGACCCCACGGAGAACGACGAGGCTACAGCGGAGCTCCTCGCGGTCTATTTCGCGGCGCGGCACCCGCGGCTCGAGGGCGCGCTGCTCGAGCTGTCGCCGCCCGAGGTCGTCGCCGGGTACGTGGCGGTGCGCGAGACCCTCTCCGCGCTCGGGCGCACCTTTCCGCCGGAGACGTTGGGGCCTCACCTCCGATCGCGGCTCGTCGGCACGTTGTCCACGCGGGTCCCGTCGCGTCCGGCCCTCCTCGTCCTCGACATGCTCGTGGACCACCTCACTCCCGGCGCGCCGCTCGAAGTGCCTCGCGCTCGGCTCGTGGTGCCCGCGCTCAGGGCGCGGCTCGAGGCCGCGCGCGCGGCCGGGACACCCGTGGTCTACGTGGTCGACGAGCACGGCCCGGACGACGCCGACCTGGCCGGCTGGGGAGCGCACAACATCGCGGGCACCGGCGGAAACGACGTCTGGCCCGAGCTCGCGCCGTTGCGCACCGACCATGTGGTGAAGAAGCCGACCTACAGCGGCTTCGTCGGTTCGCGCCTGGAGGACGTGCTCGAGGAGCTGAAGGTCGACTCACTCCTGCTCACGGGGTGCCTCACCGAGATCGGCATCATCGCCACCGCCACCGACGCGCTCCAGCGCGGCTACACCATCGAGGTGCCGCCGGACTGCCAGGCGGGGCTGGCCGAGCCGCTGGAGCAGAGCGCCATGGCCGCGCTCCGCCTCATGGCGCCGTTCGGCCCGGCGCGCAAAGCGCGCCTGGCGCGCTTCCATGACGCTCGCGCGGAAGGCTGACGTCCGCCCGGAAGGCTCCCCGCGCAGGCGCGCGCGGGCGGTGACTTCGGAGCGGCGCTCAGGTCGCCGGCACGGCGATCGCGACGAACGCGTCGGCCAGGGCCTTCATCGACGCTTCGGCGCGCGCGCGCGCGACCGAGAGCGGCTCGCCCTCGGCCATCGGCTCGCACACGTCGACGTAGAACTTCACCTTCGGCTCGGTGCCGCTCGGGCGCGCGATCACGCGGCTCCCGCCCTCGAGCTCGAAGACGAGCACGTTGCTCGCTGGCAACGCGAGCGGCTTCACCGCGCCCCCTTCCGCGCGGGTGCCCGCCTCGAGGTCGGAGACGGCGAGCACCGCGAGCGCACCGATCGTGGAGGGCGGCCGCTGGCGGAGCCCGTCGATCATCGCGCGGATCTCCTGGGCGCCTGCTTGACCTTTGCGCGTGAGGTTCACCTGGGTGCTCACGAAGAGGCCGTACCGCCGGTAGAGCTCCTCGAGGCGATCGAGCACGCTGCGCCCCTCGGCCGCGAGCTCGCTCGCGAGCTCCGTGAACACGAGCGCGGCGCTCACGCCGTCCTTGTCGCGCACGAGCCCGCCCACCGTGTAGCCGAGGGCCTCCTCGTAGCCGAAGAGGAACCGGTGCTCGCCGGTGGCCTCGAGCGCCATCGCGCGGTTCGCGATCCACTTGAAGCCCGTGAGGGTCTCTTCGTAGGTGGCGCCGGCCGCGCGCGCGATCACGCCGAGCATGGGCGACGACACGAGGGACGCGAGGAGCACCGCGGTGGCCGGGTCGGCGTCTTGGGAGAGCACGTGGTGGCCGAGCAGCACGCCGACTTGGTTGCCTGTAAGCTGCACGTAGTCGACGCCGCCGTCTTCCCGGGCCTTCGGCACCGCCACCGCGAGCCGATCGGCGTCGGGGTCGTTGGCCAGCACGAGGTCCGCCGACACCGAGCGCGCGAGGGCGAACGACAGGTCCATCGCGCCCTTCTCCTCGGGGTTCGGGAAGGCCACGGTGGGGAAGCGCCCGTCCGGCGCGGCCTGCTCGGCGACGACGTGCAGCGCGGAGAACTGCGCCTCGGCGAGCAGCTTCGCCACGAGGCGGCCGCCGACGCCGTGCATCGGCGTGTAGACGATGCGGAGGTCGCGCCGCGCGCGCTTCGAGCGCACGAGCGAGCCCGCGGCCGCGAGGTATTGCTCTTCGATCGCGAACGGGACGTCGAGCACGAGCCCCTGGCGGCGCGCCTCCGCGAGCGGGAGGATCGGCACGTCTTTGGCGGCGGGAGCCGCCGCGATGGCCTGGGCGACCAGCGTGTCGATGGGCGGGATGATCTGGGCGCCGTTCTCCCAGTACGCCTTGTAGCCGTTGTACTCGGGCGGGTTGTGGCTCGCCGTCACGACCACGCCCGCCGCGCACCCGAGCGCGGTGAGCGCGTACGCCACGAGCGGCGTGGGGCACACGTCGGTGAACAGGTAGACGCGGATGCCGTGGGCGGCGAGCACGCAGGCCGTGTCCTCGGCGAGCTCGCGGCTCATGAGGCGCGCGTCGCAACCGACGACCACGCCGCGTGTCTTCGGGGCGTCGACCTCGGCGAGGACGGTCCCCGCGAGGCCGTGCGTGGCGAGGCGCACGACGGCGCGGTTCATTCGGTTGGGGCCCCCGCCGAGCACGCCGCGCAGGCCCGCGGTGCCGAACTCGAGGTTCTGCGCGAAGCGGTCCGCGAGGTCGTTCGAGCCTGGCGCGGTCTCGTGCTCCTCGAGCAGCCTGCGCACCTCTTGGCGCGTCTCGGCGTCGGGATCACCGTTCATCCAGTCGCGGGCCTTCGCCTTGAGCGCTTCGAGGTCGTCCATGCTTGCCCAAGGAGGGTAGTCGAGGGCTCTCGGAACCTGCAAGTGAACCCCGAAGGGGCGAACGGCGCCCGCGCGTCCGCGCCCGCGCGAAGCGCGTCGTGTCGCGGGTCGATCGTGCGATGATGCCGGCACGCGATGCTCCGCTACACCCTCCGCCGCGCGCTCTGGGCGGTCCCGACGCTGTTCGGGGTGAGCTTCGTCGTCTTCTTGTTGACGACGCTCTTCCCCGATCCCGCGACGCGGCTCGACCCGCACGAGCGCGAGGCGCTGCTCCGCGCGCCTCAAGCCCATTTCGCGCTCGAAGAGCGGCGACGCGGCCTGTTCCTCGATCTGCCGAGGGTCGTGAACGTCGTCCCGCGCGACGTGCGGGTGGTCACCGAGGAGTGCCTCCTCCACCTGCAGCTCGACGACAACGAGGGGCCTATCGCCGCCAACACCCTCGTGAGGCTGGGCGGCGCAGCGCTGCCCCACCTCATGCCCCGGCTCGACGCGCTCGATCCCGAGGGGCGCCGGCGGGTGTCACGCGCGCTCCTCCCCCTCGCGGCGCGCATGGGCCTCCAGCTGCCCGACACACGCACCGACCCCGACGCGGCGCTCCTCTTCTGGCGGCGCTTCTGGGACGATCGCTCGACGGATTTCACGGCGCCCGCCGTGCGACGTAGCGTCGCTCGCTTCGCACAAAAAGCGACCGCCGCCCGGCAGCGCGAGCTCGAGATCCTGGACACCTACGCGCTCCCGGAGCTCTTGGCGGCCGCCCTCGAGACCCCCGACCCCGAGGTGCGCGCGCGCTTCACGGGCCTGCTCGCGCACGCCACGCAGCGCTCGGCGGCGCTCCCGGTCGACGCGTCCGCGGCCGAAGTGCGCCGGGGTCTCTCCGACTGGCGCTCGTGGTGGTTCATCCACGAGCCCGACTTCGTGGAGCGCGAGGGCACCGCGCGCGTCGCCGCGACGCTAGGCGACACCCGCTACGCGAAGTGGACCGTAGGCGCCGTGACGGGCCAGCTCGGCCTCTCCACGCGCGACAACGAGCCCGTTTATGCGAAGCTGAAGGAGCGCGCGCCCATCACGTTCGTGATGACGTTCCTCGCGATGCTCCTCGCCTTCACGCTCGCCGTGCCCATCGGCGCGTTCTCCGCGTGGCGTCGCGGTCGCGTCTGGAACCGCGTCCTCACCGCCTCGCTCTTCGTGGGGTATTCGCTCCCGACCTTCTGGGTCGCCCAGGTCCTCTTCTCGCTGGCGAAGGTGCGCAGCTACGCGGGCGTGGCCGTGCCGCTCGTCGCGCTCGCCATCACGGCGCTCGCCACCCTCTCGCGCCACCAGCGCTCGTCGCTGCTCGAGGTGATTCACGCCGACTATGTGCGCACCGCCCGCGCGAAGGGCGCGAGCTCCGTGAGGCTCGCGCTCGTCCACGCGCTACGAAACGCAGTGTTACCCACGGTCACCCTGGCCGGATTCCAGTTCCCCGCGCTGCTCGGCGGCGCGTTCGTGATCGAGGAGGTGTTCTCCATCCGAGGCATGGGGTGGGAGACCCTGCGAGCGATTGAGGCGCACGACACCGCGTGGATCGTCGCCACCGTGCTCCTCTCCGCGGCGGTCACGACGATCATGCTCATCGCGAGCGACGTGGCCCTCGGCCTGCTCGACCCGCGCGTGCGCGAGCGACAGCTCGGCGGGCGGATCGCGTGAGCCCGCCCCGCCGCACCCGTGTGGGGACGGTGAGCCACGCGCTCTACCGGCTCACGGAGCGGCGCCTCGCGCGCTGGGGCGCCCTCCTGCTCGCGTTCCTGTCGCTGGTCGCCGTCCTCGCGGAGCTCTTCGCCAGCGACTACCCCCTGCTCTGCTCGGTGGACGGTGTGGTGTACGTGCTGCCCGCCGTCACGCACCCGCGCTCGCTCACGGGCCGCGACAACGCGCGCCTCGCCGAGCAGAGCGTCGAGCGCCCGGGCAGCGTGTTCGCGCTCTACCCGTTCGTGCGCTTCGGGCCCACCTCCGAGTCCGCGGCCCGCCTCGTGCCGCCCTCGGCCGAGCACCCGTTCGGCACCGACTCGCGCGGGCGCGACGTGTTCGCGCAGACCATCCACGGGGTGCGCACCCAGCTCGGGTTCGCGTTCCTCACCGTGTGCGCGTACGTCGCGCTCGGGGCCTTCATCGGGGCGACCGCGGGCTATTTTGGCGGAACTGCTGATTTTTTTACGGAACGAATCACCGACACGATGAGCGCGATCCCGAGCTTCGTGCTCATCCTCTGTGTCCAGGCGGCGCTGCCCCATCCGAACCTGCAGACGCTCTTCATCACCGTCGTCGCCGCGCGCTTCGCCGAGGTCGCGCGCCTCGTCCGCGTGGAGGTGGTCGACGTCAGCACGCGCGACTACGTGCTCGCCGCGCGCGCGCTCGGCGCCTCGCCGCTGCGCGTGCTGCTGCGGCACGTGCTGCCCAACGCGCGCGGCCAAGCGATCGTCTCGGCGACGTTCGGCCTCGGCGCCGTCGTGCTCCTCGAGGCGCAGCTCGACTTCCTGCGTGTGGGCGATCGCGGGCGGTTCGCCTCGTGGGGCCAGGTCATGAGCGACGTGCGCGATCGGCCCGACGCGTACTGGCTCTTGCTCTTCCCCGGCCTGTTCTTGCTCGCCACCGTGGTCGCGACGAACCTCGTCGGTGAGGCGCTCCGGGACGCGCTCGATCCGCGCGCCCGCGGGCAGCAGGCGTAGACCCCTCGACGCGCAGCCGACGTGGGGGCGAGGTACTACGAGCGCTCGATCTTGAGGCCCTCGGCCTCCCACGCGAGGAAGCCGCCCTCGAGGAAGCTCACCTCAGTGCCCCCGCCGATGAGCTTCGCCGCCAGCTCCTTCGCCTTGTCACCGGAGCGGCAGTAGAGGACCGGCTGCCCACCGAGCATGAACAACTCGGCGAGGCGGGTCTCGATCTCCTCAGCGGGGAGGTTCGTGGAGCCGGGGATGTGCGCTCGGGCGAAGGCGCCGGCGTCGCGCGTGTCCACCACCGAGACTGCGCCGCGCTTCTGCAGCTCGACGACCTCATCGACCTTCAGCGCGCCCTCGGCGCGCGGCAGGTGCCGCTCGACCATCGCGCGGAGCGCGCGCTTGCCGAGCGCGCCAGCCTGCCCGTCGACGATGCGCCCGCCGGCGAACACCATGAACATGGGCACCTGCTGGATGCGGAGCTGCCGCGCCAGGGTGGGCGCGTTCTCGATCAGCACCTTCACGATCTTCAGCTTGCCCTCGAGGTCGGCCCCGAGCGACTCGACCTCCGCGTCCGTGGCGCGGGCCGATGCGGCGGCACGCTGCGACGAGAAGTAGATCAAGACCGGCAGCTCGCTCTGGAAGACCTCGACCTCGAACTCGCGCTCGCTGATCGACTTGAGCTTCGAGGCGCCCGCCGGCCCCGCGCTTCCGCTCATGTTTCCGCCCCTGTTTCCGCCCGCGCCACCGAGGATCATGGGCGGATCACTAGCCGAACCCGAAACCTGGGCGAAGCGTATTCTTCGGCGCCGGGCCAGGGCGCGTGCACCCACGAGCGCGTGGCCCAGCGTGCGCCGCGGGCGAGGGTGGTCATCGAGTGAGCCTCCGCCGCGAGCCGGTCGATCCTCTCACTCGGCGCACCGCCGCACGTTGCGCGCGCGCCGAGACCCGCGCGAGGGATGCGGGCGTCGCTCACGACGCCGGGTGCGCTTCGGCGCCTGTACCGGTACAGACCGATGCAGGCACGGCGTACGCCCTTGTGGGCAAACGATTGCGTGTAATTTCAACGTCTTGCGTGTGGCATGGTCGTCGCATCAGGGAGCACAACCCGAAAGGATGCTCCCATGAAGTACACGGGCTGCTCCTGGTTCCAGCTGACCGCAAAGTGAGCCGCGAAGACCGCCACCTCGCGACCCGAGACCCGCCCTCACCGGCGGGGCTCGCCGTTTTGTCTTTACGAGTGGCCCGCCCGCCCGTGGGGCGCGGCATGTCGCGTGCATTCCCTGACGCATGGCCTTTCGGTGGCGCCGCTCACTCGCCGTAGGTTCCATCGTGGCCCTTGCGCTCACGCGCCCCGCCCACGCCGACACCGGCCTGGCGGTGGGCCTCGGCCTCGCGTTCGCCGCGGCGGTGCCCGACGGCCCGGGAGAGACACAGCTCGGCGCGCCCTGGTTTCTGCGCCTCCAAGCGGCGGGTCTCTCCCGCATCGACGACACACCTGTCGTGGGCGATCGTCCGAGCCGCGCGCACTTCTCGGTGCACGACGCGTTTTTTCTCGAGGGGGATCTCGGCGCCGTGTGTGCGAGGAGCCGCTGCGCCTCGCTCGGCGACGTCGCGCTCCGGGGTGTGGGAGGCTACGAGCTGCTCCTGGGCCTGCGGGCGCCCGGGGCCTCCGTGTACGTGGGTCCACGCATCACGTGGGAAGGGTGGTTGACGAACAAGTACGCGCTTGGCGCGGTGTCGTGGCCTGCAGTGCTCCGCGTGGAGCAGGCGGTCGCGCACACGCGTCGGCGCATTCTGTCGGCGTGGGCCTCACCTCACGGGCTCTTTCGCTCCTACGGCGGGGCGTGGGAAGAGCCCCTCGCCGACTCGCTCTGGATGACGCTCTCCGGCGGCGCGACCCGCGGCATCCTCTCGAGCGACGTAGGCGACGCCAACGGTGCGCTCGGAGTGACGGTGACCGTAGGCGTTCGCGTGGGCTCGGCGCTCTAGCCGCGCATGAGCTCGGTTCGCCCCTTGCGCGCTTACCGGCCACCGTGTCGAACGTCTGCGCGGGGCCGCAGCTCTGGCCACGCGCCGCTCACCACGCAGAGCTGCCTCCCCGAGGCCCCCTACAAGGCGGCCGATCCCTTCATCGAGCGGTCGCTCATCGTGGACGTTTCGTCCGACAGAGGTGCGCTGGGTGCACGTTACGACTTCGTCCTGCGACCCACCTGAGGTGTGCGGACTCGGACCGAGTCCTGGCGTCTCGCTCGCGATGGCGCTCGGCGAGTGGCCCCTTCGCGGAGTGGCAAAGAGCGATGTCGCGCTCCGTCGGTGCCCGTCGCGGCGGAGCCTCGCTCAGAAGAGGCGAAGTCCGAACCCGATGGGAGCGTACACCACCCGGTTGTCGTTCGTGATGTTGGCGAAGTAGTAGCCGACACTGCTCGTCACCATCCACTGACCGTAGGGCTGTGTGACCACCGCAAAGGCCAAGTCGAACGTCGGGCTGAAGACGACATTCGTCGACAGCTTGACCGCGTCGGGTGTGCAGCTCCGCGCCTGGCCCCCTAGGAGCCCCACACCGACCCACGCCCACTCGACCAGACGCACCGAGAGGGCGGGGCCGATCGAGAAGAAGTTCGAGCCGGTGGCGCTCCCGCACTCGGAGCCAACGGCCCCGAGGGCGCGCGCGAGAATCTCCGCGCGTCGCGAGAACGCGTAGCCACCCTCGAGCGAGAAGCCGACCGATACGCCGGACGTCCCGTGGTCGCGTGCCCCCGTCCCGGCCGCAAGGAACGCGTACGGGACGGCGACGAAGTGCGCGCCGAAGACGAAGCCCGTCGGGCCGGCGGTGGTGGGCGGTGACGTTGGGGGTAGGGTCGCCGTCGACGCGGTCGAGGGCGTCGACGCTGCCGGCGCCGCCGACCCTGGCGGCGAGCGAGACGTCAGGCGGGGGAAGCGCGCGAGCACCTCGGCGTTCTTCTTCCCCAGGCGCACGAGCGTCCTCACGTCGACGGGCGGCCCGCCGTCGCGCTCGAAGGTGAAGGTGTGCTGCCCGGGGTCCACCGGGACGGGGCTGCCGTCCAGCTGGCCGTGAGGCTTGCCGTCGATGAGCACGCGCGCCGAGAGCACGGGCTGCCCGGCGTCGTCCTCCGCGACGAACACGACGGTGGGGAGGTTCGCTTCGACCTCCTCGAGCCAGCGGCGACAGTCGTCGCGAATGTCAGCATCGCAGCCTTCCGCGACGCAAACCAGGAGGAGATCTCGCGTGCGCGTGAGCTTCTGGACGTCTCTCCGCAACACGCTCGCGTCGTCGGCCGCCGCGGCGCACGCCGCCCTGTTCGCGAGCGCCTCTGGCGGCGCGACCACCGTGAGGACCCCGACGAACCCAAGCGTGCGTCGCAGGCGGTTCATCGACGCCCCGGCGCCGACGTAGGCGACCGCAGCGGAGCGGCTGCCAAGGCGGGGCCCGCTCGCCGTCGCTCGCGCGAGGTCGCGCGCCGGGGCTGCGGCGACGAATGGACGGCGCGTCATGCGGGCACCCAAGCAGCGAACGTGCCAGCGAGGCTTGATGGCATTCTTGCCCACGCCAGCGCTCTAATGGTTGAGTGGTTCAACCAGTTGTGAACCGACGATCACACCGGCCGGCGAACGACGGGACGCCTCGCGCGTGTCGAAAAAGCGCGGCCACCGCGGGCGCTCGCGGGGCGGCTGCGTCTCCGCCCGAGGGCCCGCCGGGGGCCTCGGTGCGCCGGAGAACGGAGCGAGGGGAGCGAAGGGCCGCCGCACGCGAAGCGTCCGCGAGGTTGTTCGCGCACGTGTGCCCGCACAAGAAGCCGGGCGACCCGCACATCGCGCGCCGCTCGATCTAGTGCAAATCACGGGGCGCGGCCCGATTGCGCGATCTGGCACGCTGGCTGCTCCTGCGCGCTCATGCCCCACCGTGCCGCACGGAACGCCTCGCTCCTCGACCCACTCGCCCCTCACCCGTATCGTCGCGTGCCTCTTTCGCCGCCCGAGGCGGAGCGCGTTTGGGAGCGCCAGGCGCGGCCTCGATGATCCGCACCGCGCTCACGGCAGTCGGGCTGCTGGCCGTCGTCCTCGTGTATGCGCTCATGCGATGGAGCGCGAGGCGCGCTCGCGGCGGCATTCCACACGAGGACCCGGTGCGCCCGAACGGGCCGATTGCCTCGTTCGCCGCTCAAGACTGGCTCGTCGCGGCGTACATGCTCGTGTTCTGGGTACTCGTGGCCCTCGGGACCGGCCCACGCAGGCCCGCGCTGGTGTGGATATCTCTCGACGTCGTCGCCTTCTTTGGCGCGCTCGTGATCGCGCGCGCGCCGACCACCCCTCGGCTGATCGCGGACGTCGTCTACCGGATCGCGCTCCCCGGAGCCATCGCGTCGACGTTCAGCCAGCTCCACGTGCTGCTCCCGAGCGTCCGAGCGGCGACCTACGACGGCGCGCTCTACCGCTTCGACAAGGCGGTGTTCGGCTTCGAGCCCGCGGAGGCCTGGGATCCCTACGTTTCACCAGGAACCACGGAGTGGTTCTCGTTTTATTACTACCTCTACTTCGCCATCTTGCTCGTTCACGTCCTCCCCATGGCCATCGTCGAGCGACGCATGCACGTGCTCCGCGAGTTCTCCTGGGGGATCTTCTTCGTGTTCTGCGCAGGTCATCTCATCTACCTCGGGGTGCCGGGGTATGGGCCCTATCGCCACCTCGGCGCGACCTTCACGCACGCGCTCGACGGGCCCACGTTCTGGCCGCTCGTCTCGCGCACCGTCGCGTCGTTCGATGGCGCGCACCGAACCGACATTTTTCCAAGCCTGCACACGGCAGCGCCAACCTTCTTGACGCTGTTCTCGTACCGGCATAGGCGCGAGCTGCCGTTTCGCTACACGTGGCCCGTGTTGGCCTTCGTGACCGCGAACATCATCGTGGCGACGATGTTCCTTCGTTGGCACTACCTGATCGACGTGTGCGCTGGGTTGGCCCTCGCGACGACCGCCTTCGCGGGTGCGTGCCGCATACCCGCTGCCGACGACGCCGCGCGCGCTCGCGGCGGTCTGCCTCCGATCTGGCGCCCGCTCGTCGACAGGCGTTCTCCGCGGGATACACCCGAACCTGCCGCCGGTCGCAGGCGCTAGTCCCCTGGAGTCGTGGTTCGTATCAGAAGTCCGGTCTTCGGTGTCATGCCGAGGAGCGAGGGGGTGCCCCGTTTTCGGCGGCGGCGGGCCCGTCCTCAACTCGGACGTCGTTCCGCGCGGTGGAGGCGGCGCTTTGCGCTCAGGGGACAGTGGTTTCGGGTGTGACCGCGCGAGAACGCCGACCCTCGAACATGAGTATCCTCCCACCGCCGCCGAAAACGGGACACCCCCTCGCTCCCTTGTGGCGAAAGGCCGAGCCGCGCGACTTCTGGAAGGGATCACGCTTCCAGGGGACTAGCTCAGGGGCGCTCGTCGATGTCGATGCCATGCTTCTTCACGAGCCGGTAGAGGGCATATCGGCTCGACAGGCCCAGCTCACGCGCCGCGTCGGCGACGCGGCCCTCGTGTCGTGCGAGCGCCGAGCGGATCGCTTCGGGGGTCGCCTCCGCGCGCGCGGGCGTCGGGAGAGTGGCGTCGGGCGGCGCCGAAGGCGGCGCATCGGGTGGCCGAGACTCGCGCACTTCGAGGCAATCGGGGGGCAGCTCGAGGTGGTCTCCCGCGCTCACCGCCATGGACCTCCAGAGGAGCGCGTCGAGCTCCCGCACGTTCGCCGTGTAGCTGCGCTGGAGGAGATGCACCACCAGGCGGGCGTCGAGGCGAGGATACGCGTATCCCGAGTCTGTTCGGCCGATGAAGTGCCCAGCGAGGTCGGGGGACCTCTCGGCGGCTCGAAGTAGGAGGTGTCGCGCGAGGAGCGGTGCGTCCTCGCGGCGGTCGACGAGCCTCGGGAGTTCCACCCGCCCGACGAACCGAGCGAGCACGTCGTGCTTGAGCAGCTTGGGGTCGCGGTTCGTCGCGGCCACGAGGCAGAACGTGGAGCGGCGCGCGAGGACGTCACCGAGGCGCTGGTACTCCCCGGCGTCGAGGACGCGCAGCAAGTGCGCCTGGAGCTCGAGTGAGAGCTCTCCGATTTCGTCGAGGAAGAGGGTCCCCCCGCTGGCTTCGCCCACGAGGCCAGGCCGCTCCGCCATTCCCGGGTTCGGGTAGTTCTTTGCGTTCCCGAAGAGCTCCGCGTCGATGAGGCCCGGTGGCAGGGTGGCTGCGTTTCGCGAGACGAACTTGCCAGTTCTCGAAGAGAGCTGGTGGATTGCTCGGGCGGCGAGCTCTTTCCCTGTTCCGCTCTGGCCGAGCAGGAGGGTGTGGCCCTCCGCCATCGCCGCGAACTGAAGCATCTCCCGCAGTCGCCAGAGGGCTGGAGACTCGCCAATGATGCCGAGCGAGTCGGGCTCGCCAAACGCCCCCCACTGCTTCGATGTGAAGAGGCGCGACGGGGGAATGAGCGCGGGGCGCCGCGCGCAATACAGCACGAGCTCACCCGAGAGCGCGAGGACGTCCCCCGGTCGCAGCGTGGCCGCGTCGCACCGAGCCCCGTTCACCTCGAGATCGCACTGGCCGATTCGCTCCACTCGGGGCCCGTCGTGCTCCGGGTAGAACCGGAGCTGACGACGTGAGATGGCAGAGGCCTCGAGGGGCGGGCGCTCCGTGAGCGTCCCCGGTCGCTGCCGAAAGAACGCCACTCGCCGCTCGCGCGTCGCGCCGGGGCCACGACCCAGGATGAGGGGGGCGCCGCTGGCTGGCAGCACGGCCACCTCACCGACTCGCGCCGGCTCGTCCGAAGACCACGCGATGACGAGGACCGTCGCCTCGACGGGCTTCTCTTCACTCGATCCGCGCTCGTGCCGCCGCACCACCGTGGTCGCCACACCGCTCGTGCCGTCGCGCGCAATTCCGCCCATGCGTCGAGCCAGAATGCCAGGTTCCCCCTACGACCGGGGACCGTTTCGGTTCGCGCGCCACCGCGCGGTCGGCTTCCGAGGAGCGAGCGCGGCGCCATGGGCTGTCGGGGATCCATGTAGGCGTCGGACGTGGAAGCCGCTAGATTACTCTGGAAGTCGTGGACGCAACGGAAGACAACGCGAAGAGGGAGCGTGAGTCGCGGATCGGCAGGACGCTCTGCGGCCGCTACACGCTCGAGTCGGTGATTGGCGTCGGGGGAATGGCGACGGTATACCGGGGGAGGCACCGGAACGGCCACAAGGTCGCGGTGAAGGTGCTGAACCGAGAGCTCTCCGCTTCCCCGGATCTCCGCGCGCGATTCCTCCGCGAAGGGTACCTCGCGAACCGGGTCGAGCATCTCGGCGCGGTGGACGTGATCGACGAGGACGTCGACGAGGACGGCTCGGTGTTCCTCGTGATGGACCTGCTCGAGGGCGGGACCCTGGCGGAGCGGATCGCGCGCGGCCGGCTCCCTAGGGCAGAGATCGTGCCGCTCATCGTGCAGCTCCTCGACGTGCTCGAGGCGGCGCACGCGAAGCAGATCGTGCATCGGGACATCAAGCCCGAGAACCTGTTCGTCGAGCGCCGTGATGGGCGGCTCCGTGTCCTCGACTTCGGGGTCGCCCGCCTCGCCGGCGACGCACGAAAGACCGAGACGGGTCGGGTGATGGGCACACCGGCCTACATGGCGCCCGAGCAGGCCCGCGGGGAGGGGGAGCGCGTCGATCACCGCACGGATCTGTGGGCCGTTGGCGCGGTGCTCTACCGAGCCCTCAGCGGACGCTTCGTCCACGAGGCAGACTCGAGCCAGATGACGATGGTGCTCGCGGCTACACAGGCCGCATCGCCCCTCCGAGAGGTCCTGCCCGAGGCCGACGGGGAGCTCTGCGAGGTGGTGGATCGCGCCCTCGTGGCCAAGATGGACGAGCGCTGGCAGAGCGCCGCCGAGATGCGTCTCGCGCTCGATCCCGAGGGCGAGGAGGCTCGGCGTGGGGCGCTCGCGAGCGTGGACGTGTCCGTCGCGCGTGCGCCCACGCTCCCCGAAGCCGAGAACCTCCGATTCGAGCTGGACACGCGCCCCCGTGCTCCGAAGCCGACGCCCCCGGACGTCACTCCTGCGCCGCACCAGTTCGCCGCGCGGCCGCTCCCGCGGACCTCCAGGCCCGCGCTGAAGGCGCTGGTCGGGCTCGCGGCGGTGGCCGCGCTGGCGCTCGCCTGGCGCGGGGCTCGACCGACGCCGTCCGCGGACGCCAACCAGGTGAGCCGTAATCCCCAGCCCGAGGACGCCCCGCCCGTCGCGCAGCCGCCGCCAACGAGCCTGCCCAGCGCCGCGCCGCGCGAGATCGAGGTTCGCGCGGCAGCGCCGGTGGCGTCGGTTGCTCCTCCCGCCCGCCCCGCCGCCGCGCGGGTCGCCGCCCACGCGCCGGCCTCCTCGCCGAAGCCCAGCGCGAGCGGCGAGGCCACCGCCACGGTCGCCTCGCGCTGCGATCCGCCCTACTACTTCGATGACGACGGCAACAAGCGGCGAAAGCTCGACTGCTACAAGTGACGCGCGGCGCGTGTCGGCCTGTCGGCTCGCTGGGCGCGGGAGTCGCCGCGACGCGACCACATTCGCCCACCTGGCCGGCCCGACGCCGCGAGTTTTCGGTGGCGGCCCCGACGGCGTCGGCGCAAAACCTGACGAAAACCTGACGAGAGGAGGAAGCGCCGCCTACCGGCCCGTTTCGCCTCCCTATCTTGCTTGACGAGGCCCATGCGATCCCATTTCCGCTTTGCGCTGGTTCCCTTTCTCCTCCTTGCGTGCGCGCCGAGCCATGACGACCAGGGCTGCCAGAGCGCGCCGGTCGAGTGCACCGCCGCCGAGGCCGACGCGGGAGGCGCTGCGGCCGACTCCTCAGCGCCGATTGCGGTCGACGCGGTCGCTCGGGTGGGCAGCCGCCCGCCGAGCGGCGTCCAGCACGGCGACTCCGAGCTCTCCGTCACGGTCGAGCCGCCCGACGTGCTGCGGGCGGTCGACGCCCGTGTCACCGTGTCGCGCTGCTCGCCGAACGCGCGAGTCAAGGCGCTGAAGGAGGGAACCGCGCAGGTGACGTTCACCTATCCGGATGGGAAGGTGGCGACCGCCTCCGTGACCGTCGCCCTCGCGAAGAAGGCCGAGGTGGTTCCCTTCCTCGACCGCGCCGTTCAGGGCGTTCCGGCGCGGGCGGGGGAGTCGCTCGAGGTTGAAGAGACGAACGAGATTGTCCAGCTCGCGGGCGGAAAGATGATCTGGCAAGTTCGCTACGCTACGGCGACCGGCACGGCGCTGCGAGGTCGTGGCGGCACGACGTACACCGCGCCCCAGGGGAGCACGTCGACCCTCGTCGAGAACGACAAGGACCGCGAGCTGTTCGAGCTCACGACCTCCGGGGCCGGAGGGAAGCTGGAGCTGCGCACCGCGGGCGCCTCGCTCGAGGTGCCGGTTCGCGTGGTGCCCAAGGAGGCGATCGCCTCGGTGCGCCTCTTCGTGGAGGACGACGCGGCGAGGGTCGCGCGAGCCGCGAGCGACGAGGCCTACCGCAAGGGGCGGCTCCACGTGCTCGCGCGCGCGTTCGACGCGAAGGGCGCCACGATCTTCGGCGTCCCCTACACGTTCACGCTCGGGTCCGAGGCTCCCGTCTCTGGCGGAGAGCTCCTCGCCTACGACTACAGCTGGAGCGCGCAGAAGCAGCCGCTCGTCGCCACCGTCCCGGGCAGCCCCGCGCGCGCGGAGACGACCGTGCTCGCCGCGACTCCCCCAAGCCTCACTCCGTCGGACGGGCGCGAGCTCGCGGGCTGCAGCCTCGGCTACGGCGCGAACACGTCAGGCGTCGCGTCGGGGGTGCTCCTCGGCGGCCTCGTCGCGCTCGGCGTCCGCCGGCGCCGCGCCGCTCGGAGCTCGTAGTCCCCTTCCGCGAGACCTCCGGCATTCACGCAGGAGGCCTTTGTCGTAGTCGGTCGCGCACCGTTCGCCGTAGGATCCTGCGCGTGCAGGGTTGTGGACCACGCCGTGTGTGCCTCGCTTTGGGTGTCGCGGCGCTCCTCTCCGGGGGGCTCGCGCACGCCGACGTGCGCGAGCCGGCAGAACCCGGGAAGCCCACGGTCGCGCCGAGCCCCCCCGAGGACGAGCCGCCGCCACCGCGCGACTCCTTCCTGAACGCCCCCAAGCGCGGCAAGCGTGGGACGTGGGCCACGGTCGACGCCTACACCGTGGGCGCGCAAGCGAACCTCGAGCACCGGCACGTGCTCGAGCGCGAAGACTACGCGGCCATCATTCCGCGCCTCGGCGCCCTCGCGAGCTTGGGCTTCGGTGAGGTCGGCGCGCACCTCGACACACGCTTTCTCTTCTTCAGCTTCGGCGCGAGCTTCGGCGGCCGCCGCGTGTGGCGCACCTACGCCTTCCCGGACGGGGTCGAGGGGACGCGCCAAGCGCGCCTCGACATCGACAAGGGCAAGGCGTTCACGACCGAGAGCTGGCTGTTCGGCGAATGGCGCGTGCGCATGGTGCTCCCCGTGCACGACAACGTGTTCGTCGCGACGGCCGCGACGGCGCGCTACGAAGGCTGCCCCGACAACTCGTTCGACTGGTTTCACACCACCATGCACGACGGCGGGCTCCTCGTGCGCTACGACGCGAGCGTGCTCTTCCGCCACCCGAAGCTGGGTGCGATAGGCCCCTCCTTCCGCGCCCTGCAGCTCCCTCGTCGCGGTGGACGCGACAGCGAGCTCGCCGTGGGGCTCACCGGGGGCCGCCGGCTCGGCCTCGTGAACAACGACCTCTTGCTGCTCAACGTGCTCACGCGCCCGGGCGATCCGAACTTCGGATTCCACATCCTCCGATTGCCCATCTTCGTGCTGCTCGCCTATCGCGTCTCGTTCGAGCTGTGACGCGTCAGTCCTTGCTCGACCACTCCCAGAACACGGCCGGACCCCCGCCCGCTCGGGTGCCGCCGAGCAATCCCACGCCCGAGACGACCTGCGGCGTATTGGAAAAGAGGTAGTCGAGCTCGACCTCGCCGTCGCTCTGTCCGATGACGGGCGAGCGCGACGTGGCCCGGAGGCGCCTCGTGCCGTCGAGCGAGTAGCGCTCGGCCTCGAGCGACTGAAAGCGTCCGTAGGTCTTGCCTTGGTTCGGCTCGGCCTGCGTGCTCATGCGGTTCAAGAACGCGAGGTGCGGCAGGTTCGCGGCCATGTAGGCCGTGAGGCGAATCTCGCGGGTCTGCGGGAGCTGCGCGGTCTGGCTCGCCGGCGCCTCGGGCGACGAGAGCACGCGCACGCGGCCGCCGTTGTTCAACGCGAGGGCCTCGAAGAGCCCGTCGGCTGCGCCGGAGAAGCTGATCTTCTGCCTGCCGAACGGCCCCGTCATGTGCGCGTAGAGCAGCCCGTTGTCGAGGGTCGCGAAGTCGCGCATGGCGGCGGGGTGGGGCTCGCGCTTGAAGTGGAGGTTCAAGAACGGCCCGTCGTTCGTCATGAGCACCTCGCCGTGGTCGAGGCCGTGCGCGACGCCGCCCACGACGAGCGAGCCCTTCTCGCACACGAGCTTCCCGGACAGCGTGCGGCCCGCCGTCGTCCGCACGAACACCACCTCGCCCTTGGCGAAGAGGTCGAGCGGTTTCTGCTTCACGTGGATGGTGTTCGGGATCGCGACGTGCACCTCGAGGGTCTTCTCGGGGGGGCCGGCGTCGGCCTTGGGATTCGCCTCGTCCGCACTCTGGCGCACGAGCTTGCCTATCGCCGTCCCGGCGCCGAGCTCGATCACGTCGCCGAGCGAGAGCGCCTCCTGGGCGTGGGCGCGCGGGAACCTGTCTGGACTCGAGAGCTCGAGCGTGTCGACCGTGACGTCGACGCGCTTCACCGTGGAGGCGAGGTCGGCGTGCACCGCGAGCTTGCCTGTCAGCGCCGCGCGCGGGGCGTCGGGCCTGCCGAAGTTTCCGCCGAAGACGAGGACGTCGCGCGCGTCGACGTAGAGCTCCGCGGTGCGCGTGGGGATGGCGAAGCGCCCATGCGCCGAGAGCACGCGATCGGCCTTCTCGCGGTCGTGTTCGTGGAGCTCGAGCTTCTCGATCGCGAGCCCGTCGCCCTGGCCGCGCAACACGAGCTTCACGCCCTCGAAGGTGCGGCTCGACCCGGGCACGTGGAAGTGCGTGTGGTCGACCACGAGGGCGCCCTCGACGGTGAGCTTCTCGAGCTTGCGCGCCTCGCCTTTCACGTGAAGCAAGAGGTTGGCGGTGAGGTCGGAGGTGAGCTGTCCGTCGACCTCCCAGGGCACGACCGCGGCCACGTGAGGCAGCACGTCGACGAGCTTCTGCGGGGCCGACCTGATCGCGAACGACAACGGCACGAGCCCCTCGCCCCTCTTGGCCTCGAGGTAGGCGCGCGGTGAGGCCTTCGCGGCCACGGTCACCGTGTGGCCGATGCCGACGCTGGCGCCTAGCTCGTCGAGGGTGCCTTTGGCGTCGAGCTCGATCGGCGCGGGCTTCCCCGAGAGGGTGCGCAGGCCCTCGCCCTCGAGGTGCGCGGTGAACGTCGGGTTCTTCACGTGGCCCTGCACGGCGACCATACCGAACACGGTCCCGTCGGGCGCGAAGGGGCTCAGCGTCGTGAGCCTGGTCTTCGCGATCTCGAGCTTCACGTCGACGGCGGGATCGCCGAGCTCTTTGCGCCCGGCCAGGGTGAGGAGATCTTTGCCCGGGAGGGCCACCTCGGCTCGCCCCGTCACGAGCGGCTCGCCGTGCAGCGTCGTGGCGAGGGTCGCGGTGGTGTGGCTCGGGTCGACGTGCGCCTCGAGCTTCGCGTCGAGGGCGCGGAGGGGCCCCCTCGAGAACCCGACGAGCCCCGCGGTCACGTCGGCCGTGACGTCGCGGCGGTTGCCCTTGGCGTGCACGACGACGCCCGCCTTCCCGGAGAGCCCTTCTCTCTTTTCCGGCGGGAGCGGGAGCGACGCGAGGTCGGTCTCCGGCACGGTCACGTCGACCGTCCAGTCGACTCCCGCGGTCCTCGCGGCGGTGAGCGGGCCGGCGAGCTCGGCGCTGGCTTGCACGACGATCGGCGCGAAGCCCTCGGCCACGGTGAGGTCTGCTCGGGCGGTGACCGTGGCGCCCTTCTTCGAGGGCTCCGTGTGAAGCACCACGACGGCCCTCTGTGTCGTGGGCGCGGTCTTGGACGCGAACGAGGGCACGAGCGCCCCGTCGGCCTCGACGCGGACGTCGGCCACGGGGCGCGAGAGCGTCCCCGAGATCTTGGCGTGCACCTCGGCGGAGGCGGAGGGCAGCTTCTTCGCCACCTCGGCAGAGAGCAGCGGCGCGAAGTCGGAGAGGGGTCGCTTCGGGATGTCGACGCGCACGTCGAGCGGCGCGTCGGGCGAGAGGGTCTTGTTCGCGAGGTACCCGCCGGCCTTCGTCTCGAGGAGCTTCTCCCCGCCGCGGCCCACGAGGGTCACGTTCGCGTCGAGCGCGCCGGCGCGGCTCGTGCCCGCGATGGAGAGCGAGCCCGCGCCGCCCGCGTGCCCGTGGAGCGCCGCCGCGACCTGGAAATCCGCGTCGGGCGCCTGCGCGCTGCCGGTCACGTGGACCTTGCCGGACACGGTGCCCGAGACCGGGAGCGGCTTGCCACGGAGCTTGCCCAAGGTGTCGAGCGAGACGCCGGCGAGCGTGAGCGTGGTGTCGACGGTCTCGGCGCGGAAGCGCTTCTCCCCCTTCGCGGGATCGCCCGCGACGAGGTCGACGCGGCCTTCGGCGTGCACCGTCCCGCCCACCGCGGCGAGGGTCGCGTCGTCGATGTGCACGACGAGCCCCCTGTTGAGCGCGCCGTCGACGCGGAGCTTCAGCGGGCGCACGATGGAGACCGAGCTCATGAGCGGAGAGGGCGGGCCCGCGATGCCAACATCATGCAAGATGCGGAGCGTCTGCCCGACCGACCCGCGGGTCGAGAGGTTGGCGGCGAGGGTCTTCGTCTCGGGGGTGAAGCGCAGGTCGCCGCGCAGCTCCTGACCCGCCGCGTGGAGCTCCAGGGAATCGACGGTGACGACGCCGGCCTGATAGCGCCCCTTCGCGTCGAGGCGCTCGATCGGCACCTGCTTCACGACGCTCTTGTCGAGGTGCACGGTGAACGTGGCGTCGGGCTGGCCGCTCGCGTCTCTCCGCGCGGTGCCGGTCACCTGCAGGCCGCCTACGGTCACCTCGGGCACCGCGTCGAGCGCGACGATGCGCTTGAGGTCGAGGCTCTTCGAGGTGAGCGTGAGGCCGAGCGATCTGTTCGTGGCGTCGAGCGTGCCCTTCGCCTCGAGCGCCCCTCCCGCCGTCGTGACCGTGAGGCCGAGCGCGAGCTTCTCGGGTGGGCCCTCCAGGTGGGCGTCGATCGCCACGTCGCTCGCGAGGATCTTCTTGCCCGCGAGCACGTTCGCCTGGTCGGCGACGATCGTGAGCTTCGCGATGTCGCCGAGCTGTCTCCCGGAGAGCTCGCCCTCGGGCGTCCGGCGGACCTCGAGCTTCGCCACCGCCATCGAGATGGCGGCGAGCTGCAGCGCTTCGGTGGCCAGCGTGAGCTCACCCGGCTTCAAGCCGAGCTTCACGGGGGGCAACGCGAGCGCGAGGGGGAACGGGGGCTGGCCTTCGCGGCCGACGAGGAGGTTCGCCTTCGTGGGCCCGAGCGTCACGGGGCCGTCGCCCCCTACGAGCCGGACCTGGGCCTTCGTAGAGAGCCTCTCGACGGCGACCTTCGTGCCCGGCTTCTCGTAGCGTATCGCCTCTGCGTCGAGCGCGAGCTCGACGTCGAAGGTCTTCTCGTCGGGCTTCACGTCGGCGTGCCCCGCGAGGCCCACGCCCGTGACCTCGAGCTTCGTGCCGTCGGGCTTCGTGAGCGCCACGCGCACTCCCGAGACGTCGACCTTCTCGATGACGAGGTGCTTGACGGGCTTCTTCTGGACGAACACGCCCGTGAGGTTCGTCGTGCCGTCTGCGTTGCCTCGGAGGTCGACGCTCACGCCCTTGACGCCGAGCGTCTCGAGGGTAGGCGCGCCGCCGAACGTCTTCTTCAAAGAGAGATCGACGAAGATTGAGTCGATCGTGATGGCGTCCTTCTGGTCGTTGCCGACGATGATCACCTTCTCGATGCGGACGCCCTTCGCGAGCGAGAACGTGAGGTTGCCCACGGTCGCCTTGGTCGACACGCGCTCGCCGAGCACCTTCTCGACGCGCGCGCGGAGCACCGCCTCGCCTGGCGGGGTGTGCAAGAACCCCACGAGGAGCACGGGAGTCGCCACGAGCGCGCCGACGGCCCGAAGCGCGAGCCTGCGTCGGCGACGTGCGGGCTTCATGGTGTCGGGCGCGTCGCGCGCGCCTCCCCCGTTCGAGCTCATTCTAAAAGGCCTCCCCGATGCGCGCGAACACGAGCAATCCACGCTCGGCGAGCTTGCCTGCCTCCACGAAACGGTAGCTCACGTCGACCGAGAGCGGTACGTACCAGAGCCTGAGGCGCGGCCCGAGGCCCGCGGCCATGGCGAGGCCGTCCGCGAACGGGTTGGCCCGCGCGCCGGCGCCGCCCGCGTCGACGAAGATCGTGAGGCCCGCTTGTTTGAGCGTCGGGAGATAGCGGAGCTCGAGGGAGGCCTCGGCGAGCGAGAGACCGCCGGCGACCTCGTCGCGGCACACGGGCGGATCGGTCGGCGTGGCGCTCGGAACACACGTCCGCGCGAGCGGTGAGAGGCGGTCGCGGCCGAAGCCGCGCATGCCAAACGCGCCGCCGCCGAAGAGCCGCGGGCCGAGCGGGACACCCTCGCTCCCATAGCCCGTGACCCACCCCGCCGACGCGCGCCCAGCGAGCGAGAACGAGCTCGAGAGGGGCACGAAGGCGCGCGCTTCGGGTGCAATCTGCAGGTAAGTTCCCGCGTTCGGGCCCGGCACCGGGCTCCCCGCGGCGCGCAGCGCGAGGAGGTGGCCGCTCGTGGGCTCGACGGGATCGTTCCGCTCGTCCCACACGAGGGCGCCAGAGATCTCGGCGCCGATGTACGTGTTCTTCGTCGCCAGCGCGAGGCGCGCCCGCTCGTCGGCGGCGAACGGGCCGAAGTCGATCTGGCCGGCCGCGCGGAACACGGCGTCGACGTCGACGAAGAGTCCCTTCGCGATGGTGGTGCGGAGGCCCGGCCCGGCGGTGAATTCGCGCAGGTGGAAGCCCGGGTAGAGGTTGTCTTTGTAGGCCACCGACAAGCGCCCGTCGCCCGTGCGCCCGACGAGGCCGGGCCGCGTGTAGCGCAAGAGCGCGTCGCCGTAGAGGCCCGTGGGCTGGTCGGTCTCGTCGCGGTACAGGTACCCGACGCCTATGCGGCCTCGCACCGTGAGGTGGTGCCGAGAGCCGAGCGCGTTGCGCAGCTCCACGCCCGCGCCCGCCGTGAGGTCGATGCGCGTCGGATCGAGCTCGGCCGTGCCGCGGAGCCTCACCCGTGCTTTCGGGGCCTCGTCGAGGTGCACCACCAGGTCGATCGTGTCGGGCACGTCGCGCTTCGTGAGGTGGCCCTCCGCGTCGATGCGGTCGTCGGGGATGATGCCGCCCGAGTCGGGGACGTCGCCGAGGAACTGTTCGACGTCGGCGCTCGTCGACACGACGACCTGCGTGAACGCCCCGGTGTCGAGGAGATCGCGCTCGGCGCGCTCCCTCGCCGTGAGCGAGAAGGGATCGCCCTCGCGCAGGCCGAGTCGCGCTCGCACGTCGGCCTCGTCGACCTTCTTGTGACCCTCGATTGTGACCTTGCCCACCTTCGTTCGCGGGCCCGGATCGCAGAGGTACACGACGTGGATCTTCTTCTCGGCGCGATCGAGGTACGTGCGCACGTACACCTTCGCGTGCCCGAACCCCTCGCGCTGGAGCGACTGGGCCATG
Source organism: Myxococcales bacterium (assembly GCA_016720545.1). Taxonomy (NCBI): domain Bacteria; kingdom Pseudomonadati; phylum Myxococcota; class Myxococcia; order Myxococcales; species Myxococcales bacterium. The sequence continues at coordinate 285,659 of JADKKK010000005.1, forward strand.
TCGTAGCGCGCGAGGCGGAGCACCTCGAGGTCGTACGGGCCGCCGGGGGTCGCCTTCACGTGCCCTTCGAGTGAGACCCCGCTCGGCAGGTCGCGGAACGCCACGTCGGCGAGGGTGTAGCGCTTGCCTGCATTATACACGAACGCGAGGGTCGCCTGCCTCCGGGCCTCGTCGAGGCGCGCGGTGGGCTCGTCGACGACCGCGTCGAAGTACCCCAGCGTGGCGAGGTACGTCTGGACGCGTCGCCGGTCCTCCGCGACGCGGAACGGGTTGTATTTGCGCGGCGTGAAGAGCGCCGACTGCACGCGCGAGCCGAGCTTGCCCATCAGGGGCCCGGTGTCGACCTCGGCGGTGCCGGGCTTCGCGTCGATGGTGACGCGGGTGAAGGCGAGGTCGGTGTCGCCCGGCACCTTCTCGGCGAGGGTCTGCGCGCAGCCGAGCGTGAGCGGGCCGCAGGACGCCACGGCGAGCGCCGCCACGAGCGCCTGCGCGAGGCCGGCGGCCCAGGTGGGCCCACGACGGGCGCGCCGATCTTCGTGCCGTGAAGCCACCAGGCACCCATGATCCCCCGAAACCGCCCGCCTCCGAAGACGATTCGTGCGCGTTCGCCATCGAGGCGTCGTCGGATCCACCGCACCGAGGCGTTCTCGCGACCCGGGGCGGGAGTCGCGCTCACGGCACCAGCGACAGGACCTTCAGCTCAGCGATGTTCACCCGGGAGAACGCGCCGCCCGCGCCCCCGGTGCCGCCCGTGTAGTCGTTGAAATGCGAGAACGCGCTCATGTTCACGCTCTTCTGATCGTGCTCGAGGCGCACGCGGTACGACTTGCCCGCCTGGAGCGTGACCCGCACGAACGACGAGTCGCCCCACGAGGCCCAGTCTGCGCGCTGGGGCATGAACATGTATCCTGCACCTGTCGCCGTGCCACCCACCTCTTGCACGGTCACGCGCTTGACCGCGCACGTGATGCCCGTGTTCAGCGCGCCGGCGCCGTTGCCGTACACGGCCTGAATGAGGTGCGCTCCGGTCCGCGTCGCGGTGAACGTCGCCTCGAGGGTGTGGCCTGCGTCTCCCCAGGCCTCGTAGTGGAAGCGACCGTGGTTGTTCGAGGCCGTGCCGCCGTTCGCGGTGAAGCTCGTCGCGGGGAGGCTCGCGATGCGCTGGAACCCGCTACCCCAGAAGCACGACGGCGCCGAGCGCTGCGAGCGGTTCCCGCCCGACGCGTAGCGCAGCTCGATCGTGTAGCAGTGGCTCGGCGAGGCATCGCCCGAGGTCGCGGTGTCCGTCCACGACGCCGTCGCGCCTGGGAGACTCTGCGCGACGCGCGCGCCGTCTCGGTACACGTCCACGCTGACGTCGGCGTCTTCGCCCGCGCGATCGAGGGTGAGCCTCACCTTTCCGGCGTCGAGCGCGAGGCCCGTGATGGCCGGCGTTCTGGGCCCGAAGATCGTCTTGTAGTCGGACGTGTCGGTGATGGTGCGAACCTGCGCGCCCGCGCCGCTCGGCGCGGCGAGCTCGACCTCCACCAGGTTTCGCGCGAGCAGCGCGGTCTCGGCGATCTCTCCCGCGGCGACTTCGGCGCCGTTCAGGCGGACGCTCGCCACGCGGTACGCGCCGCCACCCGCCGGGGCTGGGTCGTTCGGTAGAGAGACGACGACGTTGAGCGTCTTTCCGCGATACGGGAGATCGTCGATCGTCAGCGTCTTCGACGTCGAGAAGAGCGAGCGCCGGAGCCCTCGCGTGACGTACGGCGCGACGCGGAGGCCCCTCTCGGTCGCGTCGACTCCGAAGATCGCGTGCACCATCGCCAGGTATCCCGCCACCGACCACAGCTGGCGCTGCGAGTTCACGACAGGACCCGAGTTTGCGCCGTCCTCGTGGAACGGCTTTCCCGTCACGGCCTCGAGGTTCTCCATGTTCGAGAGGTTGAGCGCCGCGCCGCGCACGAGCGAACGCACGCCGCTGTCGAACGCCGCGTCGTTGTCGGCCTTGCGCGCCGCGCGCACCCAGTAGGCGGTCACGAACGGCCAGATGGCGCGGTTGTGGTAGATGGGCGTGTCTTTCTGCTGGGGAAAGATCACGGGGGGCCCGTGCGCGAGCGTCGGGTAGCTCGCGATGGCGTCGCGCGCTTGCTCGGGCGTCGTCACGTCGAGCAACACGGCGAGCGAGGTGCCGAGGAGATCGAAGCGTCGCGCGGGCGCCCCGTCGAGCTCGGTCGTCACGTAGGTCGAGAGCTGCTTGTCCTCGGCGAGCCAAAAGCGCGTCCGCATCGCCGCGCGCAGGTCGCTCGCCATTTTTCCGAGTCGTTGGGACTCTGCCGCGTCGCCCTTCTCCCCGGCGAGCTCCGCACCCGTGATCATCAGCGCGAGGTGAGCCGCGTTGGTCGAGAGCGACTTGCTCATGCCGATGTGCACGAGGTCTGGCACGGTCCACCTCGGATACGTCTGCTCGCGCCAGTCGAGGAACGACTGCTCACCTCGGTAGAGCCCATCGGTCGGGTCGAACGCGACCGCGCGGTCGTGGTCGAGCGTGTTCTTGATCGCTTCGAGCGCCCTCCCGGCGAACGCGACGCGGTCTGCCCCGGACAGGTGCCGCAGGGCCTCGCGCGCGCCGAGCGCCCAAATGGCGCGATCGGTCGACACGGGATAGCTGCCGCCGGTGCCTGTATCTTGCACGATTTGCAGATCGCCGCCGGAGCGGCGCGCCGAGAGCTTGAAGTCGAGCGAGTTCTTCGCGCGGACAGGGTCGAGCCACGCGAGGCCGAGGTCCACCGCGTACGAGGTGTCGCGCGTCCACACGTACGTCCACTTGCGGCCCGTCTCGAAGCAGCCGCCCGTGGGACACGTGAGGCCCCCGCCGTTGCGGAACGCGCCGTCCTTGATCTCGGAGACCGAGCACTCCTTCGCCTCCGCGATGGCGAGCTGGTAGAGCGCGTCGAAGAGATCGTTCTTCGTGTGCACCGTCGGGCGCCCGCTGCTCTCGGTCACGACGCGCGGGCTGGCGGGGAGATTATCGACGCGGTTGGCCGTGCTGCGGAGCGTGAACGTGCGCGCGCAGGCGGCGCCGTTGACCTCGACCGACGCGCTGCCCGTCGCGTCGTCGAGCTTCCGCGCCGCCGCGTTTTCGGTGCCGGTCGCTTCGACGCACTCGGGGATGCCCGCCGCGTCGAGCGTGGGGCCGCCTTCGACCGGCGCTCCGGCTTCCACCGGCGTTCCGCCTTCGGCGGGCACGGGCGTCCCTGCGTCGACCTTCGGGTCGTCCGCCGGGTCGCGCGAAGACCCGCACGCGGCGAACCCTGCGATCGCCATGACGAAAGTCAGCCCGCCGATCACGCGGGCGTTCGAGCCTCGATGCTGCACGGTGGACCTCCCGCCCGCGTCCTCCGCGGGCAGTGAGGCGTACCTCACACGAGAGTGACGAGCAAGGCGATGCGGGACGTTTTTTCCCCTGTCCCACGCCGACCGCGGGCTCGCGATGCGCGCAGGCGGCGCCGCGGGTAGCCTCGCGCTCGACCGGCAGAGCGCCGCTCCACGGAGGAACGAACCGAATGACACGCCCGCCCTCGCCCCCGTTCGACGCCGAGACCGCCGCGCAGAAGGCCCGCATGGCCGAAGACGCATGGAACAGCCGGGACCCTGCACGGGTGGCGCTGGCCTACACCGAGGACAGCCGCTGGCGAAATCGGTCCGAGATCTTCGAGGGGCGCGAGGCCATTCGAGCCTTCCTCGAGCGCAAGTGGCGCGCGGAGCTCGAGTATCGCCTCATCAAGGAGGTCTGGGCCTTCACGGGCAACCGCATCGCCGTGCGCTTCGTCTACGAGTGCCAGGACGCGGCGCGGGCGTGGAAGCGGAGCCACGGCAACGAGCAGTGGGAGTTCGACGAGCTCGGCCTCATGCGGCGCCGTGAGGCCAGCATCAACGACGTGTCGATCTCGGAGGGCGAGCGCCTCTTCCGGTGGCCGCTTGGCCGGCGTCCCGACGACCACCCTGGCCTCACGGGCATGGGGCTCTGAGCCCCTTGGCGTCGCGGCGGTGACCCCGCGGTGAGCAGACCTTCGACGACGTGCTCAGCCGCGGAGCGCCCTTCGTGTCCGCCTTTCAAGAAGCACGGGCTCGTGGCAAGGTCGCGGGATGCCGGCGATGTCTCCAGCCGTACCGAGCGTGTCGCCGCGAGATCTCGTCGCGCCACCGATCGCCGTTCCCACCCTCGCGCTCGCCGCGGGGGCCCTCGGGGCCTTCGTGTCGCTCGCGTGGCTGGGCGCCACGGGGCGCCTCCCCGTACCGCTGGTGGTGGCGCTCCAAGGCGTCGCGGCGTTTGCGGCGTTCACCCCCATGCACGACGCCTCGCACAGGTCGGTCGCGCGCTCGGCTCCGCTGAACGAGCTCGTCGGGTGGGCGATGGCGCTCGTCCTCACCGCGCCGTTCTCCGCGTTCCGGTACCTGCACCTCGAGCATCACCGCAACACGAACGATCCCGTCCGTGACCCCGACATGTGGAGCGGCGCGGGGAGCGCCTGGTCGCGCCTCTTTCGTTTCGCCACACAAGACATGGCCTATTACGTCTTCTACGCGAGACAGGGCAAATCACGTCCTCGCGGCGAGGTCGCCGGCGCGGTGCTCGGGCTCGTCCTCACCTACGGGCCCATGGTGGCGCTGGGCGTCGCAGGGTACGGGCGCGAGGCGCTCCTCTTCTGGGCCGTCCCGGCGCGGCTCGGGATCATGCTGCTCGCGTTCTCGTTCGACTGGCTCCCCCATCATCCGCACGTGGTGCTGGGCCGCACCGACCCCTTCCGCGCCACGTCCGTGATCGAGCACCGCTTCCTCACGCCGCTCCTGCTCTCTCAAAACTACCACCTCGTCCACCACCTCTTCCCGGGAGTGCCCTTCTACGACTACGGGCGCGTCTGGTGGAGTCGCCGAGACGAGCTCGTGTCTCGCGGCGCGCTCGTGCGCCGCATCGGCCGGAGCACGGAGGACGCGACACCGAAGGGCTCGCACGACGCCCACGCCCTCACCGTGTCACGGGTCGTCGACGAAGCTCGAGGCACGAAGTCGTTCGAGCTCGCCGTACCCGAGGCGCTCTGGCCCGTGTTCCGACATGACGCAGGGCAGTTCACGACGGTCGAGGTGGAGGTCGCAGGTGAGGTTCTCCGCCGTTCGTATTCCTTCTCTCGACCCTCGGCGGGCGGGGGTTCCGTGCGCATCACGGTCAAGCGCATCCCCGGCGGGCGAGTCTCGGCTTTCCTCCACGAGAACGTGCGCGAGGGCGACGTCGTCCACGTGTCGACACCCCGCGGGCGGTTCGTTCTTCGGGAATCGAGCGAGGCTCGTCACGGGAGACCGATCGTGTGCTTCGCGGCCGGGAGCGGGATCACCCCCGTTCGCGCGATTGCCGAGGAGGCCCTCGCGGCGACTGAGCGCCCCGTGCGGCTCTTCGCTTCGAGCCGCGATCGCGCGTCGGTCGTGTTCGAGGCGGAGCTTCGGGAGCTCGAGGCCCGCTTCGGGGCTCGCTTCACGCTCACGATCCACGTCGACGACGAGCACGGGCTCCCCACCGCCGAGGCGCTCGAGAGCACCCTGGGCGGCGGCGAGCCCGACGTGTACGTGTGCGGGCCAGCCCCGTTTCAAGCCGTCGTCGACGCGATGCTCGACGCGCGCTCCGTGCCCTCGGCGCGTCGATTCTCGGAGCGCTTCGCGGCGAGCCCCCGCGCGGGCGAGCGGCCGCGCGGGTGCGCCGGGACGCTCCACGTGAAGGCCGGGAAACGTGTTCACCTCGTCACGGTCCACGAGGGCGACACGCTCCTCGAGGCCAGCCGACGCGCAGGTCTGCGGCTCGCCGCGTCGTGCGAAGAGGGCTATTGTGGGTCGTGCGCGGTCCGGCTCTCGGGGGGCTCCGTCACGATGCGCGCGAACGACGCGCTCGACGACGCCACCCTCGCCGAAGGCATGATCCTGCCCTGCCAGTCCGTGCTCGACACGACGGGGCAAGAGGTCGAAATCGACCTCTCCGAGCGCGAGCGCGACCCCGCCTAGCGAGCGGTAACTTTAGGCGGGGAAGGCAGACGTTGATTCTCCTGCTGGCCGAGCGCGGCTGCTCTAGACTCGCCGCGCGCGTGCCCCAGCTCCTCCGAAAGCTCTCGAGTGGCCTCCTGCTCCGCGATCTGGAGCAGAGCGCCTCCGCGCGCGGCGAGACCGAGCCCCTGGGCGAGCGGAGGCGAGCGGCCGTCGCTTCGGCGAGGCTCGACGCCGCCATGCTCCTCGCCTCGAAGGGCTCCGTGGCCGAGGCCGCCATCCTGCTCCGCGCGGCCGATGCTGCGCTCGAAGGCGAGGCGGAGGAGTCCACGCCCCTCAGCGCCGAGCTGTCCGCCGAGGCGCGGACCGCCTTCGACGAGCACCTCGACTCTCTCACGCAGAAGCTCGCCGAGCGAACGCGCGCCGCGCTCTCCCCGGCGGCCATCCGAAAACTCCGACGGCGACGGATCGGCGGCCTCGCCTTCTTTGCGAGCCTCGTCGTTCTGGGCGCCCTGCTATTGCGCCGCGGTTCCCATGTGCTCACGCCCGAGGCCTCCGCTTCGTGGGGGGATGCCTTCACGCCGAAGGCCGCGGTCGATGGGCTCGTTCGCACCGAGTGGCTGCTCCCAGACGCCACCGCGGGCTGGGTAGAGGTTCGCCTCGCGCGACCCCGCAGCGTGTCGCGCATTCGCCTCTTGAACGCCCGCAACCTGCCCCACGCCGACCGCTCGACCGACGAGTTTCACATGGAGGCCTTCCTCGGTGAGAAGGTCGTCAAGAGCATTGACGGCCGATTCCCGGGCTATCGACCCAAGCCCACATGGATCGCGTACGACGTGGACGAGACCGTGGACCGCGTTCGCATCGAGGTGCGCTCATGGCACCTGAGCGGCGGTGGCTTCGCCGAGATCGAGGTCGAGTGATGGATGCAAAGAGCGGCTATCGAGCGGTCGTGTACCTGGAGGGCCTCGGGGGGAGCGGCAAGGCGCGCCGACTCGCGATATGGTTCCACGGGCTCGCGTTCTGCTTCGGGATCGGCGTCGCGGGCCGCTGTCTCAGGCCCCTCGCCTTCGCGAAGCGGCCCGTCCCCATCCCGGGCGACACGGCCGACGGCCACCGCTTCGGGTTGAGCCTCGCGGATCGTAAGGCCATCTTCGCGGAGATTGCGGCCGCCGAGCCCGAGCAGCGGTCTCAGGCGAAGGCGGCGTTCCCCGGACAAGAGTGGTCCCAGGAGGACCATCGCTGCGCGTTCGAGCGCGACTCCGTCCGCTCGATAGCCGCCCGGCGTTCGCTGAGCTTGACTCAGGTCTACCTCGTCCTCGACGAGGGGATTCGAGACCACTGGCCGGATCCCCAAGGCAAGCCCCTGACCCCGACGACCGTCCCGGTCGTGCCGAGGCGAATGTGATCTTCGGCCCGACCACCAAGCGCGCGAGCGACGTCCTCCTCGCCCTGTTCGGATTGCGGCTCGTGTTGTTTGCGCTCGCCGCGCTCTTCGTGCTGCCCGAGGTGCTCCAGAAGCCTTGGCGCATCAGCACCGGGCATGACGAGCATTTCTATTACGCCCACGAGCAAGCGGCCCTTCACACCGTCTCGCGCTTCGGCGAGCTCCCCGCGTGGAACCCCTTCTACTGCGGCGGCATCGTCGGCATCGCCAACCCTCAGGACTCGACCTTCGCTCCCGAGTTCATCCTCAAGCTCGTCTTCGGTGTCGGCCCCGGGCGGCGAATGGCCTACTTCCTACTCGCTCTCATCGGCATGGAAGGCATGTATCGGCTGGCCCGCCAGCTCGATGCGTCGGTCATTGCCGCCGCGCTCGCGGCCATGACCTTCGCCACGAACGGCTTCTTCACGGTCGTCCTCAGGTGGGGCTGGCTCAATTTTTGGAGCTTCCAGCTCATGCCGTGGGTCCTCCTGTGCCTCCTTCGCGGGCTCCGCTCCCGGAGTTGGTCGGTGCTCGGAGGGGTCTTCATCGCCTGGATGGTCTTCCAGGGTGGGCTCTACACGGTCCCCTACACGCTCCTCGTCCTGGGAGCCGCGTGCGTGCCGCTCACGGTCTGGGCCACGCTCGACCCGTCTGCCACACGGAGGGGCGTGCGGAGGCTCGCCCCCCTCGAGTCCATCGCCATCATGGGGGTCGTCTCGGTGGCGCTCTCGATGGCGAAGCTCCTGCCCATGATCGGGGTGGTCGTCGGGAGTCCGCGCATTTGGGAGCTGGAGGAGTCGCTCGGCTTGCCGGACATCCTGTCGCGCCTCGTGAACATGGGCGGCTTCGACGGCGTCTCTGCGTTCGTTGGGGTGGGCATGCTCGCGCTCGCCTGCGCGGCAGGGGTCCTCGAGCGGCGCGGCTTCGTCCTCGCGCTCTTCGCGATCCTCTTCGTGGCGACGGCCGTCGGGGACTTCGCGCCGTGGGCGCCGAACTCCCTGCTCCGCAAGCTCCCCATCTTCGAACAGCTGAGGGCTCCGCACCGGATGGTGGTCGTGGTCTCGATGTTCGTCTGCCTCGGCGGCGCGCGCGGGCTCACGTGGGTCGAGGAGAAGGCCATGTGGACCTTCCAGCGCGTGGTGGCCATCTTCGCGACCTCGAAGTACGTCGCCGAGTTTCGGAGGACCAAGCTCATCGGTGCGATCCTCTCGGCCGTCGTCGCCGTGGTGACCGGCGTCATCGTCTTCGTCACCTACCAGGCGCCCGCGGTGCTGAAGGGCGCCTACGAAATGGAGCCTCCCCGTCCGCGCGTCGCCGCGTTCGCGCAGTCGAGGGGCAACCGCTGGGACGCCCAGGTCTTCGCGGACGTGTCGCTCGGATCGCTCCAGTGCTTCGAGGAGACCGCCTTCCCGCAGTCGAAGGCCCTCCGCGGAGATCTACCGGCCGAAGAGCTCGCGCAGGACCCAACGAGCGCGAGCGTGACGCGCGAGAGTTGGAGTCCGAATCAGATCGTCCTCAAGGTCTCAGCCTCTCGCGAAGCGACCGTGGTCGTGAACCAGAACTGGCATCGCGCGTTCCAGTCCAACGTCGGGAGCGTGTTCTCGTCGGACGGGCTGCTCGCGGTGAAGGTGCCCGCGGGAGAGCATCGCCTGGTGATCCGATTTCGCGACGACCGGGTCCTCATCGGGATCGCGATCTCGTGCCTGACGGCGCTCGCGCTCCTCTCGTTGGGTGTGCGTGAGCTTCGACGATTCATCGCCGAGGTGCGCCGCTCGATCGTCGACGAGCCTCGCGCGCCCGCCGTGGGCAAAGAGGGACGCGGACCCGTCGAGACCGCCGCAGGCGCGACGGAGCCAGCCCAAGCCGAGGCGAAGAGCGACGAGAAGGAGTGACGAGGCGTCGCCCTCGCCCTCGTCAGCGGAACGGGCGTACGTCTTCCTCGTTCGACGGGTCGGCGGGACGGGGGCAGACCCGGTGGTGAAGGTCGTCGACTTCGGCATCGCGAAGCTCGGCCCCTCGCTCTCCGAGTCCGTCTCGACGACCCACACCGGCGATCTCGTGGGCACGCCCGTGTACATGGCCCCCGAGCAGGTCTTCGGCGAAGCCGACGTGGACGGTCGCGCGGACGTCTGGGCGCTGGGGATCTTGCTCTACGAGGCGCTCGCGGGCGCTCTGCCGACCGCCGCCGCGACCCTCGGCCAGGTACTGAAGGCCATCACCCGCGACCCCATCGCCCCGCTGGCGCTCGCCGCACCCGCGCGGGAGTCGGCGTGGCGCCGTTCGTCTTGCGCCTCCGCTCCTTGGGGCGCGAAGCGCGGCGGAGCTCCGGCGATTGGTCTGTGCCCCGGGTCGCGTCGCCCGTATGCTCGAGGCCTGCATGCCGTCGAGAGGCCACAGCGAGAGCCTGTTCTCGCCTGAGTCACCGCGGTCGCCCCACTCGACGCGGGGACTCGTCGGCGCCGCGCGCGGGCTGCTGGGGGCGGTGGTGCTGCTCGCGTCGACGCCGTGCTTCGCCGACGAGCCGTCCCCGGCCCACCTCGCGCAGGCGGAGGACCTCTTCCAGCGGGCGAAGACCGCGATGGTGCGGCGCGACTTCGCGGCGGCGTGCCCGATGTTCGACGAGAGCTACCGCTTGGCGCCCGCGGGCGGCACCCTCCAGAACCTCGCCGTCTGCTACGAGGAGCAGGGGAAGGTGGCCTTCGCCTTCGCGCGTTTCAACGAGCTGCGCTCGCTGTCGCAGAAGGCGAATCGCGAGGATCGCGTCCGCCTCGCCGACGAGCACATCGCCGCGCTCGCGCCCCGGATTTCGAGGCTTCGTGTGGTGCTACCGCCGTCCCCGTCGCCGTCCACGACCGTCTTGGTCGACGGTGATCCCTACGGCGCCGCGAGCCGCTCCTCGGGGATCGCGCTGAACGTGGGTGAGCACGTCGTGCGGGTTTCCGCCCCGGGCAAGCGAGAGGCCACCCTGCGCGTCACCATCGCCGCAGAGGGCGCGATCACGACCCTCGAGGTGCCCGCGCTCGCCGACGTGCCGGGCGCGCGGCCCGGCGCCGCGCGCCCCATCGCGGGGACGCGCGACGACGCGACCCTCGAGGACCTCGATCGCGTCGCCGGTGCGCGGGCGCGCCGCACGACCGGTCTGGTCATCGGCGGCGTGGGGCTCGCGACCCTCGCGGCTGGCGGCGTGTTCGGCGTCCTCACGATCACGACGAACGACGCGGCGAAGAACGCTTGCCGCGACAACACCGGCGGCGCCTTGAGCACCAAGACCGATGCCTCCGGCGTAGCCTACGACACGGGCCTCGACTTCGACCCTCGTGGCGTATGCTACGGACAGACCACCCCGTGGCGGACTGCCAACGATCTCCACGACCGCGCCAGCTTCTTCGGGACTCTCTCCACCGTGCTCATTCCCCTAGGACTCGTCGGCCTCGCCGTGGGTGGCACGCTGGTCTACAGCTCCGCGAAGACCGGAGCGCGCGGTCGCGCCATCACCGCTGTCCTCACGCCTGCTGCCGACGGGCTCCGGCTCCAGGGGGAGTTCCAATGAGCCGGCGAGTCGGGCGGCTCGGGCTCGTCGTCATGGCGCTCGCCGCCGCGGTGGGCGCCTGCCAGCTCCTCGTGGGCGTCGAGCTCGAGCCCGACACCCCGCGGCCACCGGCGCCGCCCGAGGCGAGCGTGCCCGACGCGGGGGGCCCGGACGTCGATCCCTGCCCTCACGCGCGCCCGCCCCCACCGCCCAGCGCTCCCGGCGGCACGCGCCAGACCACCCACGTCTTCGCGGTGCGGCAGGTGACCTTCGGCGGCTTCGGGGACCTCCCGCGCCGCTACGATTTCGACAGTCTCTGCACGTGTGAGAACCGCGACGAGCGCGTGCCCGGGCGCCCCCAGGTGTCGTGCGTGCAGCCGAGCGAGCCGTGCACGGCGGCGGTGCGCAGCGACGACGAGAACGGCGCAGATCTCGGCGGCGAGAGCCTGCTCGCCCTCGGGGGGGTCGGCCTGAAGGACATCGAAAAGACCGAGGTCTCCGGCAAGTTCGAGGACGGCCGCCGCGGGCTCCTCGTACGGATCGAGGACTACAACGAAGGTTCCGACGACGACGCGGTCGTGCTCTCGCTCATCGCGACCGGCGGGGTCCAGCGGCGCGGCGGCGGGGCCGTGATCGCGGACGCCGGTCGTGACGCGGACGCAGGGCGGGACGCGGACGCGGGTCGCGACGCCGCCGCAGCGCAGGACCGCACGCAGCTGCAGGTGTGCACCGAGACCAACGACCAGGCTCACAAGCCGAGCTGGGACGGCACCGGGAGAGACGTGTGGTTCGGGCCGCGCGCGAATCAGGAGGTGCTCTCGGCCCAGGGCTACGTCACGAACGGGCGGCTCGTGTTGAACGGCACCACGGCCTCCGTGCGCGTTCCCATGTTCGGCCAGGTCCTCGAGCAGTCGCGCTCCGTGTTCGTGGCCACGCTCGCGCGATCGCCGAGCGGAGCGCTGAGCTTTCGCGGCAACCTCGTGGGCATCGTGTCGGCGTCCAAGCTCCTCGGCCTGGTCGGATCGTTTCAGAACCCCAGCGTCGGTGATGCCGCTCCCACCAGTCTGTGCGACAGCCCGCTCTTCTCGGTGGCTAGCAACCTCATTTGTGGTGGTCGCGACCTGCTCGAGAAAGGGGACGATCCGAACCGCCCATGCGACGCCATCGCGCTCGCGCTCGGCCTCGCCGGCGAGGAGATCACCCTCGGGAGCCCCTCGCCCGAGTGCGCTCCGCTCGTGCCGTTCGTGTGCGACGCTGCGTGTCCGCCGATCCGCGTCGACGCCGCGGGCGGCGACTGAGTCGTTCCTCTACGTCCGCGCCGATCGCGCCGAGGGAGGTCGGGATGCAAGTCAGCGGGCCGCTGAAGAGTGGGTACGGCGAACATCCACTCAGCGCGACGCTGGGGAAGGGACCGAGGGCGGCGATGCGGGCGGTGGCGCGGGGGCGCGATCGAGCGCGATGACGAGGCCACCCCCCACGACGAGCCCCATGCCACAGAGCGTGAGCGGAGCCGGCCACTCGTGGAGCGCGAGGGCGCCTGCGGCCGCGCTCGCCGCGACCGCGAGGTAGCTCACCGCCGACACCCGCGCGGCCCGCTCCAGCGCATACGCCCGGGTCATCGCGAGCTGCGCGAGCCCGGCCGAAACGCCAGCCGCGAACATGTAGAGTGCATCTTGTGCGCTGGGGAGGCGCAGGGTCGGGAGGGCCAGCAGCGAGAACGTGGCGGCCGCCACCAGCGAGAAGTGCAGCGCGATGGGCTCGGGGGCCTCGGACTGGCCGAGCCTGCGGAGCGCCATCATCGCGAAGGCGCCGAACACGGACGCGAGGGTCGCGACCGAGCCCGCCACGAGGGCGCCGGTGCCCGTCGCCACGGCGGCGCCGAACAGGGCCGCAGGCCGGAGCACGAGCGCCACGCCCGACAAGGAGATCGCGACGGCGACGAAGACGCGTGGGCCCGTGCGCTCGCCGAGGAACGTAGGGGTGAGCACGGCGAGGAGCACCGGGGTGAGGTTCAGCAGGGTCGTGGTGTCGCCGAGCGGCATCTCGCGTCGCGAGAGCGCGTAGAAAGTGCACACCATCGCGGCGGTGCCGAGCGCGCTGCGGGCCCACATGCGGCGTGGCGCGCGCGGGCGCAGCGGCACCCCGCGCGCGGTGGCGACGAGCGCGGCGATGAGCGCGCCGGTGAGCGCGCGAGCGGCTCCGACGAGCGGCCACGGGGCGCTCGCGCTCGCGAGCCGCGCGAAGAAGTTCATGGCCGCGAACAGCACCGCGGAGAGCGCCATCCACGCATAGGCGCGCGGGATCGGGGGCGGCGGCGCGGGCGGGGCGAGGTGACCCAAGGCGGCAGGAGGCTAGCATCCCGCGCTGCCGTGCCCGCGGGCTTTGCCGCCCTGCCCGCGGCTTTCATTCGCCGAAACCGCCTTTCTGCTGTGGTACGATCTCGAGACCGGGCGCGCGAGTCTGCGGCGACCGGCACGAGGAGCCATGCTCAAAGTCGAGTGCGAGTCCTGCCAAGCGCCCTACCAAGTCGACGAGCGCCGCATCCCCAAGGCCGGACTGAAGATGCGGTGCCCACAGTGTGGGCATTCGTTCCTCGTCCCGCACCCGAGCGCCGAGCCGATCCAGTCGGTCCCGCCGAACGTGCCGCCGCCCGACTTCGACGACATCCTCGGAGTGAAGGGGATGGCGGCGCCTCCGCCGGGCGGCGCGGGCATCGGCTCGTTCGCGACGGCGCTCGACGACCTCGAGCTCGACCTGCCTGCGATCTCCAACGGGCCGCCGCCGCGCAAGGCGCCTCCGAAGCCCGCCGCCGCGGCCCCCGCATCTGCGGCCCCGGCCCCGTCGTTTGCGCCTGCGGAGGCGCGCCCGCCGTCGCCGTCCTTCGTCGGCTTCGGCATGGTCGAGGACGACCTCCCCGCGCCCGCGGGCTTCGGCGACATCGGCATGCCCGCCGTGAAGAAGAAGGCGCCGCCGAAGGCGCCCGCCGCGCCGCCTCCGGCCGCCGCGCCGCCTCCAGCCGCCGCGCCGGCGGCGCCCGCGTTCGGTGACCTCGATCTCGACATCGAGCTGCCGTCCCCGTTCCAGCCCCAGGCGCCCGCGCTGCCGAGCGCCCGCGCCGCGAAGCCCGCTCCTGTCGCGCCCGACCTCCCCGCGAGGGTCGGGGCTCCCGCCGCCGACCTGCCGATGGTGGGCGGGCGACCCGACCTCCCCGCGTCGTTCGGCGGCACCGCCGAGCTACCCGCGTTCGCAGGCGGTGGTGCCGGCCTGCCCGCGTTCGGTGGAGAGGCCGGCTTGCCCGCGGTGGGCGGTGGTGCGGGCCTGCCCGCGTTCGGTGGCGGAGCGGGCTTGCCCGCGTATGGCGGCGGGGTCGACCTG